>CAZVLO010000118.1:0-8030 GCA_964628265.1 uncultured Papillibacter sp.
CTGCAGCGGTCCGCGCCCGGTCAATGACAGGTACGGAGCGTTCGGAAGCCTTTGACGTACCTGCATGTCGTTTGCCGTCTGCGGCGCAGGCGTCCAGAGCGGCTGTTGGGCGCTTTGCTGCTGTGCGTATTGGGCAGGACCCGGGCGGACTGCCGCAGGGTTATACGGCAAGTTTGCGGCAACAGAGTTTACTGACACCGCCGATAAATTTGACGGGGCCAGCGCATTGAGTTCCTCCATTGTTTCCGGCCATTTCCGCGGGGTTGGGCCCATCGAGCGTGTTCGGGCGGTTCGTCGGCGCTGTTTGTTTTTGAGTGCCATGATACATCTCCTGTTTGTGATTTAATAAAACCCTATATCCATTTTATACCTGAACCCGTGATGAGACAATCTCTGGCGGGTGGATGACGGGCGGATGCGGGTGGATTCTTAGGAACAGGAAGAAGACCGCCGGTATGGATTTATACCAGCGGTCTTGACTATTTAAATTATTCTGATTATACGAGGCCGGCGGCGGCGAGGCTGGCAGCGGTGATATAGTGCTTTTGTGCGCCGATGGCTTCCAGGTACTTTTGCAGGTGCCTGAGCTTTTCGTAGAAGATCACAATCAGGTCGCCGTCTCTCGCTTCGGTCACGGCTTTTTTCAGTGCCTCAAGCTCGTCCTCGATGACAGACGCCCGTGATAAGGGGAAGCCCGCGCCAAGAACGGCGCCACGAAGCAGCCCGGCCACTTCGCCCGGCGACCTGCCACGTTTATCGGCATCCTCCTTAATGATGAGGTGGTCGAAGGCAGAAGCGGACAGCCGGCCGACGGTCTGTATAGCCGAATCATTGCGGTCTCCCGGCATGCCAATCACGCCAACGAGGCGTTTGTGCTCCAGATTCGCGCAGGTTTTGATGACGTTGTGATAGCCGGCCGGGTTATGCCCGTAGTCCAGCATGATCATCGCGCCGTTATAATGGTACAGCTCAAAGCGCCCGGCGTTGTCTGTAAAACTCATCAGGCCGCCCTTGATCATATCCACCGCAACGCCAAGTCCGTACAGCGCGGCTGTTGCCGCCAGCGCGTTTTCAATATTGCATTCCACGAGGCCGCCCAGCGTGATCGGGATTTCCCGCACGTGTATAATATTGATGGTTTTCCTGCCGTCCCGCACGCGAATCCAGCCGCCGTCATTGAACACCCGGACGCAGTCGGCAAGGTCACATGCCGCGGCGTCAAATGTGCCATTGTAGAACAGGATTGGCCGGACGGTGATGTTTTCAAGCTTATTGACTCTTGCCAGAATTGACGGCGTTGACGGGTCGTGGGCATTCAAAACGGCCGCGCCGCCGTCCTTGACGGCCTCGGCCACAAGGGATTTTACAAAAACCAGATCCTCCAGCGTCTCAACGCCGTCAAGGCCGAGATGGTCCTCTGTAATGTTCGTGATGACGCCCATATCAGCGGCTTCGTATCCGAGGCCTTCCCGGACGATGCCGCCGCGGGCCGTTTCCAAAACGGCCGCGGTGATGGCCTTGTTCGCTAAAAGTGATCGGGCGCTCACGGGCCCCGAATTGTCGCCCCGGGCGATACATTTATGACCCACAAAAGTACCGTTCGTGCTGGTCAGACCTACCGTCCTGCCCGTCGTTATCAGCACATGCTGAATCAGCCGCGCCACCGTTGTTTTCCCGTTGGTCCCCGTCACTGAGACAATGGGAAACCTGACCGTCTCATCATTTGGGAACAGGTAATCGACGATATCCCCGGCTACATTGCGGGGCGTCCCTTCGGAGGGGTAGAGGTGCATCCGGATACCGGGCGCTGTGTTGACCTCGACAATCACACCACCGCTGTCCAGAATTGACCGGGAGATATCTTCAGCCACGATGTCAACACCGGCGATATCAATCCCAAGGGCATTTGCCGCCCGGACGGCCAGTTCGGCGTTGTCCGGATGGATGATATCCGTGCAGTCCACCGCCGTACCGCCGGTGGACAGATTGCCGTTTTCACGGAGCAGGACGGTCTCTCCGTCTTTCGGGACAGTCTCCGGCGTCAGGCCGGATTTCTTCAGCAGGGCCACAGCCACGTCATCCAGCCGGATTTTCGTCAGCGGCCGCTCATGGCGCTCACCCCGGCGCGGGTCTTTGTTGACGCTGTCAACCAGTTCCCTGACCGTATGACACCCGTCACCCTTAACATGGGCGGGGACACGCTGCGCCACAGCCGCGACCCGGCTGCCCACGACCAGGACACGGTAATCCCGGCCTTTCATAAACTGCTCGACGATGACGCCGTTTGAATATTTTGACGCGCATACAAAGGCTTCTTTGATCTCTCCGCAGGAGTTGAGATTCAGGCGGACGCCCTTGCCCTGATTGCTGTCCAGCGGTTTGACCACAACCGGCATACCAATTTGCCCGGCTGCCATCAGGGCGGATATTTCCGAAAACACTACCTTGCCATAGGGTACGGGGATGCTCTGCTCGCTGAGCAAATACTTTGACAGCTGCTTGTTGCTTGAGATGTCCGCACAGATACAGGCTGTGGCGTCCGTCAGCGTTGATTCCACAAGACGGCTGTTCCTGCCGTAGCCCAGCCGGACAAGGCTCTCATGGCCGATCCTTGTCACCGGTATGCCGCGGTTTTTCGCCTCGTTGACGATGGCTTCCGTCGACGGGCCCAGCTCCGCCTCCACGGAGATTTTTTTAAGGTACTCCAAAAACTCGCCGATCAGGATATCCTTGCCTGTCAGCAGATGATTGAGGATGAATACGGCGACCTTCGCGCATTCCATGCCGCAGACTTCGTTCCGATACTCAAAAACAAGATAATACAGTGACGGCGCCTTGATTGTTCTCGTTTTCCCGAAGCTGACGTCATAACCCAGCTCATACTGCATTTCGAGGATCACATGCTCCAGTACGTGGGCCAGATACGTGCCCTCCTTCAGCCTGTCTGCAAAACCGCCCACATAACCGAGCCCGCAGCAGTTCTTTTTCAGGCCCGGCAGCAGCTTCAGGAGCTTTTCATTGAACATGGGAATATCCTTCGTGGGGGTATCGCCGTAGTCTCCGATATCGACGGTCATTTTCATAACAGGCCTGAGACTGTAGATGTTTTTTCCGCTGAAGCCTGTGAGTTCAAGGATCCTTATTTGATTTGTCTTCATTTTTTCAAAAACGCATAACCTTTCTGCTCATAAGATCATACCCGTAGCCCTGAGGCAGGATATGGACCGTAACGCCCGCAATGGCGAGTATTTCGTTTTGCCGGAGCTCCGATACATTGGAGCTTTGGATCGTCGTCCCGTCGATAACAGTGACGGCGTTTGTGCCCAAGACCTCGAAATGCATGTCGGGCATCAGCTTGACGGACGTGTCCTCATCGATACCGATGCCGATGGCGACCGGATTCTCCGCCACGCCGCACATGAGCCGCCCGAACCGGCCCCGCTGGTCAAAATGCTGATCGATAATAACGCCGTCAACAAGTCCGAGACCGGGGGCCATTTTCAGCGTGCATTTTTTCGCCGGCTCGTTATCGTCCCCGTTGACAATCATTGTAGCGCTCATGACAGACGCCCCGGCGCTGGTGCCCATGACGATACCGCCTGCATCGTACAGGCTCTTCAGCTCGTATCCTGCCTGCGTGCCGCCAAGTATACTGGTAAGGCGGAGCTGGTCCCCGCCTGTCATAAATACGCATTTGGAGCTTCTGATTTGTCCGCTCGTTTCGTCGCTGTTGGCCTCGTCACGGGTGGTGATGTTCAGAATCCGCACATTGCCGACGCCAAGGCTGTGAAACACTGTCTGATAATTCTGTCCGACTTCCTCCGGCTTTTCAGTGGCAGTTGTCAGCACCGTGAGCATTTCCTGCCCCTTAAGCATCTCCGCCGCCTGCCGGAGTATGACGCACCCCTCCGTCTTGTCCTCCGCCCCGCCGATCATAATCAGGCAGCCTTTCGGACTGTTTATTGTCATGTACGGCTCACCACTCTTTTTCCCATGCTGAAGAGCATTTTCAAATGATACTCCTTATCTGTTATTAGTATATCGGCGTCGCTCCCTTCCCGGAGAGCGCCTTTTTTCGGGTAGATACCGAGCGTTTTCGCCGGATTTTCCGTAAACAAACGGACAGCTTCCGCCGGAGAAAGAATCGATTGTTTTATTATTTCCGCAAAATCGTCAAATAATGCCGACGGCTGTGCGATACCGCCCGAGGGAATACTGCCTCCGGCGTCCGAGCTGACCGTGACGCGCGACAGGGCAACACCTTCCGCGACAAGCAACGCGACAGCGTCCGGGACGGGCAGCCCGTCCTTTTCCCCGGCCGTCAGGTCAAGGCGGCTGCCAGCCCTGCCGTATTCGACAGCCTGCCGGAATAGACGCGGATTCCTGTTCAGATGTGTCGGGATGAACATTTCCGCCGGCAGGTCGGACTGCGCCAACGCCTCCGAGAGCGGCGTCAGGCCGCCCTTCCCGTCGCCCACGTGCAGGTGGACAACCCCCCTTTTCCCGGCGATCAACCCGCCCAGATGGACTTGGGCGGCGATATGAATCAGGTCCCTTGCGCCGGGATTGGAGGACCGGTGATCGGATATGGCAATCTCTCCCGCGCCGATAACCTTATCAATATAGGTGATATCCCTCAGAAGACTTCCGGTCAGCGTAACGGGCGGTATCCAGTAGCTGCCCGAATAAATGAATGTCGTGAGGCCTTCCCCTTCCAGCGCTTTTGCCTTGGCAAAAAGGTTCTCCATGCTGCGCGTGATACCGTCTGCCCCCAGGAGCCCGACAGCCGTCGTGATACCAGCATTGAACAGAGCTTCCGCCTCCAGCTCCTTTGTCCGGCTCTGAAAGCCCTGTTCTCCGCTCGCTCCGGCGACATGGACATGCTGGTCGATTAAGCCCGGGAAGGCATACAGGCCCCGGCAGTCAATAATACAATCCGCAAGCGGATGGTCGCGCAGTATTCCGGGCGGTGTCATTCTACATATCGCGCTGCCGGTGATGAGGATGTCTTTTTCACCGGCAGGCGCCGGGCAGCAGCATTTCAAATTCTTTAAAAGCGTCAGCATTTTTACCTCAGACAGCCGATTTCAATACGATGATATTTTGCAGGAAAATAACGAAACATATACATTTCAAATATGTTTCAATAATTTAACTGCCATAGTGGCGCCGGGACATGGCAACGCTAATGAAGAGGTGAAATTGATGAAACATATCGTGGCAATTATTCTGAAGTTTATCGTCGTTCTTGTGCTGTTGGAGATCCTGTTAAGTCTCATGACGACGCTGTCGGTCGTCCAGATCCTCGTCATATCGGCGGCCGTGACAATTATTTCGTACGTGGTCGGCGACCTGCTGATCCTGCCCGTATCAAACAATACGGTTGCGGTCCTCAGCGACGCTGTTCTGGCGTTTTTGACGATCTGGCTGTTTAATTACGTGCCGTATTACGGAGGTATTACGGTGGGCGACGCGATCATCAGCGCCATCGTTCTCGGTGTCGCCGAAATGTTTTTCCACAAATACGTGGCAAGTACCGTCTTCCCCAACCGCCGGAAGCGGCGGCGTCGGACGTGAAATAAAAAAGGGCAGGCGATCACACGATAGCAGTGAACACAGTTCGCCGCTGCGGCATGACTTCAATGACAGCGCAGCGGTGAACTGTGTTCGCTTGTTTTTCTGAGCTTCATTCTCATTTCACCGCCAGATCCTCAACGTTGCGGGTGAAAAGCGTATCGCTGAGAAGGCGCTCGATGGACTCAAAGCCAAGGCGCTGCAGCATCTCGCGCACATTGGGATTGTCCAGGGGTGTTTCAAAGGCGGAGGCTTTCGCATACATGTTTACATAACACTTTCCATCCTCCGGTTCAATCAGTACCTTCGGCCCGCCGGTGCAGCCGCCTTCGCAGCCCATACCCTCCAGAAAGTTGGCTGTGACTTTTCCCTCCTGGAGGCGCTGCAGCAGCGCGCGGCAGTCTTTTGTCCCGTCGGCCTGCTCCGCCCGTACGTCGATATGGCGGCGCGGATTGAGGCGCCGGACGGTGTCCCGCACCGCTTCGCTGACACCGCCGGTCTTACCGTAAATCCTGCCCGCCTTTGAAGAATGCTCCTTCTCGTCCTCATCAAGCCACGAAAAATCAATATGGAATGCGTCAAAAATGTCCCGGATCTCTTCAAAAGTCAGGACAAAATCGACGGCGTCCGCGATGTCCTTATCGCGGGCCTCAACCTTTTTCGCCAGGCACGGACCGATGAAGACCGTCACCGCCGACGGCTCCAGCCGCTTGACGGCCCGGCCGCAGGCCACCATCGGCGAGACGGAATCCGGGAGCTTGCTCATATACTGTGAATAACCGCGCCGCACCATGGCGATCCAGATGGGGCAGCAGCAGCTGGTGAGCATAAAGTCCTCGTCGGTCTTGATCTTTTTGTCAAATATGAGCGCTTCCTTCAGCGTCAGAATATCGGCAAACAGCGCCACCTCCACCATACCTGCAAACCCGATGGCCTTGAAGGCCGACCGGAGCGTACCCATGGATATGTTCCCGAACTGTCCGGCCACAGCCGGCGCGACCATGGCATAAACGGGGCCTTCAGCGTATTTCAGCGCGTCCAGCACCGGCAGCACGTCCCGGCTGGCGGTGAGCTTGCCTGAGGTGCACGCCTTTATGCACTCGGAACAGCCGACGCATAAGGCCGGATCAATCACAAGCGCACCGTCCGCGCCGCGCCGGATGGCGTTGAATATGCAGCGCCGGACGCATTCCGGCGTCCCGTCCCCGCCGCAGTTGCAGGGTTCCGTTTTCCAAACCGGCGCGTGCCGCTGCGGGTACAGGAGGCAGTCGATGCCGGCATGCCCCTTGTTCATCAGCAGCGTTTCCGCATACGTATTGTGTCCGCTGCCTGCCGACGACTTGATAAGCTCGGTGTATAATTCGTTGAATGTCATATAACCGCCCGATTTCTGTGAAATGTACACTCACATTGTAACCAGACGGCTGATAAAAAATGCCGACGCTGACATATTTGCTTGAACTACAGTGAAAAGAGGGCGTCTGCCCTCCTTTCACTGTTATAAGAAACACTAATGCTTGTTTAATGAGTCCATAAATTAATGAGCAATCACCATTCGCTCTGTCACGGTTTTCCGTCCCTTCGCGCTAAAAGACAATGGATGTTCGTCATAATTAAAGATAAGCATCTGTTCACTATTGCGCGGCAGTTCCTCAAGGACTTGGCCATCTTCATTAATAACAGCTGTCGGTGCCGTTTGATATGGGGCAATGTCATTAACAGACAGTATTGTGCAGGCATTTTCAGCTGCTCTTGTAATGAGATGGGCTTTAATGATACCGTACCTTTCAACATCATCCTTGTCGGAAACATCACAGAAAGAAACGATGTTAAAAACAGTTCGTTCTTTGAACAGCTCTCTGAAATACTCAGGAAACCTGACCTCAAAGCATACCCTTATACCGATTCGGAGCCCATCGATTTCGTATATTCCCTTGTTGTCACCCGGAATGAAATTATCAACATCCCACCCCCATAACGCTCGTTTATGATACGGAGGCAAGGCATCTTCAACGGGAGAAATGGCAACGACACTGTTATAATACATATCATTTTCCCGAAATACTGAACCAATAAATAAATAGATTCCGTACTCTCGTGATAGGTCACGCAGCTTATCAAGGCTATTTTCCACCAAAGCAAAATCGATATCCTTGGGAGATGCTATTTTCAGTGGCGGATATCCAGTCAAGGCACATTCGGGAAATACAAGTAACCGAACCCCATTACCTGAAGCCTCGATAATTGCTTTCTGTATTTTATTCAAGTTACTCTGAATATCCCCTGTAACAGCGAACTGATACGCCCCGATTTTCATAATATTATCTCCCCAAAAAAATGCTGCTTACCTGTCAGCGGATCGACGGGGTGTCAAAGAGACATTGGCCTATCGGCCAATGTCTCTCAGACTGTAGACAAAGGTCCCATGTTTAGCAAAAGCTGAGCATGGGACCTCA
>CAZVLO010000119.1:0-8000 GCA_964628265.1 uncultured Papillibacter sp.
GCCATCACAACGTGGGAGGCCTGCCGGACCATGTGGATTTCAAGGAGATCATCGAGCCGCTGCGCATGCTGTTTAAGGACGAGGTGCGGCAGCTGGGGCGGGAGCTGAACCTGCCGGATTCCCTGGTCATGCGCCAGCCGTTCCCCGGCCCCGGCCTGGCCATCCGGGTGATTGGGGAGATTACCCGGGAAAAGCTGGATCTTCTCCGGGAGGCGGATTTCATTTTCCGGGATGAGGTCTCCAAAGCCGGCTATGCCGACAAAATCAACCAGTATTTTGCCGTTCTCACCAATATGCGGTCGGTTGGCGTCATGGGACGGCAGGACCTACGACTACACCCTTGCCCTCCGGGCGGTGACCACCACCGATTTTATGACCGCGGAGTGGGCGAGAATCCCTTACGACGTGCTGGACCGGGTCTCGGTCCGGATCGTCAACGAGGTTGGCTCCATCAACCGGATTGTCTACGACATTACCTCCAAGCCGCCCGCCACCATTGAGTGGGAATGATTGCAAAAATCCCCGGAAACCTTGATATATCAGGGTTTCCGGGGTGTATTTTTTTATCTGCGGTTCTATTTTAATTCTACGTTCTCCGGATGATGGTTTTTCTCCTCATTTTCGAGCGTCTTGGACAGTTCACTGTCATTCTGCACTTTATCGATATCATCGATTCGTGCGACGGCGCCGGACCGTATCATACCGTCTCGGTGCCGGTGCAGTTGGCCGGAAAAGTGACAGGGAATTACATTCCGGGGTGAATGACTTTTTATATGATATAGTCGCCGGATGAAATGTTTTTTACCAAATCTCCCACCGTGACTCCCTCAAGGTAATCGTTTATCAAGCGGTCCAACTCGGTCCACATTGGGAGCGTTCTGCAATTTGCCGCTCGATCACATTCATTATGCTCGTGTTCCAGGCAGGCAACCGGCGCGAGAGTTCCCTCCGTCAACTTCAAAACGCTGCCAACGGTATATTCATTTGGAGATCGATTCAATCGATAGCCCCCGCCTTTTCCATGGAGTGCATCGACAAAACCCGCCTTTGAAAGCACTGTCATGATGCTTTCAAGGTATTTTTGTGATATTTCCTGCCGTTCGGCAATGTCTTTCAAAGGAATATAAGCATCCGAGTTGTTCTCCGAGAGGTCTACCATCATGCGCAGAGCATATCTTCCTTTTGTCGATATCATCATAATACAGCACCTCCGTATCTTAACCTATTATACCACAGGGCTGATAGGAAAATCAAACGATATAACTCAGCAGATGGTTCCTCCGCCCACAACAACGTCATTATCGTATAACACTACGGCCTGTCCTTTCGCGACGGCGCGCTGCGGCTCGTCGAAGACGACGCGGACCGCGTCGGCGCCGGCGGATTCTACGGTTGCCCACTGCTCGGGCTGTCTGTAACGTATCTTCGCCCTGACACGCATCTTTTCCGGAGGCTCGTCGAAGGCAACCCAGTTGAAGTCAGTCGCGTCCATCTTTTTTGAAAACAGGTCTTCGTTTTTGCCGAGCGTTACCGTGTTGCCGGCTGCGCTCTTTTCGCACACATACATTCGCTCGCCGAGCCCCAGGCCGAGGCCTTTCCTTTGGCCAATCGTATATCGGATGATGCCTTTGTGTTCACCGAGAATGTTACCGTTGCAATCAATAAAGTTTCCATGCGGATATGTCCTGCCCGTATGCATCTCGATAATCGGCACATAGTCGCCGCCGGGCACAAAGCAGATGTCCTGGCTTTCATGCTTGCGGGCGTTGACGAAACCATGCTCTTCAGCGATTTTTCGGATCTCTGCCTTTCGCATATTCCCAAGGGGAAACTGCGTATGAGCCAGTTGCTCCTGCGTCATGAAGTACAGAACATAGCTCTGGTCTTTGGCATCGTCTGCCGCCTTTTTCAGAAGGTACCGTCCATGTTCTCTCTCAATACGTGCGTCATGGCCGGTCATAATTCAGTCGCATCCCAGTAGCACGGCGCGCTGATACAGTTTGCCGAACTTCATGGTTCGGTTACAGTCGATGCACGGATTGGGCGTGGTCCCGTTTTCGTAAGCGGAAATGAAGCGGCCGATGACCTGGGAGCTGAAATCGTCCATGAAATGAAAAACGTAATACGGTATGCCAAGGCTGTACGCCACGCTGCGCGCGTCCTCGACGTCGCCGAGCGAGCAGCAGGATTTCTCGCGCGGTATGCCCGCGTCTTCGTTCTGAAAAAGACGCATCGTGGCGCCGACGCAATCATAGCCATTCTCTTTCATCAGCAAAGCGGCAACGCTTGAATCCACGCCGCCGCTCATGGCGATCAGTGCTTTTTTATTCATTCCCCAGCCTCAGCATTTCGTCGATGCATTTTTTCGCTCCGGCAATTACATCGGGGGGCAGATCTATTTCCTCGCCACCTGAACCTTTGACGCAACCGTACACGTCGGGGAGCGTCGTGAGTTTCATGTTGTGGCAGACACTGTCCTTTGACAGCGGATAGAACCATTTTCCGGGACATTTGAATTGAAGATGCGCAGCGATGCTGTTTTCGGTGCCGATAATGAATTCTTTCGCCTCACTTTTTTCTGCGTAAGACATGATGCCGGTTGTGCTCCCCACATAATCGGCAAGCGCGGTCACGGAAGGATGGCACTCGGGATGCAGCAGAAGGAGCGCGTCCGGATGAATCTTGCGCGCCTTTTCCACATCCTTGACCGTCATACGCAGATGCGTCGGGCAGCCGCCGCGAACGAGCTTCAAGTTTTTATCAGGGACCTGCTTCGCGATCCAGTCGCCGAGATTGCAGTCAGGGACGAAAAGAATGTCCGGGTTTTCAATTTTCCGCACGATTTTAACGGCGGAGGAGGAGGTCACGCAGACGTCGCAGACGGTTTTCAGCTCCGCCGTCGTATTGATGTATGCGACGACGGCGTAACCGGGATACATTTCTTTCATCTGTAAGATCAGGCCTTTATCCATCTGGTCTGCCATGGGGCAACCCGCGTCGGAATGAGACAGCAAAACCGTCTTATCGGGCGACAGGATTTTTACCGTTTCAGCCATGAATCTGACGCCGCACAGCAGGACCGTGCCTTGCGTTGCTTTCGCCGCCTGCTGACTTAGACCAAAGGAGTCTCCGACGTAGTCGGCAACCTCCCAGATATCCTGACTCTGATAGGCGTGCGCCAGAATACAGATGTCGTTTTCTTTTTTCAGCCGCAGGATCTCGTCCTGCATTTCACGTGTGGTCATATACTGCAAGATTCACAGTTTTCGCAGTCGGAGAACTGTGAATGGTCGTACGCGATGCCATTTTTGTCGTAGTAGTCCTGAACGGCGGCTTTTATCACCTCTTCGGCAAGGATGGAACAGTGCAGCTTATGAGCCGGAAGGCCGTCCAGAGCCTCGGTCACTGCTTTGTTCGTAACGGTCAGCACTTCGGAAAGCGGTTTGCCTTTTATCATCTCGGTCGCCATTGAGCTGGAAGCGATGGCCGAGCCGCAGCCGAAAGCTTCGAACTTCACGTCCTCAATGATCCCGTCCTTAATTTTCAGGTACATTTTCATCATGTCGCCGCATACCGCGCTGCCGGCCTCGCCGACGCCGTCTGCCTCCTCAATGATGCCGACATTTCTCGGATGCGTAAAATGATCCATTACTTTTTCGCTGTATAATGCCATAATAATAATCCTTTCTTAAAGCATGAATTGTTTTTTACCGCTCACCAGATCGCGCTAGACGGGCGACATATTGCGCAGATAGGAGACCACTTCCGGAACGACCTTCAGGATATGGTCAATTTCTTCTTCGGTATTCCATTCGCAGAGCGACAGGCGGAGGGAGCCGTGAGCGATTTCATGAGGTCTGCCGATAGCGAGAAGCACGTGACTTGGATCGAGCGAGCCGGAGGTGCACGCCGAACCCGACGAAGCGCAGACGCCTTTCTGGTCAAGAAGCAGAAGCAGCGATTCGCCCTCGACGCCCTCGAAGCAGAAATTCACGTTGCCGGGAAGTCTGGGCTGGCGGTCGCCGTTCAAAATCGAATGCGGTATTTTTGAAAGCCCGTCGATAAGCTTGTCCCGAAGCGCGGAAACCTTTGCGGTATTTTCGTCGATAGTCCCGCAAGCTTCCTCAAAAGCCACTGCCATACCCATGATCGCGGGTACGTTCTCCGTTCCAGCGCGCTTGCCGCGCTCCTGCGCGCCGCCTTCGATGAGGTTTGCGAGCTGGATGCCTTTTCGAGCATAGAGCGCGCCGATACCTTTCGGGCCATGGAACTTATGCGCGGACAGCGACAGCATATCGATGTTCTGTGCCTTTACGTCGATATGCAGATGCCCCGCAGCCTGTACCGCATCGGTATGAAAGAGGACGCCTTTTTCCTTGCAGACGGTGCCAATTTCGGCAATCGGCTGAATTGTGCCGATTTCGTTGTTGGCATACATGACCGATACAAGGCAGGTGTCTCCCCGGATAGAGGACGCAACCTCTTCCGGGGTGACGACGCCGTTTTCATGAACGTCAAGAAGCGTAATTTCAAAGCCCTGTCGTTCAAGCTTTCTAAGCGTGTGCAGGACCGCGTGATGCTCGAATGCAGTTGAAATTATGTGCTTCTTGCCCTTCCGTTCTCCGAGCATAGCGGCGGAAATGATCGCCTGATTGTCGGCCTCGCTGCCGCCGGACGTAAATGTGATTTCCCTTGCTTCGCAGCCGAGGCGCTTTGCCATGACCTCCCTGGCTTTCTGCAAGGCTTCGGCAGCCTCCTGACCGTTTGAATGAAGACTGGAGGGGTTGCCGTAAATTGTCTCCATGTACGGTAACATAGCGTTTATTGCCGTGCGGCTCATCCGTGTGGTCGCCGCGTTATCCGCATATACTTTCATCCTTATCAATCTCCGTTATTATAAGTTGCAATTTATGACCATATAGGGGAATGGCCATAAATTGCGCATGCTCTGCGGCTGTCCGCAGGTCGGACGGCACGCATTATTCTCCGTTGTCGTAAAATATCTTTTTCCTGGCTTTCACCGAATGCGTCAGCGTATTTTTCTTCCAGTATTATTCCTGTATTATTCCTGTCATTATATTTTCCCACCCTTTTCATACCGCATGTTATACTGACAAGCTGTCTAATTTATTGCCTAAGGTAATTTCGCTTCATCCGCAAATGAACCGCTCGCTCTACAAATAATTACCTGCATCTTACCGCCGCACACCATTCCTTCATCCTCGGCAACATCGTTTGTCATATCCACCGTGATCAGTTCATTATTTCCTGACCGCAATACACGAAGCGCGGCCATTACCACCTCGTGTTCTCCGCAACCGCCGCCAACCGTTCCGAATGTCTGTCCAAGCCTGTTAACAGCCATGATCGCACCGGTTTTAACAGGCGTTGAGCCTCTGCGTTCCACTACAACCGCAACGGCTTTTTCTTCATTGCCGTCCAGGTATCGCAGGAAGGAAGGATCAACATTGGTTTGCTCAAGAATCCCGCTATCGCAAAATAGCACACGCCTTCTGCGGAACTGAATCAGCTCGGCCAGTATGGAGATTGCAATTTCATCCGGAGTGACAGCTCCGATCGGAAGACCGATCGGGGTATGAATCCGGCTCATCCGCTCTCTGCTGAACCCTTCTTCCTCCAGCAGGTCGAAAAGCCCCTGCACGCGGCGTTTGGACCCGATCAGGCCAACATATTCCGGTATGTTTCCTTTCAGGATCAGGCGAAGACAGTCGGCGTCATGCTTGTGTCCTCTGGTCACAACAGCCACGAAGTCATACTCTGTAATCTGCATGTTTACAATCGCATTGGAAAATGTGTCGCAGAGAATGTTCTTTGCCTGAGGGAAAGCTCCGGAATTGGCAAATGCCGGCCGGTCGTCTGTTATGGTTATTTCAAATTCCAGCGCGGAGGCAAATCGACATAGAGATTGCGCCACATATCCACCGCCTAAAATGATCAGCCTGACCGGAGGCTGAAAACGACGGACATAGATCTTTTGTTCCGGGATTCCGGGTACTTGGAAGGTTAAATCAAATGTTTGTCCTTCAAAATATTTTTGATATAATCCGTGATTTTTACTGTTCATTGTCATCATCCTTAAAGAATTCACATTTAAATACGGCAATAAGGTTATGGGCAGCGTTGCTGTCCATAACCTTAATTTACGCCGCTTAAGTTAGTCTGCAAACAACGGGGTTGAGAGATACCGTTCGCCGGTGTCAGCAAGCAGGGCCACGATAACTTTACCTTTGTTTTCCGGCCTTTTGGCAAGTTCTGCCGCTGCCCAGACCGCGGCTCCGGACGATATTCCGACAAGCACGCCGTCAGTCTTGCCGATTTGCTTACCAGTCGCGAAAGCAGCGTCGTTTTCAACCGTTATGATCTCATCATATATTTTGGGATTCAAAACCTCCGGCACAAAACCGGCACCGATTCCCTGAATCTTATGCGGACCGGCAACGCCGGTCGAAAGCACAGGCGACGCAGCGGGCTCAACCGCGACAATTTTTATAGCAGGATTTTTGGACTTCAGATATTCGCCGACTCCCGTAACGGTGCCTCCAGTTCCAACTCCAGCTACAAAAATATCCACATTTCCATCGGTATCTTCCCAGATTTCCGGGCCTGTTGCAGCGCGGTGTATCGCAGGGTTTGCCGGGTTGACAAACTGTCCCGGTATAAAGCTGTTTGGGATCTCCTTCGCGAGCTCGTCGGCTTTGGCAATTGCCCCCTTCATGCCTTTGGCGCCTTCCGTCAAGACGATCTCCGCGCCGTATGCCTTCATCAGGCTCCTGCGCTCAATCGACATTGTCTCGGGCATTGTGATGATAATCCTGTAGCCTCTTGCCGCCGCAACCGAGGCGAGCCCAATTCCGGTATTCCCGCTGGTCGGCTCGATAATGACGGAACCCTTTTTCAATAAGCCCTTTGATTCCGCGTCGTCGATCATTGCTTTGGCGATCCTGTCCTTGACGCTGCCGGCAGGGTTGAAGTACTCAAGCTTTGCGAGTATGGTGGCGCCGAGATTGTTTGCCTTTTCGAAATTTGTGAGCTCAAGCAGCGGGGTTTTTCCAATCAGTTGGTCGATGGATTTATATATTCTTGACATGACGTTTATCTCCTTTTCATTTTATTGAATCGAAACCGTGCGCAAGGTCAGCGATGATATCGTCAATATGTTCCGTGCCGATAGAAAGCCTGATTGTTGTTGGCTTGATGCCTGCCCGAAGCAATTCCTCAGATGTGAGCTGCGAATGCGTGGTCGAAGCAGGATGGATGACAAGCGACTTTACGTCGGCGACGTTTGCAAGCAGCGAGAAGAGCGCAAGAGATTCCGTAAATTTCTTGGCCTGTTCCTCCGAACCCTTGATTTCAAACGTGAAAATCGACGCGCCGCCGCCCGGATAATACCTGTCATAGAGTTCCTTCACCTTTCCGGATGCCAGGGAGGGGTGGTTAACCCGTTCGACCTGCGGATGGTTTTTGAGGTACTCCACTACCTTAAGTGCGTTTTCCACGTGACGTTCGACGCGGAGCGAAAGCGTTTCCAGCCCCTGCAGGAGTAAAAATGAGTTGAACGGGCTGATGGTCGCCCCGGTATCCCTCATCAGAGTGGTGCGTATTTTTATGATATATGCGAGGTTTCCCGCCGCTTCCGTAAAGACGATACCGTGATAAGACGGGTTGGGTTTGGAAAGGCCGGGGAACTTATCGTTCTGCGCCCAGTCGAATTTCCCGCCGTCAATAATCACACCTCCCATCACCGTTCCGTGCCCGCCGATGAATTTTGTCGCCGAGTGGACGACGATGTCCGCGCCGTATTCGATGGGCCTAAACAGATATGGCGTTGCGAATGTGTTGTCAATGATGACAGGTATCCCATTCCTGTGCGCAATTTCCGAAACCGCCTCAAGATCGATGATATCTGAGTTCGGATTGCCGAGCGATTCGAGAAATATCGCCTTTGTATTCGGCCTTATGGCTCTTTCGAAATTTCCGGG
>CAZVLO010000120.1:0-7867 GCA_964628265.1 uncultured Papillibacter sp.
ATTACGCTCCCTGCGGGAATAAGGGTGGCACCACGGGATTACCTTTCCCGTCCCTTTTTGGGGACGGGATTTTTGCATTTTTAAGTATATTGAATGGAGGCCAAAACATGAACACAAAGCCCGCTTTGAAACCCCGCAACCCCAATTTCTCCTCGGGCCCCTGCGCGAAGTATCCGGGCTACAATCTCACTGTACTAAAAGACGCTCCACTGGGTCGGTCCCACCGTAGCGCGCTGGGCAAATCAAAACTCGCTGAAACAATCGCCTCGGCGTCAAAGTCCCGAACGGCTTTTCATCCCCTCCGACAGACAGGGACTAACCATCTGCGACGCCACCTCCGCCGTCTTTGCCATGGAAATGCCCTGGAACAAAATTGACACTCCTGGCCTGTCCCGAAAATATTCCAGCTTAAGCAGAACGGGAAAATAAACCTGGAGATTTTCGAAGGTTCCACGATCAATACGCCGTCCATGCTCTGCAACGAAGATTTTCTGAAGGCCTTGGAGTGGGCGAATTCCGTCGGCGGGCTGAAAGGCCTGATGCGTATCAGTAAAAACAACCTGACGGCCAACGAAAGGTTTGTCTCTGCCCACGACTGGATTCATTTTCTCGTTGAAGATAAGCAAATCCGTTCCAACACCAGCGTCTGTCTGACGCTTGACTTGCCGGCGGAACAGGTTAAAGCCCTCGTCAAGCTGCTCGAGAGGGAAGAGGCCGCCTTCGACATCGCCTCCTACCGCGACGCCCCCCTCGGCCTCCGCATCTGGTGCGGCTCAACCTTCACGACAGAGGATGTCGAGATTATGCTTCAATGGCTGGAGTGGGCTTACAGGGAGATAAAAGCATGCTATAATAAGTCATAACATGGAGGAAGAGAGAATGGATATACGCTTCTCCCAAACAAGCGACTTCGACAGCTGGATGTCCTTATTGTTCATTGTTCAGGAGAGCTTCCCCGGGCTCGATTTCGAGGAATACAGGAAGGAGCTTCGGCAGATCGTCGGAGCTCTGGCGTTTTCGGCTGAAACAGGAGAGATCGAATTCCTGGCTGTGCATCCGGCGTACCGCCGCCTCGGCGCGGCTAAGGCGCTCGTTATGCATATGCTCGGCCTTTTTTCGTCCGGCAGAACGGTGTCCGTCATCACTTACCGCGACGGCGACCCGATGGGCGAGGCCGCCAGGGCGTTTTATTCGCGGTTGGGCTTTACGCAGGGCAGGCTCCTGACAGTATTTGATTACCCCTGCCAGGAATTTATACATGAAACCTGATATCCACGGTCGGTAGACATATTGGAACACACTGTGCCTTTTGTGAATCCATGTTAAGACGTATCATGATCCAGTAACATGAAGCAGAGACGAAGTGTCTGCGTTCGCAGGTCACTTCGTCTCTGTTTATTTTCAGGTTTTTTTGCTACAGCCTTCTTGTCATCACTCATTATCATAGCAGCGCATTGCCGCTGATGAAAAACAGGTTACCTGTCAGGCTGTCTTTTGTCCCCTTAATGTCTGCGACCGTATCTGACGACAGCTCCCTGACCTTGATGCCGAAGCGTGTTTCACCGCTTCCGGCGTCGTATATCTGGTAGATGCTATATTCATATCCATGGTTTGTGAACGTCAAAGAATGATCCGTATCAGAGGCATACGTCATTTGACCCGGCGTTACAGCTTTGTACTCCAGCTCAATATTATCCTGAGTACCAAAGCGATATACGATATAAGGTTCTTCACCCTCAGCCGTACAAACAGATACAGTTTTTGAGGATTTTTCCGTCTTGAAGCTCAAGACCAGGCTTTCTGTGTCAAGACACAAGAAATCATCATACAAAGACGCATGCTCGAGAATCCTTGTGTAGTCACCGGGAGTCTCCAGGAGCACAAAATCCCCGGCTGCATGCGAAATATAGACGTTGACAACAAGGGCGTCCGGTGTCAGACAGAAGTTTTTTTCACTTCCGTTGTGCAGCTCCCATATTGAAAAATGATCGTCTCCGTTTTCCAGATTGGAAAGGACCTCCTCGATGACGGCACTGTTATTCTCCGCGCTTTCGAACAGCTGCAAGGTTTTAGCGCTTGACCTGAGCTTTTCAATAAGCGTATGGTCGATCGACACGAAATCGGAGAGCTTTAACCGTGCCGCGCTCTCGAGATCAATCGTCACGCCGTAAAAATAATTGTTTGGATGCACGCCGCCCTCAATATAGGACGAGCCTTCATAAGAAATGCTCAGCAGCTTGTCGGTGCTGAGCGTCACCTTGTATCCCATATCGACCGAAAGCGTTATGTCCATATCGAGGTCCTTGTAGGCGTCGATTGTTTCTGCAACCTGACTGTTCCAGATATCGTTTTTAATATAGTCGTTAATGGTCTTTTCCATGGCGCTGTCACTGAGGCCCCTGATCTGGGGATATTCAATGGAAATCTCGTCCTGAGAAAATGAGGCGGTTTCAATAGAATAGCCGGGTGACGACGGTATATCAGGCATTTCACCGGTGGGTGACGGGTCCGCGGAAGGCGTTTCGGAAAATGATGGGGAAGGGGTCGACGTTGGTGTTTCCATAACACCGGAAGGCGACGGCCTGTTGCCGTCAGTTGCCGGCGACTGTACAACTGCACCGCATCCTGTTAGAATAAAAATGGCAAGAACAGAAAATAGAACTACTTTTTTCATGAATACCTCCGTGCTCAGGAAATAGACCGGCTCTTCTGCCGTTGCTGTGTCCGGTCATTCTAAAATAATAGATGACGATTGCGTCAGATTGGCATCATACAGATACAAAAACTGCACCGCCCAGAAGGTCAGGTCGCACCAGATGCTGACATCGGTTTTATAGTCGGGTTCCAGCTTGATATCGTTGTACGGCCCCGGGTATTCAAACACTGACTTGAATTTTCTCTTTTCGGACGCGCTTTTAAAGGCGAGCCTCAGGATACCGTCTGTCTTCAGGTCGTCGAGCAGGCGTTCGGCCGATATGCTTGTGACGTCGACCTGCCTGCCGATGCCGAGCTTAACGATGTCCGTCAGGATCCTTCGGTAGCAGACATAATCGGTGAAATTTGTTTCGTAAGGTTTAATTGGGCGGCTGAGCTCCCATAACGGCGTATGATATTTATTATCGGCTCTGACGTGGATATGGATGGGTTCGGGCGCGATCGCGCTGATGTGGTTGAGCGCGTCGGCGAGCGTTTTCAGGGATTGCTCGTTCCGCCAGGAAAACGTATGGGATAGCACCTGCAGGTGATAAACGCACGGAAAAAGGGTGTCGGGCAATATGTACGGATAGTTGTATTTTCGATGGACATTGGGGTTATATGACGTGATATCGCTGAAGCTTTTGAGCGGCAGGACTCTCTCGAACGCCTCATAACTGATTTTTTTCGTTCTCTCAATGATGCCGTTGTCGCCGAAGCCCATCAGCGCCAGACAGGCGTCGATCAGAAGCTGCAGGCTGGAGCCGCTCTCCGTCCCTATGTGACGATTTCTAAACATCTTCAAAATGGGATTACAAAATGAAAACTCCTCTTCTAAAATGCGCTCATCCTGTAAGGATTCGGCGAACCTGCTGACGAGGGGAACGGTCATGGGTATGGCGTAATAGGAGATCAGACGCGCGGCATTTTCCGCGTCCTGCAGCGGCGTCTCCTGGAATTTATCATAGGAATGCAGCCCGACGCCGATAAAGCCGTCGGGCTTCTGATATTTTTCCAGCTGCTTATAATGCGGCAGCCGCATGATCTTTTCGAGGAGGTTTTCTTCTTCGGTTTGCGATAGGTCGTGAAGGATTTCCTTGCGGAGACGGTACCTGATGACATCGCCGGAATTTTCGAGCAGAAAATCGATTGATTTCGACAGGTCCACTTCAATCACCCTCTAAAAATTACGCCGTTTGCCGTTTGACGTCTTCTTCGCAGGCGCGCATGGCCTGAATCGTCAGGTCGAAGAGCTTGTCCAGATCCCAGCCGAGAAGTTCAGCGCCCTGCTCGATGATGTCGCGGGAGCACCCGGCGGCGAATTTTTTGTCCTTGAATTTTTTCTTCAGGCTTGAGACCTCGAGATCAGCGGCGCTCTGGGAGGGGCGCATCCTGACGGCAGCGCCGATGAGACCGGTCAGCTCGTCGACGGCGAAGAGGACTTTTTCCATCTCGTGTTCGGGCTTTATGTCGTTGCAGATGCCGTAACCGTGGCTGCATATTGAACGGATCATATCCTCGCCGACACCGCCCTCACGCAGGAGCTCCGGTGCTTTTTGGCAATGTTGTTCGGGGTAAAGCTCAAAATCGATGTCGTGCAGGAGGCCCACAAGGGACCAATAGTCCTTGTCGTTTTGATATCCGAGGGTATCGGCATACCAACTCATGACGCCTTCCAGCGTCAGGGAATGCATAATGTGAAACGGTTCCTTGTTATATTTTTTGAGCAACTCCAACGCGTTGCCGCGAGTAATGGTAACAGGCATAATATTTCTCCTTTATAATCTCTTTCTGAGGAATATTTTACATATTAACCGCATAAGTGTAAAGAGCAAAAAACCGGGAACACAATAGACCATGTGTACCCGGTATAATATTTTATCGGCAATAAGACGCTGTTAATTGGCCCATTTGAGAAGCAGGCTGCCGCCATCCCTGTCTTTTATGATAGCCAATGCCGCGACGAGCATCTCTGCAGCGTCGGCGCGCGTCACGTTTAAACCGCACGCTGTACCCATGACAGGCATGATATCGCACGCGGTGAGGTTTACTTCAGCCTGATACGACCAAACAGGGCAGGTATTCTGCGCCATGGCGCTGACTGCCGCGACATCCGGTATCTTAAGAAGATTATTCAATACGACTGCTGCCTCGCAAAAGGTGACAGGTTCCTGCGCTGCGAAAACAAGCCGCCCCTCATCGTCCTTATAGCCGGTGATAATCCCGGTCATGAGTGCCGTTGAAACATAAGGCTTTGCCCATGCGGGGATACTGCTGTCGTCAGAGAAACCTGTTCTTGTAATGCCTTCAAGCATTTCGGTATCGCTGAGATTAAGGCACAGGGACAGAAACTCTCCTCTTGTCATAACGCTGTCAGGTCTGAAGAAATATTCGCTCCCGAGCTTTTCACCAATCAGGACGCCGTTTTCGGCCAGCGCGAGGGCGGCGTAATGTGCGCGATGATCTGTCATATCAGCATAAGTGATATTAGTCGACTGCTTATCGATTGTTACAGTGACGGTTGCCTTGTTGGAGATATTGCCGTTTTCGTCGATCGCAATATACGTAAAGGTATCCCGTCCTTTTCTATTTTCTCTGGGGGTGTAAACAAACCTGCCGTCCTTTTCAGCCTGCACAGCACCTTTTTTAGGCCCTTCGGCGACTTCAAAGGTGACATCGTCACCGTCCGGATCAGTCGCAGTGAACTGCCCGTGAATCGATATATTTTTGAAAGTGCTGAGCTCCAGATTCTCGGCAATCGGATTCACGTTTTGCCTGACGCCCGACGTCAGATTGCTCGCGGCCAGTGCCGGTACGCCTACCCATAGAAAGCCTCCCGTCAATAACACAAGCGCCAGGGAAACAACGGCACGAAGGAATTTGCTGTCTCCTTTTTTCATTTCGAAAGCCTCCATAAATCAAATATCCGTATCCATTATTCGGATGCAGTATTATGATTTACTATATAATGGGAATTATACCAATTTGCAATAAAATATGTTTGCGCCGAGTCGAACGCTCGTACAGCTGCCGATTTGCAATTTCAATTATCAAATCCTTCATATCGCTATTGACAATAAAATGACAGCGCGGTATTATTGGTACTAAAAACTTAAGGCAATTGAGGGAGAATAGCCTGATGCAATTTGGAAGGTCGCAACATGCAATTGAATTTATGAACAAGCGGGTTGCCGATATTGAGCAAAGCATCGCAATTGATAAATCTCAATACATCGGGCACGATGTCAAGAGAGGCTTGAGAAACGCCGACGGTACGGGCGTCATGGCAGGTATAACGCGCATCGGCAATGTGCGGGGTTATTATTTACAGGACGGCGACAAAGTCGCTATGCCGGGTCAACTGATATACAGAGGGATCAACGTAGACGAACTGGTGGACGGCTTTTTAAGGGAAGGACGGCTGGGGTTTGAGGAGACAGCGTATCTCTTAATCTTCGGGAAATTGCCCGACAGAGCATCACTTGTTGATTTCAATACTGTATTAGAGGAATACCGGATTCTGCCGGAACGGTTTTTCGTGGATATGATGCTCAACGCGCCCAGCCGGGATATCATGAACAAGCTGGCCAGGAGTATAATGGCGCTGTATTCATACGACCCTGACCCTGAAACAAATACGAAGGATATTCATAAAGAGCTTGATCAGGCGCTGCATATTATTGCGCGCTGCCCCGTTATCGTTGCCAACGCCTATGCTGTCAAAAAGCACTATTATGATAATGAAAGCCTCTATCTTCACCGGCCAAAGGAAGGCCTTTCAACGGCGGAAAACTTTCTGCACAGCCTCAGGCATGATAATAACTTTACGCGCGAAGAGGCGCAACTTCTGGACCTGTGCCTTGTCCTGCATGCGGAACACGGCGGAGGCAACAACTCTGCGTTTGCGTGTCGTGTCCTGTCGTCATCGGGAACGGACATCTATTCAACCATCGCGGCGGCTGTCGGATCCCTGAAAGGCCCCAGGCACGGCGGTGCGAATAAAAAAGTTATGGAAATGTTCTCTTATATAATGAAAGATGTGTCAAACTGGAAGGACGACACTGAGATAACAAACTATCTCCGCAAGATTCTGCGGAAGGAAGCGGCCTCCGGTGACGGATTGATTTACGGAATGGGGCACGCTGTATATACAATGAGTGATCCCCGTGCAGTGAAGCTCAAGATCATGGCCAGGGATTTGGCTGATAAAAAGGGCATGCTGGACGAATTTGAGCTGTTTGAATCGGTGGAGCGGCTGGCACCCGCTGCTTTTGAAATGGAAAGAAACGAGAGCAAGGTTATGTGCGCGAATGTGGACATGTATTCCGGTCTTGTCTATAAAATGCTCGGCATCCCCCATGAGCTGTATACACCGCTTTTTGCAATCTCACGCGTCGTCGGCTGGTGTGCCCACAGAATCGAAGAAGTCTACAACAGCAACAAAATTATCAGGCCTGCTTATAAAACTGTCATGCCGAAAGCAGCATTCGTGCCTTTGGACGAGAGATAAATATACTGGTTGAAATCACTGCCGTCCGCCATCGGACGGCAGTGCCTCATAATATGTAAATTATGTATGAACATCTTAAGATTTAGTTCTTTATGTTATCATTGTTATGTGGTATAGTAATTTGGAATATACAGTAACTGCCCAAGGAGGATATTATTAATGTCGAACAGGATATTTACTTCAGAATCGGTGACCGAGGGCCATCCGGACAAAATATGCGATCAGATATCGGACGCTGTACTGGACGGTATTCTTGCAGGAGACAAAGAAGCGCGCGTTGCGTGCGAGACAGTCGTCTCGACCGGGATGGCTCTGATAATGGGTGAAATCACAACCAATACGTATGTCGACATCCCCAATATCGCCAGGGAAACGATCAAACAAATAGGATATGTTAACCCGGAGCTCGGGTTTGATTATAACGGCTGCGCCATTTTGACTTCAATTAAAGAGCAGAGCCCGGATATTGCCATGGGAGTCAACAACGCCTTTGACGATTCCAATGATGAGGGAGCCGGCGACCAGGGCATGATGTTCGGCTTCGCCTGCGACGAGACGCCGGAATACATGCCGCTCTCCATCATGCTG
Organism: uncultured Papillibacter sp.; assembly: GCA_964628265.1. Classification (GTDB taxonomy): domain Bacteria; phylum Bacillota; class Clostridia; order Oscillospirales; family Oscillospiraceae; genus Sporobacter. Next base: position 7,793 of record CAZVLO010000120.1, read on the forward strand.
GCCCACAAGCTGTGCCGCCGGCTGGCCTATGCGCGCAAGGAGAAGCTGCTCCCCTACCTGCGGCCCGATGGCAAG
>CAZVLO010000121.1:0-4136 GCA_964628265.1 uncultured Papillibacter sp.
GATGATCAGAACGCCGGCAACGGCAACGGCAACGTCCAGTGTGGTAATGCGCGTTGCTTTCAGGGCAATCGCTTCAAAATTAAAAACGTAATAAAAAAAGCAAGCCACGCCGATGACGCCCAGAATTACATCATACCAGGGCACATAATTAATCTTCTTCGCCGCTTTTTTCCGCATCGGATAGAGCATGAACGCGGTGAATATAATGAGCCCCACAAAGGAAGCCCGCCGTATCTGCTCCGGCCAGACACTGATCAGATTCATGTAAAAGATAAAAATAGAAAAAGCCGCCAGAATATATCTTACGACCGTCCTCGGTACGCCTTTGTAATGCCTGGTATTTGATTCCCTGTCGTATTCGGCCATAACGGCTTCGATATCAATATGCTCGGCGTCGCTCATTAAAGACCTGTGCTCGGATTCAGACATCAGGTCACCTCACTTTCCGGTTGTGTGTATAAATTTAGTTTGCTTCTGCAGCCGGTAATAACGCATCCAAAGAAACGGTCAGCCGGCGTCCGACTGAAAAGCGGACTGTCGTATTCTTACCGCAAAAATCACGCAGGCCGACGGACCGGCCCCCGATTTCCAGCACATGATCCGAGACCGTGCCGACAATATACGAAAGACCCTCCATCCGCCGGTCAAAGCCGCTGACGATCATGGACCCGTCGTCTCCGTAACGGAGCGTCTGTCCCTCTTGAATCTCGGACTGGACGCCCGCGCCGAAATCGAAATAGACCGTCCGGACAACATAAATGCCGCGGCCGCGCACCTGGTAGACATCGGTCACCGGCGTCTTGTTGACGGAGTGGATAAAGGTCACTGAAAACTCGCCGCTGTTTTTGATCGGGAAGGCGCCAAGGCGCCTTCCCGTTTCACCGTCTGTCAACAGGACACATCTGACGGTCACGCTGAAATAAACAGCGGCCAGGACTGCAAGGGCCGCGGCCGCCGCCGCGGCCTTTACCCATAGTTTTTTAGGTATCACCGGTCTCAGAGCAGGCCCTGCTCCTTATAATACTTTTCAGCGCCCGGGTGCAGCTTCACCGATAAGGAGGCCACCGAATAAGCGGGATCCAGCTCGCTGCCCTTGGGATGGGCCGCGGCAATCTGCCCGGCATTTTCAAAGAGCGCTTTCGTCATGCTGTAAACGAGCTCCTCGTCAAGCTTGTCCGATACAATGTATGTGGCCACAACGGCAACCGTTTTCGCATCCACCGACACGCCCTTATAGGTGTCGGCCGGTATGGCATACTGGGTGTAGAACGGATATTTCTCTATTAGGGTCGCCGCATGGGCATCGTCCACTTCCAGCAGATTGATGCTGTTGGTGGTCGCCAGCTCCACGACCGCTGTCGTCGGTGCGCCGGCAACGCAGAAAAACGCGTCAATCTTGTCGTCCTTGAGGGCGGTGGCGCTGTCGCCGAAGCTCAGGTTGTGCACGTCGACATCACTCTTTGTGATACCGTACGCATCGAAAATCTGCCACGCGTTAAACTCGCAGCCGGAGCCCACATCACCGACAGAGACCCGCTTGCCCTTGAGCTCCTCGATAGAGGTGATGCTGCTTTTGCTGGCGATCTGGACGACCTCGGCATAGCACCCGGCCATTGCCGAGAATCCCTCCACTTTCTCTCCGTCAAACAGGTCTGTACCGTTGGCCGCGTAATACATGACATCGTTTTGCACAATCGCGATATCCGCCTCGCCGTCAGCGATCAGATAGATATTCGCCTTGGATGCGCCCGTGGACTGGACATCAAAGCTGAGGTTCTCGATTTTTTCCGCCAGGACCTGGGAAACGGTTCCGCTGAATGCATAGTATGTGCCCGTGGTTCCGCCTGTTGCCATCTTTAAGGATGTTTTACCGCCGCAGCCTGTAAGAGCCAGCGTTCCGATCATAAAAACGGTAAGGATGATGGCTGTTATCCTCTTTTTCAATTCTTCCCCTCCACATATTACATTATTGAGATTTAGAAACAGTATATAGTATTTTCTATACAACTTCAACATAAATCCTCCGTGGTCTGTCTTTATTTCGCTGTGTTTGGCGAGCCCCTTTCGTGCGTCTTGCAAAAACGAAGCATTCAAAGTATTGTTATAATGCAAAGCATCTATAACAGAAAGGCAACATACCAATATGACCGACCGGGATTATCGGGGCTTTGAGACAGGCCCTATCCGACCCCCCAGCGAGCACGCGAGTCTCCTTCTGCGCGTCACCCGCAACTGCCCGTGGAACAAGTGCCGCTTCTGTACCTTATACAAGGGCAAAACATTCAGTATCCGTAGCAAAAGCGACATCAAGGCAGACCTTGACGCCGTCCGCTCCTGTATTGACCTGCTTGAAGCAATGACAGGCCGGCCGGAGCACGAGGCGGAACAGGAATACCGCGCTTTAATGGACCGGCTCGGCCCTGGCGGCCTGGAGGCCTGCCAATCAGCTGTGGCCTGGTACCGCTCGGGGATGGAATCGGTTTTCCTTCAGGACGCCAACACCATGCTTACAAAACCTGACGATCTGGTTGAAATTTTGGAATATTTGCGCGCGCTGTTCCCGGATGTCCGGCGCGTTACATCCTACGGCCGATCCCATACGATTGCCCGTATTTCCGACGACAACCTAAAGCGGATCGCCGCTGTCGGGCTCAACAGGATTCATATCGGCATGGAGTCCGGCTCGGACAGAATATTGCAGCTGGTGGACAAGGGTGCCGACAAACAGACGCATATCACCGCCGGAAAAAAGGTCAGGGCGGCGGACATTGAGCTGTCGGAGTACTACATCCCCGGCCTGGGCGGTAAAGAATACTCTCGGGAAAACGCCCTGGAAACAGCCGACGCCATGAATCAAATCAACCCGGACTTCATCAGAATACGGACGCTGTCCGTGCCGCGCACGGCTCTCCTTTACAAGGATTATCAGGACGGGATTTTCAAACGGGCGGACGATACGGATGTGGTCAATGAATTGCGCCTGTTCATCAGCGCGTTAAAAGGCATCACGAGCGCCGTCAGGAGCGATCATATGCTCAACCTCATCACCGAGGTGGACGGAAAGCTGCCGGAGGACAAGGAACAAATGCTCGCCGCCCTGGACTGGTATCTGGACCTGCCGGAACAGGACAAACTGCTTTTCAGAGTCGGCCGCCGCACGGGCATCATATACAGCATCGCCGATTTCAGAGACAGCGGCACGCGGGATACAATCGCCCGCATATGTGAAAAGAACGATATTAACCCGGGCAATATTGACAACGTCATCAAAAAATTAATGAACAGGTTCATTTAACCCGAAAAAAACGGCAGGATATCTGTACACGATGACAGATCTCCTGCCGTTTCCTGTCTTTATATCAGGCTGTATATGATCCCGCCGACGATTCCCGAGCCCAATATCACAAAAATGGGATTCGGCTTTACTTTCCTCGAGATCAAAACGCCCGCTGCAATCAGGGCAAGCCCGATAAAATTCACGCTCCTGATATTAAGAGAGGCCGCTTCTCCGCTCCACAGGGCATATACGACAATCGACAGCCCCGCCGAGGCAATCAGTCCCACGACGGCGGGCTGCAGGCCGCTCAGAATTCCCCTGACGTATTTCAGATTCCCGTATTTTTTATATAATACAGCCAGGACCATAACGATTATAAACGACGGCAGGACACAGCCCAGCGTCGCAACGACGGCGCCCCCGATACCTGCGATGCGCGTACCCACAAATGTGGCGGTATTTATTGCTATGGGGCCGGGTGTCATTTGGGAGATTGTGATGATATCGGCAAACTCCCCCATGTTCAGCCAGCCGTTTAAATCCACCACCTGATTTTGTACCAGCGGCAGCGTTGCGTAACCGCCCCCGATGCTGAACAGTCCCACCTGTATGAAAGACCAGAAAAGCTTAAGATAGATCATGACCGTTATCCTTTCCGGGCTTTTTCATCGCAGAGAGCAGGCCCGCCAGGGCGCAGATCAGGATGACGTACAGGACATTCACGTGAAATACGGCAACTGCGATGAATGCGCCAACCATCAGAATGACCGGGATAATCTTTTTCGCCCTGACGACATTCCGGCTCATGTCGATGACAACATCTATGATAATGGCACAGACGCCCGCCTGCATTCCCGCA
>CAZVLO010000121.1:4146-5267 GCA_964628265.1 uncultured Papillibacter sp.
AGGATGTTCTTGATAATTTCATTGCCTATAAATGCCTTATACCCCATTGATATCACTGTCAGTAATATCAGCGGCGGCAGTATGGTTGCGAAAACCGTTATCAGAGCGCCGGGAATACCGGACAGGTGATATCCCAGCAGCACAGCCGTATTGACGGCGATAGCGCCGGGCGATGACTGTGCGATTGCCGTAAAACTCAGCATCTCCTGTTCCTGTATCCACCCCAGCTTCTCTACAAACTGCTTCTTCATCAGCGGGACAATGACATATCCCCCGCCGATGGTAAAGGCGCTGAGCTGGAATGTGTTCCAGAATAATTTCAAGTAAAATTTCATGTCGCGTTTCAAATCCTGCAGCCTCCCGGGTAAATATACGCGTATTATATCACGATCTCAACCGCATATGAAGTACGCAGGGCGACATAACTTATTGCATTACAGCACAGCCGCCATTATAATAAAGGTAATTTGGCGTTATAATTGATAATAAACACAGATTTTTTAACTCTATTTATTTGGAGGTTTGTCATGGATTCTAAAGCTCTTTATAAAATTTCTTACGGACTCTATGTCGTTGGCACAAAAATCGACGGCAAGTATGCCGGCTGCGTTGTGGACGCGTTCATCCAGTCCACCAGCGCACCCGTCCCCACCGTCATCCTCTGCAGTATTCAGAAAAATCAGACCAACGAAGCGATCAAGCAGACCGGTGAATTTACGGTCTCCGTTCTCGGTACGGACGTGGACCCCTTTGTCATCGGCAACTTCGGCTTCCAGTCAGGCCGCGACACCGACAAATGGGCGAATGTACCCCATACCGTTAAAGACGGCCTTCCCGTGCTTGAAAAAGCCGTTTCCTACCTGCGTTGCAAGGTGACGGATCAAAAGGAGCTGTCAACCCACACAGCCTTCTTCTGCGAGGTCACGGACGCGTGGCTGGGCGAGGGCGAGCCGCTCATCTACGGCGAGTATCAAAAGAGTATGAAAACGATAACCATGGACGCTTTTAGGGCCTTCAAGGAAAAAGGCGCAGCCCCTGCCCCGGCGCCAAAGAAAGAAAAATGGGTCTGCCGGATCTGCGGCTATGTCTACGACGGCGAAACGCCCTTCGAGCAGCTGCCG
>CAZVLO010000121.1:5277-7294 GCA_964628265.1 uncultured Papillibacter sp.
GGACCTGCCCCGTCTGTAAGCACCCGAAAAGCGATTTCGTAAAAGAATAATCAGGACGCTGTAACGGCCTGGGGGCGCCTCTAAGCCGGCACCCCCCATGCGGTTTATACCGCACGGTTTTGGGAGGGATACGTATGCACGAGAAATATCATGAGAATCTGGAGGTGCTGGTCCGCGCTGTGGTGGGCAGCTATTCCGGCCAGCCGAGCTTTCTGCCAAACAAGGACGCTATTATCGACATTCTGGAGATGGTCCGAAAGCTCCTGTTCCCGGGATACTTCGAAGACCAGAACACAGAGATAACCGATATGTACTTTTACACAGGCAGTTTAATGATGTCCCTCGGCAGCAAGCTGCAGAAGGAGATCTGCCGCGCCCTGCTGCACGACACTTCAGTCACCGGCAGCTGCACCGAGGATGCCGAGGTTGCCTCCGCTCGTATCTCCTACGAATTTCTGAATAAAATACCGAAAATCCGCTCGCTCCTGCTCACCGATGTGGACGCCACTCTGGACGGCGACCCGGCGGCCAGGAATAAGCACGAGGTTATTTTCGCCTACCCCGGCATACTGGCCATCAGTATTTACAGGATCGCCCATGAACTCCACCTGCTGGGCGTGCCGCTGATTCCAAGGATCATGACGGAGCATGCCCACAGCGTCACGGGTGTCGATATCCATCCCGGCGCTGAAATCGGCCATCACTTTTTCATCGACCACGGCACCGGCATCGTCATCGGCGAAACAACGCAAATCGGCAACAACGTCAAAATTTATCAGGGCGTCACCCTGGGCGCACTGTCCACAAAGGGGGGCCAGCGCCTGCGGGGCGCAAAGCGCCACCCCACTCTGGAGGATGACGTCACCGTCTATTCCTCCACATCAATTCTGGGCGGCGATACGATCATCGGCCGCGGCGCCGTCATTGGGAGCAACGCCTTTATCACAAAGTCCGTCGCCCCCGAAACCCGGGTCAGCATCAAAGTGCCTGATCTGGATTACAAGACTCTGTCAAAACAATCAAAACAAAACCACGAGGCCTTATGAATAACAAATTCTGGATTCTCCTGATCGCCATCATACTTATCTTATCCGCTGCCGCCGCCGGCTATATTTACACCCACAAGACTCCCGGCCGGTTTGCCGAAATCACCCAGGACAGCGTCCTGGTCCGGACCGTCGACCTGAAGCAGGACGCGGAATTTACAATAGAAAGCCCAAACGGCGGATATAACAGGATCCTGGTCAAAAACGGCGCCGTCTCTGTGGTGGAAGCCAGCTGCCCCGACAAGGTCTGCATCCACCAGGGTGCAATATCCGACCGGGCGCAGCCTATTGTCTGCCTTCCCAACAAGCTGGTTATTAAGGTCACGTTACCATCCCGGGACGCGCCTGACGCCATAGCGGGGTGAAGCCTTGAAGATTAAACAAATCAGTGAAATCGCTCTCCTGACAGCCGTGGCTCTCATCCTTTTCGTGGTGGAAGCACAGATCCCGGCGCCCGTACCCATTCCCGGCGTCAAGCTTGGGCTCTCAAACGTGGTAACGCTCTTTGCCATCTATAAAATCGGGCGAAATAAAGCCGGGGTCGTCCTTCTTTTGCGGATCATCCTCGGCGCCCTTATCACCGCTCAGGTCGCCGCCATGGCGTTTTCTCTGGCGGGCGGCGTCATGAGCTATATCGTCATGTGCGTCTTGTACCGTTTCGTGACCGAGCGCCAACTCTGGGTTGTCAGCGTCTTCGGCGCCATCGGGCATAATATCGGCCAACTCGCCGTGGCAGTCTTCGTGGTGGGCACAGCCTCGATTTTTCTTTACCTGCCGGTACTGCTCATCGCCGGCGTGATTACCGGCCTCTTCACAGGCCTTGCCGCCCAGTACCTGTATAAGCACCTGAAGAAGCTTAACCTTTTTTGATTTTCACATAAAAACGGCGGGCGATTATAAATCGTCCGCCCTACAGCTTCTGGGTTATTGCTTTTACAACTTAACGGTCATCATCGCCCCCCCTTGTAAAA
>CAZVLO010000121.1:7410-7866 GCA_964628265.1 uncultured Papillibacter sp.
TTTTGCCTCTGGAATTAGAGCTGCTCCGGCTGCCGTATCCACTGCCGGAGTACGGCCTCCTGCCGGCGGCGGATGTCCTGCCGTAGACCGCCGGTTCCCCGGTCTCCACCAGCGGATACGGGTGCTCCGAGATAACGGTCAGTTTTCTTCCCGTCAGCCATTGAATATCAGACAGCCATTTCTTTTCAGCGCTGTCGCAGAAGGATATGGCTGTTCCGTCGAGCCCCGCCCTGCCTGTCCGTCCGATCCTGTGGACGTAATCCTCCGGTGACTCGGGGATGTCGAAATTGACCACATGAGAGAGTTCCGCAATATCAATACCGCGCGCCACAATATCCGTCGCCACGAGAATCCGCGATTTGCCGGACTTAAACCGTGCCAGCGCCTGCTGGCGGGCCTGCTGGGATTTGTTGGCATGGATGACGTCGCTGCACTCCCCGGCGTCCCTGAGTGCCT
>CAZVLO010000122.1:0-6670 GCA_964628265.1 uncultured Papillibacter sp.
ACGGGGCGTTCATCAGCTGCTGCCGTGAGCGAAGGTCACCCGCCTGCTGCGCTGCCAGCCGGGTGCGCTCTGCCTGCAGCGCCTGAAGAGCCTGCAATGATTGCCTGGCATTCTGAGCGAGCCGGACGCGGGCTTCCGCGCCGGATGACGCGGGTGCGGTGGCTGAGGTTGGGAGCGAATTTAGCTCCGCTATTGTTTCCGGCCATTTCGTTTCGACCAGAACTGTCCGGCGCGCCTGAGCGGCCCTCAGGCGCTGCCTGTCTCTGTATGTCATCATGTTCCTCCTTTAATCAAGCTGCCGGGCACAGTCAGTCCAGGAAATCGCTGTCGGCAATCTTATCATCCACCCACTGCTGGTTGGCGGCGGCAATCTGCTGGGGTGTCCAGCCATATATGGCCATACCGGAATAATCGCCCGTGTATTGCGCTAAAGCCAGAGCATCCGACTTTTTCATGTTGTAAATACTGTTGTTCATGCCGAAGGCGTCCGCGTTCAGTCCGGCTTGCGCCAGAGCGGTACTAAGGAGTGAGTCGTCGACGCGTACGTACTCGCCGTAAAGGGCATAGGCCTCCTCCAGATTACCGGTGTTTATGGCCTGGGCAATATCGTTTTGATATTGGGTGGCCAGTTGCGTGCGCTGCAGCTCCAGGTCAGAAAGCGCGTCGGCCTCCGCGGCGCCGATACCAGACAGACTGCCCTGCAGCTGGTTCGACATGGCAAGCATAGCCTGTCCGCCCGCACCGCTGCTTAATCCCGAGGCGGCGGCGTATTCGTTGAAGTTCGCCCGCTGAATTTCCGACTGCGCAGCGGCCTGGTTGCGGGCCGCCTGATACTGGGCCGGAATCTTCAGGGCGGCCGCATTCAATTCGTTCATATTCGCGTCATAAGCCGTCTCATAGGCTTTAAGTGTCGCTTCCCGCTGGGCTGCGTAAATATCCTTGATGTATTTCTCGGCGGAATTGGCGGAGGGCAGCGCCGGCGGCGTATAATAGCCGCCGGGGGTATTCGGCTGAGCAGGCGTTTGCACCGGCTGCTGGAACGGCGGATCCGGGATATCAGCCGTGACCTGATCCAGCGGAATATACGTAGAGCCGTCGACGCCACCGGAATAATGGTATTTGGCGCGCAAGCGCTCGGCATACTCATGTGCTTTGTTTGCTGCCTCGACATCGCCTGCCTTCATCGCCTGATCCCATTGGTACTTATAGTTCTCCATGATTTTTTTATCAGCTTCGGTCAGACAAGCATCGTTGTAATTGCCCAGCGGGACATAAGCGGAATTTCCTGTTACAGCTGTCGATGATGGCTCTGCCATTATGACACCCCCCTCTCTGCAGTCTCTATGACTCGAATGCGCGTTTCATGGTTGTTAAGCTGTGAATCCTGTTTGGCGATGTGCTCCCACAGCTTCGTGTGGCTCTCGCTATTTTTTGTCGTCAGGCCCTCGATATTTTTCTGGAGCACACTGACGGCGCAGGTCAGCTGTGTGATGCTGGTGTTGAGCTTTAAAAGCGGTGTGACGACAGAGACGATCAGCCCGAAGAGTACGGCGATCGCACCGACGACAGTCCATTCATTCACCCTAAAGCCCCCCCGTCTTTTGCAGATTACACAGCAGCACGGCGGCGGCCTCCCGGGTGATCGGCTTCTGCCAGCCGTAATTGCCTTGCCCATCGCCGTTGATGATCCCGTCGGCTTTCATGGACTCAGTGGCCGCCCGCGCCCATTCGCTGGGAAAATCGCCTGTCCCGGCGATGCTCAGATAACGTTTCATGTATTCGGAGAATTCCTCGTCTGTCAGCTTGGCCATATCGTCCTCCTTTTTAAATGATGCCATCAAGGGCGGTAGCCTGCCGCTCAGGATATCACCACCCCTGTATTTCCCGTGCGCCGACCATTGGAAATGGGGCTTTTCGGGAAACGCCCTCCAGTTCCAGCCCCATTCAAAACCCATCTTCGTGCCAAGCTCACCAGCCTTGTTCCAGAATTCCTCATTGTCGTAGCCGTGGCCGGCAATCCCCTGGCAGATGTCGAAGGCAAGGCCGGCTCTCACCGAGTGGAACGTCGGCACTTTGGATTTTGTCACTCCCTGGGCATAGAGCGCCCGCTGCTTTTCCTCGTCACGCACGGTGTTGACAATCTGTACTTTAAACCCCGCATCCTTCATCAGCCGGACAAACGCGCGGCAGTTTGCCGCCACATCCGGCCTCAGGTCCTCAATCCGCGTGCTGTACAGCATCGGGGCTCTCCTCAATGGCCTCCCTCGCCTTCTCCGCCGCCTCGATGGCCGCTTTAACGGCGGCGGCATCAATCCGGCCCTCGGCGATAATGTACGTAATGACGGAACCGATGGCGACAACCGCGCCCGACACGGTATTGATGATGTTTTGGTCCAGCCCGAAGATTATGGACAGGCCCATGACGATACCGGCGATTGACGCCCACAGCTTGCGGCTTGACAGCTTCTGCTTGAGTGTTTTCATAATTCCCTGTCTGCGGATCAATCCGCGTCCTTCTTGCAGTTCTTATTTTCCGAATGCCTGAGCCCCGCCAGCGCTCCCAGCTCCCCCGTCGTAAAGCCAAACCACGCAATAACCAGCGTGGAAGGCTCACTGCCTGTCCGCAGGAATATGTACAGTATGGCCGCTGTAAACAGGATGTTTGCCGTAATAATAACGGCGACGATGCGTTTGCTGAAGCGTTTGAGTTTCATGCTTCACCCGTCATTCCATCGACCCGCGCCAGCGCGTTGAGTTCGTCCAGCTCTTCTCTGCTTATAATGGCAAGCGCCCATTCCTCGGGCACGTTGTTTTGAAAGACCTTGTTTTTGCCCTTTTGCTTATAAACCTTATTCCAGTAGTAGACGTTTGCCAACACGCGCGCCTTGTGCATCTCACAGATATATGTCACCCGTTTGTCGACGCTACCTGTCTCCTGGTAGTTATAGGCGCTGCACCAGGCGCACCCCTGTGCGATGGGGCAGTGAAAGCACTCGTCCGTAGACTGCGACCGGCGCGTGACCCGGCTCATGCGTTCGACAATAGCGCGCTGTCTTTCTGTTGCCAGAATACCACCGTCCGCCGTACCGATAATAAGCGGCTCGACATCCCCGCCGACAGAATCGGGCATATACCTGATACAGGGGTAAATGTCGCCCTTCCAGTCAACCGCCAGCATGTATCCCAAACCGCCGCACCAGTTCTGATTATCGGTTTCCGGTATGGGGCAACCGATCAGCTCTTGGAACATGGACACATGCACGGTGTCGCTATGCTTCTCGTCAAGCAGGAAATCGGCGACGCTTTTCAGCTGCTGATAAAGCGCTGCCGCATGTTCCGGCTTCCAGACGTTTTCATACACACAGTTTAAGTGGATCTGCGTGTACCCCAGTCCGACAAGTTCCTTGACAGCTTCTGCGGTATATATGATATTCTCAGGCGCGATCGTCATTTTGGAGCTCATGCTCCTGATTGCCATCTGGTGCCTGACTGCCTTTTCGACGATGTCATAGCTGCCGCTGCCGTCCGGGAACTTCCGGCAGGCGTCGTGCAGCTTTTTGCTGCCGTCGATCGTGATGCCCAAAGACAGGTAAGCCCTGTGCTTTTTTATGTAGGCCTGGACCTTTGGTTCGAAATACAGCGTCCCGTTTGAGCTGATGCTGATCCTGAATTTTGTCGCCCAGGGATGCTGAAGGTTTATCATCTGTGTAATGAAATAATCTGTTATCTTCTCTACCAAATCTACTTCTAGAAACGGTTCTCCACCGATAAAATCAATAATGATTCCTAGAGAATTGTCACTGTTAATATAGTCATTCGTGTCGTTAAGCAGGAGATCAATGAATTTTTTAGCAGTATCAAAGGACATAACATTATTACTTTTGTTTTTTTGATAACAGTAAGTGCAACGAAGGTTACAGGCATCCGTCACCTGAAACGTAACTGTCCTGACGGCCTTCTTCTTTTTTGCCTCTTCTGGAAACAGTCTCGCAAGTGTATCCTGATACGATTCCTGTCTCTTCATAGCGTGATGACACCCGTTTCACTATCCATGCACCTAAATCCGCATAGTGCCGGAGCACACCCTTTTTCCCTTCTTGTCTCTACCGGTATATATGTTGCAACGATTTCCTTCTCCACCTCTTGAAGCTTGAACAAGTTTTCCTTGTAGGCGTTGTCATACCTTATAAAGGCCTCTGTATCTGTTTCCATGTTGTTTGACAGCATATAGGTGACCAGTATTCTGTTCGCCTGCGTTTCAAAATTCAGAACATTCAAGTAGTCGAGGATTTCTTTATTAACTATCACCTTCATATTTTCCATACCGCGTCTCCCGTTATAAGTCTATTTGTGCGACCATTGCACATAGATAAGCGCATGCGTCAAGACAGCTGCCCTGGCATCCACCTGAACAGCTTGTTTCACAGTTACTGGCACATAAAGCCGAACACGTATTTGAGCATCCCCCTGTACAGCTGCTCCCGCAAGCGACGACGCACGTACCGTAACAGCTGCCGGTGCAACTGACGCATGTGTTCGCACAGCCGCCCTCGCACAAGCCGGTGCACGACGCGTCGCAGGAGGAGTTGCTGCCGTAAATCGCCTCTGCCGCCAGATTCGTGACAATGGTATGCAATCCGCTGTAATCGAAGGCTGTCGGTATCGGCTGGCCCTGTACGGCTGCCGCCAGCCCCGATATTGCCTTGACAGCCAGCAGAGGCTGTATGATTTTGCTCCCGTGCTCGGTCAGGACGGGTTGCCCCGCCGCGGGCGTCATCGTGAAATCGTAGGATGTGCCGCCATAGGACGCCACCGAACCTGTATAACGCCGCCTTTGCATTTCCGCCTTGACGGCCGCCTTCAGGCTGACGAGCTGAGACGCTGTCATCATTTATACCTCACCCCCACACCGACACGAGCGGCACCCAGGCCGAACCGTTATAATACTTCGGGATATTGCCGTTTGCCGTGTCGATCCACAAAACCGTCAGGCTGGGCGGAGCCGTCGCCGAGCTCACAACGGCGTTGAGCATCGGCTTGTTGAGTATCTGTGCATCGCCGCTTGATGCATTCCAGTCCGCATTGACGTTGACCCCGGCGCCGGCGGCGATGCCGGCGAGCTTTGTGCGCTCGGCGGCGGTCATGATTTTGCCGTCTGTACTCTCAACCATGTTTGCCATGCTGAAGGCATCTGATTTTTTACTCGACGGATCGTAAATCGAAGCCGTCATATCGCCCTGACCCAGGCCGTCCGCGCCGTTGTAGACTGTGAAATCGCAGGTGGTGTTGTCAGTGAACGTTATACGGTAGGTATCTGTCGTCCCCGGAGCGTGGCTGCCCGAGAGGAGCGACACCGAGGCTATGCCGTTTCCGTCGAATATGCCGGAGGCTTGCGCTGACGCCAGGATCGCCTGAGACGCCGCCGTCAGATCCGCTGCGCTGAGCTTGTCGGCAAGAGATAATGTGAGTTCGGGTATAAGCGTACCGTTAATAAAGGATTTTATATCGACAGCACCCTTATCGAATCGGCTTTTCAGAAGCGCCGGTGTCATTCCGGCCTGCTGTGTCGGGTTGTCGTCGAGCTTTGTGATGTTTTCCACATCCGCGGTTAATGATGACAGTGACATAAATCTACCTCACTTTACCGGTTTCCCTGACTTTGATGGACGCACTGAGCAATGTGACGGAGGTGTCCGTTGAATCGCAGCTGAATATGAGTTTGAGCCATGTGTAACCCTTAGCCTTGATTTTTTTGCGATGCGTCTGCGGTTGGCGGCTTATATTGAAGGATAGGTACCGGAACCCCAACTCGAGAAAGCTGAAAAAGCCTGTCACTACGGTCTGGGGCGGCTCCGGAAGCGTCATCTGATCCGTCAGCAGCGAGACATTCACGCAAGTACTCACTCCCTGCTTCGGTACGATATACAGCTCGTCTGTGTACTTTTTATATAGCTTTTACCGAAGGATTCCGCGCCGGATTCCCAGTAACATATAATTTCCTGACCGCAGTCGTGCCTGTAAGCCTCCGAAAGGTGCCGGATATAACCGTCCCCGGTGCCATAATAGACCTCGTCCTTGTAGACAATCATGCACTCTGCCGGGAAGCTTCGGTAAATGTACCACGCGCCGTTTTCCGTGTTCTGTACTATTGCAGTGCCGTTTTCTACAATGTAATATTCGTGGCCGATCTTATCGTAGAATGCCATCGCCTTTTTGAAGTTGAGCTCACGAATGGTACTCTCGACCTTCTGGGAAATGCGAAGGGCATTTCTCTGGTCAGAGGAGATGCCGCCGCTTGTTGTTGCGACCCATTCGTATACGGACCGCCCGTCCAGAGACCGCGGATGGTTCTCCACGAGCTGAGCCTGCCCGTATCCGCTGCTGCCGATACTCTTGTTGATAGTCTCCACATAGAAAGCGGCTGTCAGCGCGCCGCTTGCAAGCGTAATCTGCCCGTACCTGATGCGGTGGGCGGAGCCGTCCTTGAATGCGATGAGCTCGTTAAAATGACGCAGGAGATCGTAAATCGACGTATTGGAATCTCCCACGCTGACGACGTTCAAGTCTGGGAAGTATTCTGCCGTCGGCCTGCCGTTATAATCGAGGGTGCTGTAATACGTGATATTGGTGCCGTCGCCATAGATAAACACCCTGTTATCATTTTCACCGT
>CAZVLO010000122.1:6680-7538 GCA_964628265.1 uncultured Papillibacter sp.
GCTCCGCGCGTGTCATCGCTTCGATCTTGGCGCGCATGGTCGTTCCAACGCGATAACATATCTCTACTGTATCGACGCCTGATGGCGGTGCCGCGGCAAACGTCACGGTTCCGGCTGCGAGGCTGACAGTGTAATCCGTCGACTCGGTGTAATCCGTCTGCGCGGCGAGGTTTCGCACATATTCAACGTCCGCCAGCTTCTCCTCCGGCAGTCGGAACAACAGCGCTGCTCCGTCCGGTGAAAACCGCACTCGGCGATAAGCGCTCAGCATGTTGACACCCTCCAGCGGTGTCCCGCCGCCCGATGGCGGCGTTTCGGTATAGGTGAGCGGCCTGTAGCCCTCCACCGTATGAAGCGACGTGCCGTCCCAGACCTTGTACTCGGCGCCGTTGAGCATATATAGCTTTGAGTCAAACCCAAAGAAGAAAACCTTGTTTGATGTGTCCAGGCTCCCGATGCTCGTCTTGATCCAGACCGATTTCGCGGGATCGGTCACAACCAGCGTGTCGCCGCTGTATTCGATGTATCGGTCGCACCATTCATGGGTAGGACTGTCGCTGAATAGTGCCGTTAGGTCAACGAGGGTATAGCCGTCGCCACAGACATCGCACGTCAGGTTTCCGGCCGCCTCTCCGATGACATGGATTTCCCCATAGACGGCGTTTTCCGGCGTTGTGAATACGCAGGATGCGTATGTCCAGTCGGCAGGGGTGGAAACGTCGGTGCCGCCGAAAGATGTGATTTTCGCATCGGCATTGTCGAACACCGTAAAAACATTAAGTGTTCTTGATACGGTATCCGCGGCAGCAACCTTATGCCAGGCACCATAATAATATGTGTGTTTGGGAATAAGACCGA
>CAZVLO010000122.1:7583-7809 GCA_964628265.1 uncultured Papillibacter sp.
CAGCATTACCGCCGAATTTTCCGCAGGACGCCGTTACGGAACCGTACGGCCCAAGCACCCAGCCGGCAGCGCCGTCCTCAAGGCTGCTGTTTAACACCATATTCGGGATCATATTTAGTGACAGGCTCCAAAGATGTCCGTCGCACGCAGCGCACAGGACCTCGCTGTCGCCGATCCGTCCCGACCAGATGCCCTGCACAGGGCTGGCGCCCGTATTGGCAGCGAT
>CAZVLO010000123.1:0-3404 GCA_964628265.1 uncultured Papillibacter sp.
ACGAAGCGGTCTCCTGCCGATATAACAGACAATGTCAGAATGCCTCCGGCCGGCGTATAGGACAGGCTGTTGGACAAGAGATTTAAGAGCAGCTTGTCCAGCTTGACCCTGTCGGCATAAATGGTGAGGCTTTCCTCGTTGGACTTGAACCGGAGCTCGACGCCTGTTTCCGACACCAGGTGCTGCACGGAATCGATCAAGTCCCTGCAGGCGCCGATAAGGTCAAATGACGATTTTAGCAGCGGGACATCGTCTTTGAGTATACCGCCGAGATCACTCAAATTGTTCGTCAGTCGAAGCATATTGTAGTAACAATGGTAAATCATCGCAGCATATCGGTTAAAGCGCGGATTTTCTGTATTCTCAATATGCGGGAGCAGCAGCCCCGACGCCATTCTTAGCACAGCAAGCATGTTTTTAAATTCGGTGCTGACGGCGGAGAGAAGATTCGCTGTATTGGCGTGCTCTTCCGAACCGGGTGCGATAATGCTGTATATGCTGCAGTCGTCAAGTGAAGAGACGTTAACAACTGCATGAATGCCTTCAATATCAGCTTCTCCGACAATACATTTCGAGTCGTAATTTAAGAGCTGCGGCGGAAAAATATTCTCGGGCCTCAGTGTCTCAATGTTTGGGATCAATTTGGCTGCCGTATCGTTAAAATACGCGATCTCTCCATTTTTTACCGCAATCACAGCTTCCCTAAAGCTCCCAAACAGATCTGACTGAATATCATACAAGGCGCTCCACCTCACTTCTCTCATTCAATATCTTTGTGGAGACCACATGTGAAAAATACTCGTTAATAATTAACAATCACGCCTTCATTATTGTAATAGTAATGTTTATTGTCAATATAGACTGTTTTTCATGATAACAAATATTTTGCGCATAAACAACTATATTTGTCACTTTTTGTCAAAAACACGAAAACTTTTCATTATTACTTTAACTTTTTGGAAATTATTGGTACAACCTCATGGGAAAGAGCAATCCATTGCACACTAAGGCGCATAAAAGAGCAGCCGCCACAGCTCCGGTTTATATGGCATATATGAAAAAATACGGCGGTCGAACATATGTACAAAACGGACCATATGCAATAAATCCATGCTTATAACCTGACAAAATTATATAAAACGCAAACGCTGTACATCAATGTCATAATTTACTATATAACGTAAAATATTATGAATAGTGATGAAACATATAATCGCCGCGCTGACAGCGCGGCGATTGCTTTTTTTTGTTTTGAGTTAGCATGAATAAATGCCTATAAACCTCCGGATTAATAGCATGTGATATATGTGTGATGAATAGTTTCAGGTTCTGCCAGCTTAATAAGCCTGAGCAGCGGGCTGAACAGGTATGCTTTTTGAATTCAGGTATTTCTCATATTGGAGCTTGTTCAGCTTAAAGAACAGCTTTGCGGTGAGCATGACAAGCCCCGTCATGACAATATAATAAATCGGCAGCAAATGACCCCAAGCCGCTTCCGGGAATACTTGCCTGATATATCTGCCGTCCATTATTTCATAGATGAAAAGTCTGGTCCCGTTGTCGGCAATCGATCTGAATAAAAGAGCATTAAGCAAAACGAACCCAACGCCGGCAAGCAGTTTAAACAAATCCGACGGGTTGAATTTCTGCGTCCGCAAAGCGACAAGCCCGCAAAGATACATCGTTCCGTGGCAGAACATGGACGAATAAATTTCATACGGCGGATATTCCGCATATATCATTCCTCCGCCGAATATCATCGCCATAAAATAAAAGAAACCTGCCATCATGCCTGAATAAGCCGCCCAGCTTTTCATTTTCCTGGACCCCGTCAAGAAGACAACAGGCACTGTGAAGCTCGTGACAGCAGAAAATTCAACAGGGAGCGTCACTTTTCCGGCCAAAATGAAGGATAAGGGCATATAACGCAATAGACTTAGTGATAAAAGAATAATGCAAAGTACCCGCAGGACGCGGGTTCTGCTCCATTCGCTGAATTTACAGATTGCGCAGGCAAAAAGGTTTACCGCAGTAAATACCATGAGCGAAAATACATTGAGTCCAAGCATTCAAACCACCTCACCTCTACACAAACCAGTTCCATTGATGCCAAAATCCGAGACCCCCGGCAGAAATGGCACACACAATAAAGCCGGAAACAAAGCATGTGGCGAAAACAACAAGCGCAGTCGTGGAGGCCTTTCGCAGCTGGAACATCTGCTTGACTGTAAGCTTGGGATAGGCTGCAATCAAAGGAGGCGAGGCCTTCCCTGAAGTCACCGGGGGCTTAAGATGCCGCGAACGGATATAAGCCCGCATGAATCGACACATTATGAATGCACAGTATATGCATCCTGCTGCGAGAAGGACTGAAAGCGCGAGAAGCGATATGGCAAGCAAGGCTCCGCACCAATACGGAATGGGCGGCAAAAGCGCAAAAGGGTTAAGTCCACCGATCAAGCAGACGCCAACGGCTGCTGAAGCGATTGACACTGCCGCGACGCAGCCTATATATACCCATATAAGTACAATGAGCGTTACGAAAATAACCATTATTATTATCACCCTTCATTAAAGCTAATACTATATTAAATCTACTATTGTATAATATATAGTAGTTGGCTGTAATTGTCAACAGGCGTTTTAACTCTTCTCTGCCCTAATAAGCCCAATGAATATATCCTGCTATGGCATCGAAATCCAATACATTGACTTCCTTGTATTTTGTATCGAGCCAGCCTTTATTACGGAATTGACTCAGTGTTTTACTGACCGTTACTCTGGATAATCCCAAACATTCGCCTATGGCTTCATGGGTATAATCGATTGTCCGCTCCAAGGGAGTATAGTTATCGCATAGAAATCGGGCAATACGCTTGTCTGCCTGTTCATAGGCCAACCAATCGACGCGCGCGGATAGCATTTGTATCGTTTTTGATAAATACTCAAGTAACTCAATTGCGAAATCTGGATGTATATGAAATATCTGTGCCATCATCCGCCGGTCCACGGTAATAATTTCAGACGGTTGAAGAGCTATCGCCGAGGAGGTTCTAGGTGTTCCGCAAAAAAACGAGGCTTTACCGAAGAGGCTCCCCTTCGTCAGTGTAGTCAGCACCTTGTCAAAACCGTTCGGTGAGGCGATGTAGATTTTAACTTTACCGGATTTCAAGTAATAAATCGATTTAGCCATATCTCCCTGCTGGTAGATGATTTGGTTATCGTTATACAGTTTCGGCTGCCGAAGATCCTCAAAAAGTTCGCCATTCATAATTTTAAAACTGTCGCCGTTAAGGGGTATATGCTCTTTAAACTCCATAATATCACCTGCTTTTTCTAATTGTAGCATATTTTACATACCCACGGCAACATGCATGAGACAATCGCTTTACAATATTTAACAA
>CAZVLO010000123.1:3414-7712 GCA_964628265.1 uncultured Papillibacter sp.
TACATATGTCTGACTGGAATCCGTATTCATACCTGAAATTCAAAAAAGAGCGGACGCAGCCGTCAATCGATCTGGTGTCGAGGCTTCGCTTGGATAATCCGGGGAGGATCATAGACATCGGCTGCGGTCCCGGCAACTGCACCCTGGTACTGAAAAGCAGATGGCCCGATTCTGAAGTGGTCGGGCTGGACAACTCGGAAGCGATGATCAAAGCGGCTAAAGAGACTAATGACGGTATCACATGGATTGTGGCGGATGCAGCCAGCGATTTGTCTGCGCTGGGCACTTTTGACCTTGTTTTTTCAAACGCGGCCTTACAGTGGATACCCGACCATCATGCGCTGCTACCAAAGCTTTTTGATATGCTCTACGAGTCGGGTGCCTTGGCTGTACAGGTCCCGTATATAGTAAAAATGCCGATACATACCGGCCTGCGTGAGATGTGCACATCGGCAAGATGGCACGATTATTTCATGAATATAGCCGGGCTCTATGAAATGCATCCACCTACGTTTTTCTATGACATTCTGAGCCGGCTGACAGACCGTCTCGATTTATGGCAGACAGACTATATCCATGTCATGGACAGCCCCGCGGCTATCGTCCATTGGTTTATCGCGACGGGCCTGAGGTCGTATCTGGACGCACTTCCGACCGAAGAACTGAGAAACGGCTTTCTGCTCGACTTTGAGAAGCTCGTAAAAAACGCTTACACACCCGAATGGAATGGAAAAATCCTGTTCCCTTTCACAAGGCTTTTCTTCATCGCACAGAAAACATAAAAAATCCGCCGGCACTCAGCCGGCGGATTTTTTATGATGAGGGAGTTCACTCACCTCTTATATATGCCGCGTGATTTCTCTTCTCAGCCTCATGATGATGCGCTTTTCAAGGCGGCTGATGTAGGACTGGGAGATGCCCATGAGGTCGGCGACTTCCTTTTGGGTGCGCTCCTCAATGCCGCCGAGGCCAAATCGCATGACGATAATTTCTTTTTCCCGCTCGGAGAGCTTCTCAATGGCGTCCAGAAGGAGCTTTTTATCCACGTCGTCTTCCATAGGCCGCATGACCATGTCGGAATCGGTGCCGAGTATGTCGGACAGTAAAAGCTCGTTGCCGTCCCAGTCGGTATTCAGTGGCTCATCAAAGGAGACCTCTGATTTTCTGTTGCTGGTTTTGCGCAGGAACATCAGAATTTCGTTTTCAATGCAGCGGGAGGCGTAAGTGGCGAGCTTGATGTTTTTGTCCGCATCATATGTATTGATGGCTTTGATGAGGCCGATGGTGCCAATAGAGATGAGGTCCTCAATGTTAATGCCCGTGTTCTCGAAACGGCGGGCGATATAAACGACAAGACGCAGATTGCGTTCAATAAGCGCCTGCTTGGCATCAATGGAGTTATATGCAAGCAGTGATATAAAGTGCGCTTCCTCCTCACGTGACATCGGCGGCGGCAGAGTCTCACTGCCGCCGATGTAAAACACGCCGGGCGGCAGTGAGATGCCAAACCTCTCCAGCACCCGATACAGCCGGACGAATAATCCGATTTTCATTCGAAACAGTCTTTTCATTTTGACCTCCCATTATTTTGCACTTTAGGCGCCAACGAGCGCCGAATATGTACCGTTGTCTGAAACGCTGTTCGGAGACAGGGCCAGAAGCATACCCGCTTTGTTCTTACCGTCAATGACGATCTCATCCGGCCTGAAGGCCAGCAGCAGCCCGCCGGCAGTGCCGACAGCGCTGTACGGAATCAGCTGAAAACGCACAGTGCTCTCCGTCGCCAGCTCCTCCATCACTTTGACGGCATCCTTCAGCCGGAGTCCGGCGATGATCTGCCGCATTCCCAGGGGGAAAAGCGGCGTCACATCGCCAACGCCCGCGACGACAACGGCTTTGCCCGTCATCGGATCAGTCAGCGTGTTGCCTGTGTCCCTAAGTGCCCGCATCTCGATCTCCCGGCCGCCGTGCCGGAGCTTCAGCGTAACGACACCTCCGCTCCGAAATTTCCCGGCTCGCTTGAAAACAAAAGACAGGACAATATAACAAACGGCAAATACCGGAATCAAAATTTTCATATCAACCGGCGTCATAAATCCGCTCAAACCGCCCCCGGTTATCAGGGATGCCGCTAACACCGCGCCGCCGAACGCTGCGGAAACCGCGAAAAAGACAAGTGTCAGGCGAAGAATACGCGCCTGCCCACCATAAGCGGCCAGAACTATAAGCAGCCCGACTGCCAGCTTAATTAGAGGGCTTCTTAAAAACTCCGCCAGAGGCAGCACGACCGCCACTGAATAGGATGCTCCCAGCAGCGCTGCAGCCAGCAGCCGCAGCCGTTTGACCCCCGCGGCGCATATTTTTGCCGTCAGGAGGAGCATGATGTAATTGATAATCAAATTTATGAAAAAAAGCGAATCCGCGTATATAACCTGCATCTGTCATGTCCCCTTTGATGAGTCATTATAGACGGGCAGCGGAGAAAAAAAGGTCAAAACAATAACAGGATCACGCAAAACAGCATGACCCTGTTTTCTTATTTTCGCCGTGGTTCGCAGTGGTTTGTCCGAATTATTCCAGCGCCATATCTATTGCCTTGGACAGTTGATCGGGGCAGGAGGTGCTCTTCCTGCCGCACGTGATACCGCTTAACGTATCTCTGGCTTTTCTGGCATCCATGCCAACGACGAGCATCGATATTCCCTGCTGATTTCCGTTGCATCCACCGTAAAACTGCGCGGACTTAATGATTCCATCTTCAATGTCGACCTCGATTTTTGTCGTGCATGTTCCCTTGGCATAATATGTTTTTTTCATGTATCTTGTCCTCTTTTATCCGGAAAATATACGTCCGGGTAATATTAACATATGTGCCTGAAGAAGGCAACATAACATAATACGGTGCAAGCCGTCATATATTTTTAGCGCAGGTATACGGGGGGTGATGACACTTTGCACAGAATCTACAGATATAAGCCGCGGCGCCCGGCGGTGACGCGCTTTAACGCGGCGCAAATACCCCTTGCCGTTAAAGGCCTGGCCTTGATATTTTTCTTATGCGTATTCATCCGGGTCTTTTCAGCTCTGGGTGCTGATTCGGCATCGCAGGTGGTTATGTCAGACCTGGTAGCCAACAGCAGAGTCGTTGACAGTATTCTGGATTTTGAGCTCGGTACCGTTCGTCCGGGCAGGGATATCCCTCTGCTATCCCTGATTTTCGATCCGTCTATTCTGGTATTCGGCAATTCGCTTGAAGATACGGTTCCCGTATCTTCGCCATCCGCCGTACCAAACGCCGGCGACACAGATCTCGTCAACGCCGACTTATATTATCATAATTGGTATATTCCCGAGAGCAGCCCCAAAAGCAATGACGACAGCGAGCCGAACGTCATCACAAATCCCAATACAAGCCCCGACTATATCGCCATCAGCAATAAAACGGATTACACCGTCGACACCGCATCTCTCTTAAAGGAGCCGCTGGGCATTAAGCTTTCGGGAGACAGCCCTGCCGTTCTTATCATCCATACCCACGGCAGTGAGGCTTATATGCCCGACGGGGATGACCGTTATGAGGTCTCCGACCCTTACAGGACGCAGGATAAATCCCAGAGCATAATTCGTGTAGGCGACGAACTGGCCTCGGAACTGGCTAAACGAGGCATCGCATTTATTCATGATCGCAATGCCTATGACTACCCAAGTTACAGCGGAAGCTACAACCGTTCCTTTGACGCCGTTCAGTCATATCTCAAGAAATACCCGAGTATAAAAATCGTTATCGATTTGCACAGAGACCACATACCAGGGAACGACGGATCAGTTTATAAGACGATCGCCGATATCGGGAACACCGCGTGCTCTCAGATCAAGTTCGTCATGGGTACGGACTTCTCCGGACTCAAACATCCCAACTGGAAGGAAAATTTAAAGCTGGCGCTGCACGTTCAGGAGGAGATGAACACGCTCTATCCGTCCCTCGCCAAGCCAATAACACTCCATCAGTTTAGGTACAGCCAGCATGCGACAACAGGCTCCATGCTCGTGGAGGTCGGCTGCACCGGCAACACCCTCCAGGAAGCCTTAACCGCCGTACGGTATTTCGCTGATGCTCTGTCAAATGTAGTCTCGGGACTGTACGAATGAATTTGAAACATGTTTCAAATTCCCACAAATAATCTGTTGACAAAACCCGCCCGCCTGACTATAATAGCTCTTGCACTATCCGCGAGAGTGCTGGAACTGGTAGACAGGCACGTTTGAGGGGCGTGTGTCTTTGGCGTACGGGTTCAAGT
>CAZVLO010000124.1:0-855 GCA_964628265.1 uncultured Papillibacter sp.
CATCAGAGGTGCCGCGATCAAAATGGAGACTCCGTATTCCCTGGCATACGGAAGTATTGTGTCCGTGCTTCCGAGGAGCCTCATGAGCGGGTCAAGAAAAATGAGTCCCAAAACGGTTAAAACAAGCCCCACGCCGAAAGAATAGAAAAACCCTGTGGACGCCACCTCGGACGCGACAGCCACGTCCTTTTCCCCGAGTTTACGGGATATGATGCTTCCGGAGCCCTGCCCGAACATAAACCCGAAGGCCTGTATGATGCACATCAGGCCCAGGACTATGCCGACCGCCCCGCTGGCGCTGGTCCCTACTTTGCCGACGAAGTATGTATCCACCATGTTGTAGATATTGGTTACCAGCATGCTGATTGTGGTCGGGATGCCCAAAGTAATCACAAGCTTTGAAATCGGGGTCTCAGTCATCATCTTATACTGTGCCAACTCTTTTTCCTGCATCAATCACCATTCCCTTAACAATATATCATTTGTGTCCTATTATAACATCCATTTCCCATATATCAATTCGCGCGTCAAATTAAAATCTCCGGGCGAAAAGTTAAAATCTGTCCGCCAAACGGGAGCCCTGCGCCTCAGCAACGACGGCGCGGGAGGTTTTTGGAATTAAAAAATTACTCTTGACAATCTCAGGGGCGTTCACATATAATGAGCACAACTTAACAATTTAAATTGCAAACGCCATGAAGAAGGAAAGTAAGCGGAATGATCTTAGCAGGGAGGGCCTGTCCTGGACTGGAAGCAGGCCCGAAGAGAAAACCGCCGAAGTTCCCTTCCGAGCGCGCCCGCTGAAAGAAATGAAACCAGGGAAAGTAGGCAGGTGCGGTATTCCACCGTTAAAAG
>CAZVLO010000124.1:865-4407 GCA_964628265.1 uncultured Papillibacter sp.
AATCAGGGTGGTAACACGGAAGAAGTAAAGCCTTTCGTCCCTATCAAAGGGGATGAAGGGCTTTTTGTTTTTTTATTGCTGTGCAATAAAAAACGGCCATGCTGCGCATCGCGCGCGAGGGCCTTAAACCTTAAACACGTGTCCGCGG
Source organism: uncultured Papillibacter sp. (assembly GCA_964628265.1). Lineage (GTDB taxonomy): Bacteria > Bacillota > Clostridia > Oscillospirales > Oscillospiraceae > Sporobacter. The sequence continues at coordinate 1,014 of CAZVLO010000124.1, forward strand.
AGCGGGCACATGCGCGTAAAAAATAAGTTCGCAGGAAACTTTTTAAGGCAAAATAATGATTTGAGAGAGGAGAAAAATCATGCTTGGATTACCGGACACATCGATACTGCTTGCTTATCTGCTGTCTGTCGGCGGCGCGGTGCTGTGCATCATCTATGGGATAGTCAACTGGAACAGGGATGGGGACGATACGGGAGGCGACAAAAAATGATCTATGTTGTCATTAGCCTCGCCGTGTATGTCGTCATCATGGCGGCTCTTTCATACATCGGCTTTAAAAAAACAAAGAATACCAGCGACTATCTTCTGGCGGGCAGGCAGATGCGCCCTATCGTCATGGCGCTCTCTTATGGAGCCACGTTCATAAGCACATCCGCGATAATCGGCTTTGGGGGCGCGGCTGGACAATTCGGCATGAGCCTTTTGTGGCTCACCGCGCTCAATATCCTTGTCGGCGTTTTTATCGCGTTTGTCGTATTCGGCAAGAAGACAAGGGAGATCGGCCATAAGCTTGGCACAAACACAATGCCGGAGTTTTTCGCGAAACGCTTTGACTGCAAGTTCATGCAGGGCTACGCCGGTCTGCTGATCTTTTTATTCATGCCCATCTACGCCTCGGCGGTGCTGAAGGGTATCGTGGATTATATATCAAAATATATGGGAGCGGGCTTTGACTCGATACTTATCGTTGTGGCTGTGCTGGCGGCGCTGTTTGTGACAATGGGCGGACTCAAGGGCATCATGTACGCGGACGCTTTTCAGGGCGCCGTTATGTTCGCCGGCATGGGATATCTTATCATTTACACCTATTCAATGCTGGGCGGCATTACCAGTGCCCATACGGCGCTTTCACAGCTTACCGTGCAGCCCGGCGTGGCCGAGCAGGTAACAGGGCTTGCAAAGGGCGGTTTCGCGGGCTGGACCTCCATGCCGAAGACGGGGACGCCGGTCTGGTGGAATATCGTTACCACGCTGATTGCGGGCGTGGGCATCGGCGTGCTGGCCCAGCCGCAGCTCTCCGTTAAATTCATGACGGTAAAAAGCGGCAGGGAGCTAAATAGGGCCGTGCTCTCCGGCGGGGTTTTCATCCTGTTCATGACAGGCGTCGCGTTCACGGTCGGGGCGCTTTCCAACGTGGCGTTTTACAACGCCACAGGCGAGATAGCAATTCAGGCCGCCGGTTCCAACGACGGCATCATACCCGCCTTCATCAAGAATTTCCTTCCGGAGTGGTTCGGCGGCGTATTCCTCGTCGTGCTGATGGCAGCCGGAATTTCCACGCTGAACGCGCTTGTGCACACGATGGGAACGGCGCTTGGGCGCGACTTTCTCAAGCAGTCCCTGCAGCTGAAAACCAAAACAATCGCATTGACGCGCGTTGCGATGATGATCGGCCTCGTAATCAGCGTCTTTCTGACGTGGCTTTCAAGCAAGCTGGACGTGAGCATGGCGATCATCGCAATCGGGACCTCGCTGTTTTACGGCCTGTGCGCCGCGACCTTCCTGCCGACATATATTGCGGCGCTGTATTTTAAGAAATTCCCCAGAAAGGCGGCGCTTGCCAGCATGCTTACAGGGTCCGTCTCCAGCCTGTTCTGGCTGTTCTTCATTCAGGAGAAGACAGCCGGCAGCCTTCGGATATGCCGCCTGCTGTTCAACACCGCGTCAATCGTTAAAGACACGCCGCTTCAGACACTTGCCATGGTGGACGCCATCATCGTCGCTCTTCCGCTGTCCATAGCCGCTGCCCTTGTCTCGTGGGCAATCGTGGGTAATGCCAGGGAGACGGAAGGAGCAAGCCTGCTTATAAGCGCCGATTAAACCGGCTGCATGCGGTAAATCCGGGACAGGCCAAAAAGAGGCGAGGCCTTTTGGCGGGTTTCATTTGTTTTTAAATTGAACTATGGGCTGCTACACGAGGCAGACAGCAGATTAAGCTGTCTGCCTTTGCCGTTGGTCGGCTATTTTCTCAGCTTCTTCAGCAAATGGCAATCAGCCAGCGAATGGGCGAAAAAACATACTTATATCAACAAGGTCTCATGCGAGTGTTGACTTTCTCGATATTCGAGAATACAATAAAAACAAAAATGCTCGATATTCGAGAATAGGGGGTGCGACTTATGCCGCGAGCAAAGTTTCAAACGCTGACCGAGCAGATGTTTTATATCTTACTATGCCTTAAAAATGAATGTTATGGTATGGATATTCTGGATAAAGTTCCTGCCATGACAGATAATCGTGTCAATGTTGGATCAGGCACACTTTACAATCTGTTGGAGCAGTTTTCTGATGCCGGAATGATTCGTGAAACAAAGGTTGAGGGACGCCGCCGCAGTTATATTCTGACCGATAAGGGAAAGGAAATGCTGGACAGCGAATTCCAGCGTGTTTGCGCCCAAGCATTGGACTATCGTCGAACTTTTAGAGAGGAGGAAACCAAATGAAAAACATAAAACGCAGATTAGAGCCATATTCGTTCTTTGACCACACTGGCATTGCTTTACATCTGGAAAAAATGGCAAAGAAAGGCTGGCTTATTGAGCGAATTACAAACACTGGATGGGTTTATCGCCGGATAGAGCCCAAGAAATTGCGTTTCAACATTTCCTATTACCCGAAAGCCTCTGAATTTGACCCGGAACCCCCAGAAGAACAGAAAATATTTCATGACTTCTGCGAACACTCCGGCTGGATGCTTGCCGCAACTGCTGCACAGATGCAGATATTCTACAATGAACGGGAAAATCCCATTCCGATTGAGACTGACCCGGTGCTTGAATTAGAGACAATTCATCGTGCCGCAAAAAAGAACTTTTTACCTGCTTATTTCGTTTTGCTTGCCCTCACCTTTTTGAATGGTGGGTTATTTATCTCACGATTGTTGGGAGATCCAATTGGTTTGCTCTCCAGTGCCGGAAATCTGTTTGCAGGCTTTGCTTGGACAATGCTCTTTCTACTTTGTATTGCAGAGTTAAGCGGATATTTTTCTTGGCGTTCTAAAGCAAGAAAAGCGGCAGAACGAGGTGAGTTTTTAGAAACCTCTGGAAACTCTCTACTACAGCACTTCATCCTTTGGGCGGTGCTGCTTGGATTCGCGTATTGGATTATTACTCTAATTATGATCGGCTCGAATCTGCAACGGGTGATAGGTTTGCTGTTGATTCTATATATGGCTGCGCTGCTCTTTCTTGTCAATGCCATCAAGCAGCTGCTTAAACGTAGGAAATCCCCTGCCGGTATCAACAGGACCGTGACAATGCTTTCCAGCTTTATTCTGGCGTTTGCAATGATGGGCGTGATTACATTTGGCACAATACGCGCTGCCCAAGGCGCTATGTTTGAGCCGGACAGAGAGACCTATGAACATAACGGACATACATTTACCGTCTATCTT
>CAZVLO010000124.1:4417-7693 GCA_964628265.1 uncultured Papillibacter sp.
ACAGTCGAGGACTTGCTGGATGTAGAGTTTGAGGGATATATCAAAGAGCGAAGAAGCGATGAATCTTTGCTGTTGGGTCAGTTTGTAATGAGACAGCATCCCCGAATAGATGCAGAAGACTTCACTGAAATCCCGGATTTGGAATATACCATCACAGTCATTAAAGTGCCATTCCTTTATGATGTGTGCAAAGACCGTCTGTTGCGTGGACAGGACGAGACCGGAGATGACCGTGTCCCGGAAGGCTTCAAGAATGTGTACGAAGCACAGAGCGCTATTCCTTGGGGAGCACAAGAGGTATATCGGTTAATATCTCAAAGCAGCGGCCCGATGAATTGGTATCTGCTATGTTATGAGGACAGTATCATAGAGATTAAATTTGACTGGGAGCTTACGCCCGGACAAATGAAAATTGTGGCTGAAAAACTAAGCGTAGGATAAGCATATGTATTAGCGAAGAATTCCCTTTTTACCGCAAAAATTGAACATTATTAGAAATGAGCAGTCAGCTAAAAAAGCGGCTGCTCTATTTTTATGCCATCGAGCAGAAAGGAGCATACCCATGACAAAACCGAAAGCTGGCTATTGCACAGGCCATTATGGAAAACCAAGATATTCTGATTTTAGATGAACCGTTTAATGCTCTGGATCATAAAACCTATTACGGTATAAAGGACATTATCCGCATTCTTCAGGCTGAAGGGAAAACGATATTGGTGACCTCTTATAATTTTGAGGATTTAGAAACCCTCTGCACTCAAATATATGCGCTTGATAATGGTAGACTCAGCGTATTGATCAATTAATTAGCACTTCGTATTTTACCTGTTACTATAAAATACATTCGTATATCAGCACGAAAGAGGCGCTGTCCCTTGCGGGACAACGCCTCTCTCGTGCTTTTTCGTACCGGTTTTGGGTATGGCTCAACAAGTTTCCCTATTAAACCGTGCCTTTTGGCCTTGCCTCTTTTTCGTTGAACTTCGCTTACGAGATGGCTTCGGAGCCGATGGTATAAGTCCAGCCGTCCGGGCCTTTTTCCGCCTTGCAGTCGGAGAACCAGTAAGCGCCGAGGGCGCTGCGCCATTTCTGGGCGTCAAAGCCAAAGCTGTCCTCCTGAACGTCCGAGACTTCTATCGTAATGAGAAGGCCGGTTTCAAAGTACGGGAAATCCTCGCCGATATAGCCCTGCTCGTCGAGCTCCTCGAAGGTGGCGGCAATGCCGGCAACGCCGTAGTCGCCGCCGGCGAGCCAGATAAAGGCGCTCTTTTCGCCCTCCGTGAGGTTTGATACCTCCGTTAAGTCAAAGGCGAGGATGTCAATACCGCCGTTCAGCCCGGAGTCGACCTCCCAGAGGTCAGACAAAACCTGCCGGTAAAAACCGACCATGTCTTCTCCCTCTTCGGTTATCTGCACGTAGACGGGAGAGCCAAGCTGCATGGGGTAGCTCTCCATCACGCCGCCGGAATAGCCCACGTCAACGGTCTGCCCCGCCTTCAGGGAGGAGGCGTCCGTCTTATCGCCGTCCGGGCCGTAAATATCGAGCGTGGAGAAAACGGAGTAGAGCTCGTTTGCCGCATCACCCGCAAGCAAAAACGAGCCGTCATCCAATTTTACGATCTTGCCGGTCATCACTGCTTCGGCCTCCGGAAGGCCGGAGGGCTCTTCCGGAGATTCCTGGCCGTCCGGGGACGGCGCGCCGGAACAGGCCGCAAGGGTCAGGATAAGCGTTAGGCTTAAAAATAAGGCAAATAAACGTTTCTTCACAGAAACACCTCCCGATCTGCGTTTTAGACGGATCGGGAGGTGTTTTGTTCCGTAAAGTTAAGAATCGGGTTTTAATTTTGTATAAGCTCTTCGGGCACGCCGAGGGTCATGCCGAACCGCGCGCCGGCGGCGGTGCTCTCCAAAATATTGCCGGTGTCGCTGTCCGCGAGGACGACGACGGGGACGTCGGCGTGAATCTCGGGGTGTTCGGCCCTGTAGCCCGCGGCGATGATGACAATGTCCGCCGGGGTCTTCTCCGGTCCCGCGAAACGGAAGGACTCGTGGCGGTCATGCAATACATAATCGTCTCCGATCTCAAGGACGTTTGTCGAGACGCGTATGTCGCCGCTCATCCCGAGGACGTTCAGCAGGGTCTGACGCTTGGAATAGGCCTCGCCGCCGCGCATCACATCCTCCAGAGCCTCGATAACGGTCACGTTCGGGACGCCGGCCTTGAGCAGATACTCGGCGGTCTCGATTCCGATTTCGCCGCCGCCGATAATCACGGCGTCGCGGTAATCCGTCTTGCCGGAGCGCAGGAAATCCTCGGCATAGACGACGAAGTCGCGGTCAATGCCTTTTATGGGGAGTTTCTTTGGAGATGCGCCACAGGCAACGGCGATGACGTCCGGCTTGATCTCCCGCACGATTTCGGGGCTGTAGGGGGTGTTGAGGCGCACATCGACGCCGAGGTCCTGAAGGCTGCCCGCGAGAAAATCCTTCAGTTCGAGACAGCTCTCCTTAAAGGGGGGGATGCCGGCCGCGTTCAGCTGGCCGCCGAGTGTGCCGGTCTTTTCAATGAGGGTGACCTTGTGCCCGCGCCCGGCCGCGACTCTCGCGGCTTCCATCCCGGCGACGCCGCCGCCCACGACGAGGAGATTCTTGTGAGCAGGCGTTAGCGCGCGCATATTCTCATAAAACGCCTCGTGCCCGATCTCGTAGTTGACGGCGCAGCCGATGCTGAGGCCTTTTGAGTAACGGCCGATGCAGCCGAGGTTGCAGCCGAGGCAGCGGCGGACGCGGTCCTCCCCGGCATGCGCCTTAAGCAGCCACTTTGGGTCCGCAAGGAACTGGCGGGCCACCCATGCCATGGCGATCTTCTTGTTCCCGACGATGTCGCAGCACTCCTCGGGGGTGGTAATGCGGCCGACGACGGTTACGGGGATGGAAAGGGCGCGGGCGGCCTGCTCGGCGTATTTGACGTTCAGGCAGCGCTCGCCGTGGTGGGAGGGGATGTTGTATTCAAAGTTGTGCAAGGTGCCGTTAGAATAGTTGATGGCGTCGACACCGGCCTCCTCGAGGGCCTTGCTGACCTTCAATATGTAATCGAATTCATAGCCGCCGCGGTAGTTTTCGCTGCAGGAGAGGCGGACCATCAGCGGCGTATCGCCGATCTTGCTCCTGATATCCTGAACGATCTCAAGCAGAAAACGCATGCGGTTTTCGTCGCTTCCGCCGTATTTATCAGTCCTCGTGTTGTGATACGGGGAGAGAAATTCGTTGAGCAGG
>CAZVLO010000125.1:0-364 GCA_964628265.1 uncultured Papillibacter sp.
CCCGTGGTGCCACCCTTATTCCCGGAGGTAGCGTAATGCTCCTGTACGGCTTTAACGCTGTATCCGGCGTACCGGGCCGATTCGTCATCGGCGTCTCAGGGGCGGAATATATGCTTATCGCTGCTGCCGGTTCACACCAACCACCGGCTCTCTGACAACAGTTTTAAGCTTTTCCCCGTCATCGACTGATATGGAATTATTTGCATTATAGTAACAGTGATGCGAATTGTCAAGAGCTTTGTCTCACCTGACCGGAGCCGTAGATGATGTATTTGCAGCTGGTGAGCTGCTCAAGGCCCATGGGGCCGCGGGCGTGCATCTTCTGGGTGGAAATGCACGCCCGCGGCCCCATGGGCCTTGAGCA
>CAZVLO010000125.1:374-7508 GCA_964628265.1 uncultured Papillibacter sp.
GGTCGAGGCGTTGACATAGACAGCGGCGGCATCCACCTCGTCAAGAAACCGTTGGGACGCGGCATAGCTGCTCGTGACAATGGCTTCGGAGTGCCTGGAGCTGTACTTGTTGATATGCGCAATGGCTTCGTCAAGCCCGCCGACAACTTTAACAGCCAGTATATAATCGCCGAATTCTGTGTAGTAATCGTCTTCCGTCGTGGGAACGACGCAGTCGCCTAAAATTCTGACTGTATCATCATCACCCCGGAGCTGTGTTTTCTTCTGATCCAGAAGTGCTTTGGCCATGGGAAGAAACTCAGCGGCGACGCTTTTGTCCACAAGGAGCGTTTCGGCAGCGTTGCAGACGGAAGGCCGCGAGCATTTGGCGTTATAAATGATTTCGGCGCCCATTTTCAGGTCGGCGGTGGATTCGACATAGACATGGCAGTTGCCGACGCCGGTTTCAATCACGGGCACCTTGGAATTCTCGACAACGCTGCGGATGAGACCCGCGCCGCCTCTTGGAATCAGCACATCGATATATTGCGACAGCTGCATCACCTCTGTGGCACTCTCTCTCGTAGTATCCTGAACAAGCGATACGGAGTCCTCAGGCAGGCCGGCTTCTTTAATTGCTCCGCGCATTATTTCTGTCAGGGCGTTATTTGAATGAAACGCCTCCTTGCCGCCGCGGAGAATGACGGCATTGCCGGACTTGAGGCATAAAACCGCCGCGTCCACCGTCACGTTGGGTCTGGATTCATATATAATCGCGATAACACCCAGGGGGACCTTTTTGCGGCCGATAACAAGACCGTTGGGGCGTGTGGCCATTTTGTCCACCTGCCCGATGGGGTCTACCAGGGCTGCCACCTCCAGGACGCCGTCTGCGATTCCGTCAATCCGTTTTGAATCCAGAGCCAGCCGGTCCATCAGTGCGGCGCTCATGCCGTTTTCTTTGGCCTTGGCCATATCGACGGCGTTAGCATCTATGATTTTTTGCTTATTGCCCACAAGCGCTTCAGCTATTGCCTGAAGCGCTTTGTTTTTTTCATTTGTGCCCGCTGTCATGAGCCGAAGGGCTGCCGCTTTTGCCGCCGCGCCCTGCTTTTCAATCGCTGTCATATGCCGATCACTCCTTCCTGATTTTTGCTTTTTTAAACAATGTCCCGATACTTTCACCGTCAAGTATTTTATACAGCTTTTCAGGTTTTGAGCCGTTGGTAATGATCATGTCAATCCCGTTTTCATTGGCGATTTTTGCCGCCGTCAGTTTTGTCGCCATGCCGCCCGTGCCGAAGGCCGAACCGGCACCGCCGGCCAGCGCCGTCACCGAGTCGTCAATCTGTTCTATTACCGGGATCAGTTTAACACTGCCATTGCTCCTCGGGTCACCGTCATACAGACCATCGATATCGGACAAGAGAATGAGCAGATCCGCACCCACGAGGACGGCAACGATTGCTGATAACGTGTCGTTGTCACCGAAAATCTGATGCTCCGATTCAATTTCCTCGATACAGACAGAGTCGTTTTCATTGACAACAGGGATGACACCCAACTTCAATAGCGATTCAAAGGTTCCGATAAGGTTCTGTTTAACTGTGGGCAGGTCCACATCGTCCTTTGTCAGAAGTATCTGTCCAACGGTCGCACTGTATTCGCCGAAAAACTTGTCATAGATGTGCATCAGCTCGCACTGACCGACAGCGGCAACAGCCTGTTGCAAACGGAGATCCTCGGGACGCTGCTTCAAGTTCAGCTTCCCGCAGCCGGCGCCGATTGCACCGGAGGAGACAAGGATGACTTCGTTCCCGCTGTTTCTGATATCGGTAAGCGTTCTTGCGAGCCTGTCGATATTTTTATAATTCAGCCCTTTGCCGCCATGACACAGCGTCGAGGTGCCGACTTTCACGACAATACGTTTTTGATCACGCACAATACTCTTCTTCTTTCTGTCATAGACTAAAATATCGCTGTAGCGAAATAGTCTTCCGGCGTTTCCGCCCTGCGGATAAGTTCAACACTGCCGTCTTCCTTCAGCAGCAGCTCCGCCGAACGGAGTTTTCCGTTATAATTGTAGCCCATAGAATGGCCGTGGGCACCCGTATCATGAATGACGATATAGTCACCGATATCAATTTTCGGCAGCGGGCGGTCAACGGCAAACTTATCGTTATTCTCGCACAGGTTACCCGTAATATCATAAACATGGTCGTTGGGCAGATGCTCCTTGCCCATGACAGTGATGTGATGATACGCGCCGTACATGGCGGGACGCATCAGATTGCAGGCGCTGGCATCAAGGCCAATATATTCCTTGTATATATGCTTTTCGTGGACCGCTTTTGTCACAAGACAGCCATAAGGGCCGAGCATATACCTTCCAAGCTCTGTATAGATCGCAATATTATCCATACCTGCCGGAGCAAGAATCGATTCATACGCGCACCGGACGCCTTCTCCGATGAGCATAATGTCGTTTTCCTGCTGCTCGGGACGGTATGGGATGCCGATGCCGCCTGACAGGTTGACAAAAACGATATTGGCGCCCGTTTCACGCTTCAGGTCGACAGCCAGCTCGAAAAGCTGTGCCGCCAGCTGCGGATAGTAATCGTTTGCCAGGGTGTTGCTGGCCAGAAAAGCGTGGATGCCGAATTCCTTCGCACCCAGCTCCATGAGCCTTTTGTACGCTTTAATCATCTGCTCTTTCGTCATGCCGTATTTGGCGTCGTTGGGATTGTCCATGATCTGGTTGGAAATCGAAAAGTAACCCCCGGGATTATACCGGCAGCAGATTTTTTCCGGTATTCCGCCAAGCTTGTTTAAAAACTCAACATGCGAATAATCATCCAGATTAATTGTGGCACCCAGCTCAAGAGCTTTAAGGTATTCCTCCGGGGGTGTGGCGTTGGATGAGAACATAATATCCGAGCCTGTGATACCGCACCACTCACTCATCATAAGCTCGGTGAGAGACGCGCAATCCGTCCCGCAGCCCTCATCTTTGAGTATTTTCAGTATGGCCGGTGTCGGCGTCGCTTTAACGGCGAAGTACTCCTTGAAGCCCGGATTCCAGGAAAAGGCTTTTTTAAGGCGGCGCGCGTTTTCGCGGATGCCTTTTTCATCATAAAGATGATACGGCGTCGGATAATGCTCCGCAAATCTTTCCAGCTGCTGCAGCGTAACAAATGTCTTTTTCATCTTTTAATCCCCTAAGAATCGCATTTATGTATCGAATCATATCGTTTTGTATTTTAATATGTAGTAACTATTGTATGTTAATTTAACGCGTTAATCAAGCAATAAGAAAAGTCTGTCTTTGTGCCGCTCATCCCATATCTGTCATTTTGTCGTAAAGTAATCTATGTAATTATCAATGGCGCTTTTGACAATGCTGACTGCCTCATCTCTTCCGGCGACATCGTCCACGATGGTGTCCTTGTTTTCAAGCTGCTTATATACGGAGAAGAAATGCTTCATCTCGTTGAAGACATGCTCCGGCAGGTCTTTGATATCTCTGACTTGTGCATATGTCGGGTCGCCGTACGGTATCGCAATGATTTTTTCGTCAAGGTAGCCGCTGTCCAGCATTTTTATCACACCGACGGGAAAGCAGCGGACGAGCGTCATCGGCGCGAGGGGCTCGGTACACATGACGAGGATATCAAGGGGATCCTTGTCATCGGCATAGGTCCGCGGGATGAAGCCGTAATTTGCCGGATAAATCGTTGAGGTAAACAGCACACGGTCTACCATCAGAAGACCTGTTTCCTTGTCGATCTCATATTTCGTTTTTGAGCCCTTCGGTATCTCAATGACGCCGAAGAAATCCTCCGGCGTGATGCGGTTCGGGTTTATGTCATGCCATATGTTCATATTGTTGTATCCTGTATTTTCAGATTTACGATTTATACTACAGTTATCGGTCAGGTTTGTCAACAGGGGTATCCAATATTTCCCTATCTTTCGCCAAAAACCCCGCCATTTCCTGATACAGCTTCGGACTGTTCACAACGTAGCTCGAATGGGTCTCATCTTTCAAGATTTTCAGTTCCGCTCCCGGGATATTCCCGGCGATGAAACGCGTTTCATCTTCCCTGATGATATCCTTTTCACCAGCCAGAACGAGGACGGGTATTTTTATCCTTCGGAGTTCGCCGGCGGTAATGTGCGGTTCCGTCAGCATCATGTTTATTTTTTGACTTCGGGTGAAAAAATAAATGGTTTTAAACAGCAAATCCCAGCCTCGCCTCGATGTCTCAGGTCTTGTGTTGGCACCGCTGATAATCATTTTCGAGAGCAAATCGGGGTACTTGGATGCTATCAATAGCCCGATGATTCCCCCATCGCTGAACCCGTAAAGCAGCGGCTTATTGAGCTCCAGAGCTATAATAAACTGCGCTGTATCCTCCGCCATGAGATCATAATGCAGCTCCTTCGATTTAGAGCTTTTTCCGTGCGAGCGGCTGTCCAGTGCATAAACGGTATAGCTGTCCTTCAACTGACTCGTCAGAGTTCTGAATATCCTGTTGGTTTCTCCGTTGCCGTGAAGCAGGAGAATCGGCGGCCCGTGTCCTGTTTTTTCATACCATATGTCGGCACCGTTGACATGCTGTATCATAGATATTCTCCTTTATTAAATTACAGTTAAAAAGATGTTAAACTTTTCCTCTCCCAATTGTTTTATTTTATACGCCATGTTATTATTTTACAATACAAGACGTCATATTGGAGGGAGAATCATCATTGGGAAATATCATAGAAGTATCAAACCTGCATAAATCCTACGGCAAAGTCCACGCTGTCAAAGGGCTTGATTTTTATGTGGAAGGCGGTAAAATTTTCGCTTTTCTCGGTCCAAACGGCGCCGGCAAGTCGACGACAATCGATATCATCTGCACATTCCTGAAGCCCGACAGCGGCAGTGTCACGGTAGACGGACATGTGCTCGGACATGAAGACAGCGCAATTCGATCTTCAATCGGCGCGGTTTTTCAGGATAACCTTCTGGACAATCTGCTGACAGTTGAAGAAAACCTTAGAACACGCGGGAGCTTTTACGGACTGAGAGGAAGGGCTTTAGAGACCGCAGCGATAAAAGCAGCCGATATTACAGGCGTCACCGAGCTGATGAAGCGCCATACGGAAAGCTCTCCGGCGGGCAGCGCCGCCGGTGCGATATTTCAAGGGCGCTTGTACATACGCCGAAAATACTGTTTCTAGATGAGCCGACCACCGGTCTTGACCCCCAGACACGAAAAGTTGTATGGGAGACAATCACATCTCTTCAAAGAGAAACGGGTATGACCGTCTTCCTCACAACGCATTACATGGAAGAAGCCGCCGGCGCTGATTACGTTATCGTCATCGACGACGGCCTGATTGCAGCGAAGGGAACACCGGAAGAATTGAGGGAGAAATATACCAGTGACAAGCTGTCTCTTGTTTGCAGGGAAACAGACGCTGTCTGCACCCAGCTTGACCTCCAAAAGATACCATATACCGCTGTTAGTGATCAGGTAGTCATTCTGCTCCCGTCAACGATATCTGCCGTACCACTGATTAATCAGTTCAAAGATTTCATTTCCGGCTTTGAGGTCACAAAAGGCTCAATGGACGACGCCTTTATTGCAATCACGGGAAAGGAGATCCGGGAATGAGACAATTGACAGTCAGAAATCTGAGGATATTTTTCAGAGACAGGACCTCCGTTTTCTTTTCCCTGCTGGCGGTTTTTATCATTATCGGTCTCTATATATTATTTCTCGGGGATGTCTGGACCGGCAGCCTGCAGGGCATGTCCGGTACCCGGTTTTTAATGGACAGCTGGATTATGGCCGGTCTTCTGGCCGTGACCTCCATGACGACGACAATGGGCGCCTTCGGTATTATGGTCGAGGACAAAGTCAGGAAAATCTCCAAGGATTTTTATTCCTCGCCCATTAAGCGGAGTACGCTGACGTCCGGTTATATCGTCGGTTCCTATATCATCGGTATCATCATGACGCTAATCACCTTGCTGCTGGCTGAAATCTACATTGTATCTTTCGGCGGTTCTCTGCTGAGCACCGGTGCTCTGTTCAAGGTCATCGGCATCCTCCTCTTATCAGCGCTCACAAACACCTCCATCATTTTGTTCATCGTTTCATTTTTCAAAAGCACAAATGCTTTTGCCACAGCCAGCACGATCATCGGCACGCTGATAGGGTTTTTAACTGGAATATATATGCCCATCGGACAGCTGCCCAACGCTGTGCAATGGGTCATCCGGCTCTTCCCTGTCTCCCATTCCGCCGCACTGCTCCGTCAGGTTATGATGGAGGCGCCGCTTTCAAATACATTTTCCGGCGCACCTGCCGAGGCTGCGGCGCAATTCAGGCTTTTTATGGGTGTTGACCTGAATTTTGGAGACACAACCGTTTCTCCTGTTCTCAGTATAGGAATTTTGCTCGTAACCACCGTGGTGTTCTTTGTCCTGTCGATTTGCAGTCTGTCCAGAAAAAAGAAATGACCTGTCATAACCCGGCCAGTTGGCATATGATGAAATGAGCCATACTCCGGCTTAATAATCCATCAAGGTGTTCAACATGAGTTACGAATCATCTCCCATTTACTACGCAAACGCGCGGAAATCTCCCAGGCTCGTAAGGCTTAACGCCTCCTCCGGCGGTGCAGGGCCGTTTCCGATCATCACGACGCTGTTGGCCGATCCGATCCCGGTTGTTGATGTGACAATCGACACCAGCGGCATGAGGAGCCCGAATATTCTGCTCAATTATACGAGCACCGTCTGCCTGCCGGTCGGCATTGCCAGTACTCTTAATTTTGAGATAAAGAGGAGCTACATGGACGGCGCTGCTGTATGTGTCGGCCCGACACATACATTCTCCACTCTTGTCACAGCGCTCGAAGCCGAATCCTTTGCGTTCCAGTATTTTGACAGTAATCTCGCCCCCGGCGTTTATACGTATGCCATCCAGCTCTCAACGAATTCCGTCATCGATATCACGCCAGGGCTGACGATTAACAACGCCATGCTGAGCGCTCTGGCCGTTGATAACGAACCCTGCTGAATCCAACAGGTAAGCTGATTAAGTATAGGAAAACCCCGAAACCGGTGTCAACATGTTTCGGGGTTTTTTGGAGCGG
>CAZVLO010000126.1:0-941 GCA_964628265.1 uncultured Papillibacter sp.
CGCTTTCAGTAACCATTCACTCAAACGCCCTTGGTGATGCGGGAAAAGTGGTCAACCATTACACCGAGCTGTCCGATACCGTTAAAATCTGTTCAATGTACGACATGCTGCTGGAATGTGCCAAACTTGCAGAGAGCAGCGGAATCGCGATGAATCTGGAGCCGCTCAATGTCACGACGGATCATGTTGGCAACTACCTTGCGCGCACACAGACGGCGGCCGAAATGACACGCATGATCGGCAGTCCGATGCTGAAGGTTCTGTATGATGTGTACCATATGCAGCTAAACGAAGGCAGCCTGTGCGACAATATCACAAAGTATGCCGATCAATTAGGACATATCCATGTGGCGGATGCGCCGGGCCGGCATGAGCCGGGCACAGGCGAGATCAACTATCACAAGGTGTTTGCGCATCTTGAAGAGGTTGGATACTCCGGCCGGGTTGGGTTCGAGCTTTTCCCAAAGGCAACAACGGCGGAGGCCGTTAAGGCAATTATGAGTTATTGAGAGCCAAATGTAAAAGAGTGTATCTGTATTGATAGCAGTGAAAGCCCTGCAGACAGTTTTGTCTGCAGGGCTTTTTTTTACATCAGTAACAAATTTGGAACTGCATCATGGATGTTAAATCCCTTCGCCGGTAATTTTGTACTTGAAACCTGCAAAACCAAGCCAAGCAATATTAATTCTAAAATTAGTTGAACCATCTTTATAGACTCGGTTTTTTACTGGTTGACAAATATGACTCTTTGGTCATATTATATGGGAGTGAAATACATTGCCAAAAAAAACATTTACCCGTCTTGACGACGACAAGAAAGAAAGAGTCATACGGGCTGCAATTGAGGAATTTCAAGCCCATGGGTTTGAGAAAGCAAAAATAGAAGCAATTGCTAAAAACGCAGGAGTTGCCAAAGGCAGTATCTATCAATATTTTGACGA
>CAZVLO010000126.1:991-7020 GCA_964628265.1 uncultured Papillibacter sp.
CCGTTGAAGGATATGGATGTCTATGACTACTTTCTTACCGGAAGCCGTGAACGTTTCGAGCTAATAAAAAAAGAGCACCTGCTGGTCGTGTTCTCCATGGATGTTACCTTGGGCAAGTATGGAAACCTGACAAAGGAGACGAATGACGCTTTAAATCGGATCGGCGAGGAATATGAGCTGAAATTGATTGACAACGGCAAGAGAAAAGGAACGATCCGCGCTGACCTGGACGATAAAATACTGCTGCTGTTTTTTCAGGGAGTAACGGAAAAATTCAATATGAAGATTATTGAAATAGCAAAGAACTTTGAATTTGAGCCGACAGATGAGTTGTATCGTGAAATGGAAAATTATTTGAACAACATGGTTTTACTATTAAAAACCGGGATGGGGAGATAAATATGTTTATCACGATAGAAAATTTGAAAAAGAGCTATGGTTTCGGAGAAAACAAAAACGAAGTGTTGAAAGGGGTCGGCCTTACCCTTGAAAAAGGACAGACCGGTGTGATCCTTGGTCCGTCCGGTTCGGGGAAATCGACGCTGATGAATATGATCGGCGGCGTCGACCGGGCAGACAGCGGCAGCGTCATCGTTGACGGCCTGGAGCTTGCAGGTCTTGATGACGACAGGCTGACGAATTACCGCCGGGACTCGGTCGGCTTTATCTTTCAGTTTTATAATCTTGTGCCGAATCTGACCGTAGCGGAAAATATCGAGGTGGTAGCCAATATATCAAAAGCCCCGATGAATATTAATACGGTATTGAAAGCCGTGGGGATTGAGACGAAAAAAAGGAGTTTCCCAAGGGAGCTCTCAGGAGGAGAGCAGCAACGCGTAGCGATCGCCCGCGCGATTGTAAAGAATCCGAAACTGCTTTTATGCGACGAACCCACGGGCGCTTTGGACTATGAAACCGCACGCGGAGTGCTTTCTCTTTTACAAAAAGTCAACCGTGAATTTGGAACAAGCATCCTGATGATCACCCATAATACCGCTATCGGCGATATGGCGGATGTGGTTTACAAGCTGCGCAGCGGAGGGATCGTTGAAACAATCCGTCATGACGAACCCGTTGCGGCAGAAAGGATTGAGTGGTAATGCTCAGAAAAGTAATAAGAACCATGCTGGAGCATAAAGCCCGGTATATCGGCTCCATAATCATGCTGATGATCAGCAGTATGATGTTTGTCCTGATGATTATGACGTCGGTCAATCTGGACCATACATTCAAAACGTTATCCGAACAGAATGTCTTATCCGACTCAGAGTTTTCCATCAATGCCGGGATCGATGCCGCTGCGCTCAGCGAACAGTTTAACGCAAAGGTGGAACCCGGCGGCACGGCGGATTGTGAAGTGGAATCCGGTCAAATGCTGCGGGTGTTCAGCATGATGGATCAGGTCAATATTCCGGCCGTTCAGAAAGGGGAACTGCCGGGTAGCTCCGAAATCATGCTAGACCGCTTGTTTGCTGAAACAAACGGCTACGAGATCGGCGATACGATCACGGTTGCGGGTAAGGATTTCACCGTTTCCGGCTACGGTATCCTTCCGAATTTCATCTATGTAATTAAGTCAAAAGAAGCGCTGATGAATGACCCTGAGGCCTTCGGCGTAGGCGTTGTCGGTAAAGCGGATTTCAACTCATTACCGAAGCGGAATCAGGTTTACGCCATCCGTTTTGATGAGAGGGAAAATATAAAATCCCAGGAAGCGGCCGTCAAAAATGAGCTGCGTTCCCGGAATATCGGTATCACAAACTGGCAGAGTACCGAAAAGAAAGTCAACGTATCCTATATCCCTATGGAGGTCGGCGTATTATCCACGATGAGCACCGCCGTACCACTTGCTATGCTTGCGCTCGCCTGTATTTTGCTTGGATTGCTGATGTGGCGGATGATCCGGAGTGAATCCGTTATCATTGGGACACTTTACGCACAAGGTTATCGAAA
Source organism: uncultured Papillibacter sp. (assembly GCA_964628265.1). Taxonomy (GTDB): domain Bacteria; phylum Bacillota; class Clostridia; order Oscillospirales; family Oscillospiraceae; genus Sporobacter. The sequence goes on from CAZVLO010000126.1 coordinate 2,945, forward strand.
GAGGGAATTGCGGCGTCATTATCTGATGTTCCCGCTTCTGATATCCATAACCGGCTCGGTAACCGGCTCCGTTCTGGGGCTACTACTGGTAGATGATATGTTTCACTTTATGTTGACAGCTTTCCCAATGCCGGTTTATGAGATGGTTTATCATCCCTGGCTGATGGTTTTCGCGGTTCTTGTTCCGACTATAATTCTTTGCGCCGTAACCTGGGTTGTTACCGGAAAAATACTGAAAACGCCGCCGGCGATACTTATGAAGGGCGGAGGAGCAAAAAACAAGACCAATTTTATAGAACGGAACCTCAAGCTTGACCAGTTGAAATTCAATACGAAATTTCAAATCCGGGAACAGGCCCGCAGTTTATCCCGAACCTTCTTCCTGCTGCTTGGGGTCGTTGTGGCCACAATGCTTATGCTGTATGGCCTGACGATGAAAAGCTCCGTTGACTATATGCTGAATGAGGGTATAAAGGAATTATATAACCTTGAGTATGAGTATGTGTTCACATCCGAAAAAACCGGTACGCCGCCGGCGGGAGCCGAGCAGTTCGGCGCGGCGTATGTGAGCCTTGCGGACAATGAGGACGTCAGCTTTTATGTTACCGGAGTTCTGCCCGATACCGACAGGATCAGGCTGAAAGACTTATCGGGGCTTCCGTTCAAACCAGAACAGACCACGATCACAGCGCCTCTGGCGCAAAAGCTGAATGTGGAAGAGGGCAGCAGCGTGACGGTTTTCGACACGGAGAATGGTAAGGAATACACTTTTACCATTGAAAAAGTAGCAGACTCTTATGCGGGGGATTTCCTGTTTATGCCTCTTGATCAGTTTAACGCGGAATTTGGACTGTCCGCCGACGCCTATATCGGCATTTGGAGCGATAAACCGATGGCCTTTGCAGAAGGCGAGATCAGGAGCACCAAATCCATTGATGCCATCGTCAAGGGGTTCAGCACCTTTATGGATCAGGCGGGACCGATGATTTACGGCCTTATCGCCTCGGCCTTTATACTTGGCCTGATCATTATCTATCTTGTTACCGGCCTGGTGATCGACGAAAGCCGGACTAGCATCTCGTTGATGAAGGTGTTCGGATATAGGAAAAGGGAAATCAGCAGATTGGTATTGGGAAGCAACACCCTCATGGTTGTGATTGGCTATCTGCTCGGCATTCCCGCTTTGCTTGGGACTGTGGGGGTATTCTATAGATCTCTGACGGAGAGCCTGCAAATTGTATTGCCGGTTAAGCTGAACGTCTTGTATATGGTTTTGGGCTTTCTTGTAGTATTGGCCGCTTATGAGTTAGCAAAACTGATGTGTAGAAAGAAAGTCACGCATATACCGATGAGTGAAGCGCTGAAAGCGGTGACGGAATAAAAAGTACCGAATTGAATGAGATGTTATGCGAACTAAACTATAGGCAGCTATATTCACCTAACTTATCGAAGAAAAGGCGCTGAATTGCAATTTATTCAGCGCCTTTTTGCGTATATGGCATGAGTGTATCAAATTATGGTGCCTCCGTTTAGGCGTATAGCCTTCTCGGAAAAGGTTTGCAGTTGATTTGCGTGTGGTTACTTTATTCTGCCAAACGGCTGCAGTCTTGTCCACCTTTCTATGCGCTGTTTCTAACAAACTCAGCGTTTAAAATAGAAAAACGGATATTATATGCGTAATCACATACAATATCCGTCTGGTGCCGCTGACCGGAATCGAACCGGTACGATGTTTCCACCGAGGGATTTTAAGTCCCTTGTGTCTACCAATTCCACCACAGCGGCAGATTTAATGTTTAGCTGTATTATTATATCAATTCTGTGCCTTGATGTCAAATAAAACTAAATGGTACCGTTGTATTTCCTGTTGTTTCCGTTTCATGTCCTGTTGTCTGACTGCAGACATGCGAATGCCCGACGATCCCCCCTCAAGGAACGTCGGGCATTCGCACTATTTTAAGAGTGCGATTGGCTTAGTTCAGTTTGTCCTGGGCTCTCTGCTCGAAACGCTCGGTCGAAATGACCACGCGCTCATGCGTACCCTGGCCGATCAGACCTTTTTCGTCGTAAGCGGCAATGCGGAACGTCAGCATTTTCCCGTTGGGGCTGATTTTCGTCAGCTCAGATTCAAAGCGCACTTTCATCCCGGCGGGCGTGGCGGATTCATGGGTCACGTCGATATGCGTGCCGACAGTGGTTTTGCCTTCGCCGACATAGGGCTGTACGCTCTCGGCTGCAGTGCCTTCAAGCCCTGCAATCATCATTGGGGTGGCGTAGACACTGACAATTCCGCTGCCTACGTTTTTTGCCAACAGCGCTTCGGTGACCAAAATCTCCTTGCTGCCTTTGATGCCGATCTCCATTGTGTCAGCCCATCCTTTCACTTTAATAATAGCTAAGACTATCATACTCCGCCGGATGGGGCTTGTCAACTGCACATACGCGCAGAATTTTCAGAGACGGCGGGAACACATACATTTTCCCTGTCACAGGTGAAGGGAACCGCGTTTTTCACCTAAGCCTTGCTTTTGGGCTTGAAAATAATCGCCACTAAGAACCCGAACACCACTGCGGCCGCGATACCGCCCGCCGCGCCGGTTACACCGCCGATCATTGCGCCGAGCAGCCCATGCTCCGAAATACCCATAATGACGCCCTTGGCGAGCGCATAGCCGAAGCCAAGCAGCGGTACGGTTGCGCCCGCGCCGCCCCAATCGACAAGAGGCTGATAGAGGCCTACTGCCGTCAGAAATACGCCCAGCACCACATAAGTGACCAGTATACGCGCCGGGGTCAGTTTGGTTTTGTCAATCAGCACCTGTGATAGACCACAGATAATGGCGCCTGTGATAAACGCACGGAGATATTCCATCAGTTCTTCTCTCCTTCCTGCCGCTCCAGCACAACCATGTGGCATACGCCGGCGATGCTTTGCCCCTGCTGTACCGACACCGGACTCATCATCGCGCCGGTACCGGCAAAGATCACACGCCGGAGCAGCCCTTGCTCCATATCCCGCAGAATACGGCCGCACAGTACGCAGGCCGAGCAGCCGCAGCCCGACGCGCCCGCATGGACATCCTGCTCGGGGGAAAAGAGCATCAGTCCGCAATCCGAATAGACCGGGCGCACATCCAGCCCGTCATGCTCGCACAGTTTAAGCAGCAGGTCCGCGCCCACGCCGGCGAGGTCTCCGGTTACCACCATGTCATAGTCCGAGGGCTTGGTACCGGTGTCCTTCCAATAGTCGGTGAGGGTACGGTGGGCGGCGGGGGCCATTGCCGCACCCATGTTGTTTGCGTCTTTGACACCCAGATCAACCATTTGGCCGATCGCGCCGCCCACTACGGCGATGCGTCCGCGTGAGGGCTTTGAGGCGAGAACCGCCGCGCCCGCCGCCGTTGCCGTCCACTGCGCGGTGGGGGTGCGTTGGCCGCCGTAGGCCAGCGGGAAGCGGTATTGCCGTTCGGCCGTGCAGAAGTGGGACGAGGCCGCACAGGCCAGTTCGTCGGCAAAACCGCCGTCTACCAGGCACGCGCCGAGCAGCAGACTTTCCGCCATTGTCGAGCATGCGCCGTACAGGCCGAGGAACGGCACATTCGATTCGCTGGAGGCAAACGCCGAACCGATACACTGGTTCAGCAGATCCCCCGCCAGGATCATATTCATCTCGCGTACTTCACGTCCGGCCTTGCGCGTAGCCAGCTCAATGCATTGTTTCTGCATCTCGCTTTCCGCTTTTTCCCAGGTTTCCTGGTTAAAATGGTCATCCTCCGCGATGTAGTCAAAGGTCTCGTACAGAGGGCCTTCCCCTTCTTTTTTGCCGACGATTGCGGCGTGCCCCGCAATGCGCGGCATGTTGCGAAAACGCAGGGCGCGCGCACCCTGCCGGTTGATCGCCATAAAACCTCTCTCCTTTTTATGGTTTGCGGTGCGAAAAGGACGCAGTGCCGCGCACCTGTCATAAGATTTGCTATTCAAATCATCCCCGAAACGCGCGTGGATTATGCGGTTGCGGGCAAAATTCCGGGTGTGCGCGCCGCGCGGTTTTGGATGCGGTACAGGAACTTATGTGG
>CAZVLO010000126.1:7116-7490 GCA_964628265.1 uncultured Papillibacter sp.
ACCGAAAGCGCATGTACAGCGGCCCGGGGCACGACGCGCAGTCCGTTATCGACGTCATTCCGACGACTATGACCTTGCCGAGCGAGGGCGGCCACAGTCACTGCGGGCTGGAGTTTACGCCGGTCAAGAATTGCCTCAAGGGCGCCAACGTGCTGCTGAAGACGTTGCTGAGCATTGACCAGCAATAAGCGCCCGTGTGTGCACGCGGAGAATAAAGAACGCTCCCCTTTGGGAAACAGCGGAAAAAAGCCGCTTTCTCAAAGGGGAGCGTTTTGATTTTCCTGTATGCTGCACAGGTTCATTCATACGGCTGGATGCGCTTGCCGCAGGTCGGGCAGTATTCCGGCTCGTAAAGCCCGCGCACAGGCATCAGG
>CAZVLO010000127.1:0-1076 GCA_964628265.1 uncultured Papillibacter sp.
CCCGGCACCGGCCTGACTTCGGTTATGTTGGTAAACAACGAGACCGGCACAATCCTGCCGGTACGTGAAATCAAAGAAATTATAAAGGCCCGGGCGCCGGATTCGCTGCTGCACTGCGATGCTGTTCAGGCGTTTGGCAAACTGCCGTTTACCGCCGACAGTCTTGGCGCTGATCTGATCAGTATCAGCGGTCATAAAATACATGGCCCGAAAGGAATCGGCGCGCTGTACATCCGCAAAGGGACCGAAATACGGCGTCGTATTTATGGGGGCCAACAGGAAAAAGGAATGCGCTCCGGGACGGAGGCAATGCCGCTGATCGCCGGCTTTTCCGAGGCGGTTCGCATTACAATGGCACGCATGGAGGAGGACACTCGCCATATGTATGCCTTGAAAGCATACACGGTTCGGCGCTTATTGCATGCTTTTCCCGGCGCGCTGATTCACTCGCCGTCCGACGGCGCGCCGCACATTGTCAGCTTTTCTCTGCCCGGACTGAACAATATTGAAGCTGCAAGTTATTTAAGCGACAACGGTATCTGCGTGTCCACCTCTGCCGCCTGCAAATCCAATTATGCGAAAGGCCCTTCCATGATGATGAACTTTGGCCTTTCTGCGGAAATGGTTGACAGCACCCTGCGTGTGGGACTGAGCGGCCAAAACACGGAAGAAGAATTGGAAAATATGATTCAGCTTCTAATTTATTATCGAAAATCATCTTAAACGGACATAGAAACCGCGGGTGTTAGATAGGAGAAAATCAAATGTCTTTTCCGCAAATTCTGCCTGATTGGATAGAATTGCCGGATGCCCGCCATGCTGGAAAAGAGAACTCTCCCCATGCCCAATTTAAAAGCGTCTAACGCTTTTTCACCTTCAAAGCTGTCAGCAACAATTTTACTGATAAGATTGGGCCGCTCGAGAGCGGTATTGATAGCAACCAAAAAAGCGGGGCAATGATTTGAAATCACTTGCCCCGCTTTTATGATGATTCTTAAATTAAACCGGTTTGCCTATTTCCAGATGGAGTCATGCGGAATGATTTTCTGGAGGCAAATTTCGTCACCCGTTTTTAT
>CAZVLO010000127.1:1086-7430 GCA_964628265.1 uncultured Papillibacter sp.
CACAGCCGAAGGCTTTTTCGAAAAGGACCTTGCTGTAGCCGGTCGTGCATTGGCACCAGGTGTCCGAATCCAGCTTATCCACCTCGGCAAGCATCGGGCAGGGGCAGAACGGAAACTGCAGATAGAGGTCTCCGTTTTTGAAGGACAGGCCCGCCGCCCTCGCTCTATCCTGGCTTGCGAATTCCTCCAGGCTGGACGACGACGCCATCAGCTCTTTCAGAAGCGCCAGCTTTTCGTCCATCCCGTATCCGCATTGACAGTTCATTCTGATCTGCTTCACGGCAGTCCTGTCAAAGCGGTTTTCAAGCCTGTTCATGGCGGATTTTACCCATGCCGCGTTATCCTCGGCTGAAGCCTGCCCGGCTTCTCCAAATACGATTTCTGTTGCTGTTTCATCGCCGCTGGCGGCTTTGACCGCGCCGAATAATACTTGCTCCTGAGTTTTCCTGATATCAAACATAATTAAACCTCAAATCTCTCAAATTTTTATGAGATGTGGGTTTAAGCTGCATGAAAAAAGCACACCGGAACAGTGTGCAAACGCGGCAAGGCATTTCACACAGCTTTTCCACCATCACTGTCATTCAAACGTACAACAAACAAAGGCTATACCGGATAGCCCTGGCTCATAGGTTATCTGACTTCAGCGATAGATCGGATCAAGCATGTGTAATGTCCTTTCAGGCTAAAAATTAACTATATATTACCATTCCGGAACCGTTTTGTCAACGCCATATTGTCGGCAAGCATGCCTTGTTTCCGCATAAAGCCGGGACGAAACGATGAGCTCGGATTGCCATTCCTTGGCGGCTCATGTATAATAAAATGCAATAAACCGGAATTTGACAGAAATCCGTGGAGGCTTATGAATACATACAGGACAAACGAAATCGCGCTTCTCTCGGGCGTTCATCCGAATACCGTCCGCTTTTACGAGGAAGTTGGATTCATAACGCCGCCGGAGCGCCTGAAAAACGGGTACCGGGTCTTTACGGAACTGCACCTTAAGCAGATGGGGCTGGCCCGGCTCGCCATGCGCGCCGAGGTGCTCCAGAACGGACTGCGGAAAAAGGCCATCGAAGTGATACGCCTCTGCGCCGCGCTTGACTTTGACCGCGCGATACAGTCGGCGCGCGAATATGAAGCGATGCTTACGAGGGAGACAGAGAACGCGAAATCCGCTATCACTTCGGTGGAAGCCATGCTGAACGGAAAGCACAGACAGGACGGCGTGTCACTCAAACGTATGGAAACCGCGGAAAGGCTTAATGTGACGGTGGACACGCTCCGCAACTGGGAACTGAACGGTCTCATTACAGTAAAGCGGCGGGAAAACGGCTATCGGGTTTACGACGCATCCGATCTGGAGCGACTGAATATCATACGCACCCTCCGCTGCGCAAATTACTCGCTCTCTTCTATCCTGCGGCTTATGAACCATCTGGATAAGAATGAATCCGCTCCGGTGGAGACGATTCTGAACACGCCCTCTGAACAGGAAGATATCGTTTCGGTCTGCGACCGGCTCATCATATCTCTGGAGAACACACGCAAAGACGCGGCAGATATGCGGGTGCTGCTCGGGGCCATGCAGTTAAAATTTAAAACCATCCAGTAAGACACCAGACTCCGTTTCTTTGGTAATATTCTCGGTGTCAAAGAAACGGAGGATTTCAGTTGTGATACAATGGAAGAAGAAAACCATCACCTGTCTCGTCATTCAGGGCGTCACGCTGTTCGGTTCGTCGCTGGTGCAGTTTGCGATCGTCTGGTATGTAACGCTCAAGACCTCGTCCGGCGCGTGGGTATCGGCGCTGACCATCTGCTCGTTCGTACCGCAATTCCTGATTTCGTTCTTCTCCGGCGTGTGGGCGGACCGGTATCCGCGAAAGCGCCTCATTGTTTTGTCGGACTCCGTCATCGCCGCAGCAACGCTGGCGCTCGCCCTTCTGATGCCGCTTGTCGGCGAGGACACGAAGCTGTTTGCGGCGCTGCTTATCGCATCTGTGATCCGTTCCCTCGGCGCGGGCGTGCAGACACCTGCGGTGGGCGCGATGATCCCGCAGCTCGTTCCGGAGGAACACCTCATGCGCTTTAACGGCGTAAACGCCACGCTGCAATCGGTGGTTCAGTTCGCGGCTCCCGCGGCCGCCGGCGCTATTCTGACGTTCGGCACGCTCCGCAGCACGCTGTTTATCGACATTGCCACCGCCATTGTCGGCATCGGAATTCTGTCCTGCGTTGCCATTCCGAAGCTGGAACGGAAAGCGGAAACGGAAACGCCCTCCGTTTTTTCGGAAATGAAACAGGGTATGAAGTATGCCTTCTCAAACGGATTTATCGGGAAGCTGCTGATTTCCTATGGCATCTTCATCTTCCTCGCCGTTCCGGCGGGCTTCCTCGCGACGCTGTTCGTGAGCCGGACCTACGGCGACAGCTACTTTTACCTGACACTTGTGGAACTGATCGGTTTTGCGGGCATGGCGGCCGGCGGTGTCCTCATCGGCACCTGGGGCGGCTTCCCCAACCGGGTCAAAACCTTGCTGGTCGGTCTTGCCGCTTTCGGCGCGCTCGGCATCGGCATGGGCGCGATTAAAAGCTTTCCCGTCTATCTGGCGCTCATGGTGGTTTACGGCATTGCGCTCACCATGGTGCAGACCGCCGTCACGACGCTGATACAGGAAAAATCTGAGGCGAGTATGCAGGGGCGGGTGTTCGGCTTTCTAAGCGCCATGTATTGCGGCTGTCTGCCAATCGGAATGGCGGTGTTCGGCCCCTTGGCGGACGCGGTGCCCATGCGGCTTCTGATGATCGTCACCGGCGGTATGCTGCTGATACTGGCCGGAATACTGCGGCTTGACAAGAGCATCTATGGAAAAGGACGGGCATAATCTTGTTTGATAAAGGATGTTTTTTATGGGAACAGCACGATTGGGATTATCCAAGGTTGATATTACGCCGTCCTTACCGATGCATACCGTCGGTTTTGGGCGCGCGGACGAGTTATCGCGCGGCATACTGCGTCCCCTATCTGCACAGGTATCGGTCTGGCAGTAAGCTTCCGAAAAGTATTGCCTTGTGACGATAGACCATATCGGTTTTTCAACGCGGCACGCGGATATTTTCAGAAATGAAATCGGCGAGATGCTGTCAGTATCCAAAGATAAGGTCATGCTGTGCTTTTCCCATACGCACTCGGCACCCAACGACAGTATCGAAACGGCCTATTCCGACACGGGTTATTTTCCAACGGAGGAGGAATACGACAAGGGCGGCTATGAGGTATATTGGTCGATGCTGATCTATTACATCTATCACGGCCGGGTGTCACCGCTGAACCGCGACTCGGCTGCTAAGCTGATCGAAGCGGCGGTTAACAATGCTTCACACTCCTTGAAGCGTAACGCAAAATGAGATGCTGTGCAGAACATCAGCATAAGCCGACAACCGAAAATTCGGAGGACAAACACGATGAGCGACTGGTTTACCATTGATCATATCGACAAGGATACGCATATCATCAGCGAGTACAGGCATTGGGAAGAAACCCACGCCTATCTTCTGAACGGGACAACCCACAGTTTGCTGATCGATACCGGGCTTGGTATTATGAACATTTATGACGAAGTCATGAAACTGACGGACAAGCCTGTCATAGCGGTTGCTACCCACATCCATTGGGATCATATCGGCGGGCATAAATATTTCCCTGAATTCTATGTACACGAGGATGAGGCGAATTGGCTCGCGGGCGAGTTTCCCTTGACTATGGAGCAGATAAAGGACTTTGTGGTAGAGAGATGCGAGCTGCCGGAAGGCTTCAATGTGGAGGAATATGAGTTCTTTCAGGGTACTACCGCAAAGGTCCTTAAGGATAACGATGTGATCGATATCGGCGGACGCACACTGCAGGTTCTGCATACGCCGGGACATTCGCCGGGGCATATTTGCTTTTGGGAAAAGGATCGCGGCTATCTTTTTACCGGCGATCTGGTCTACATAGGAACTCTGTTCGCCTATTTCCCTTCGACCGACCCGGAAGCCTATCTGTCGTCGCTGGAGAGAGTCGCGGCTCTCCCGGTGAAGAGAGTGTTTCCGGCGCATCACGATTTAAATATCCGGCCCTCCATACTCGAGGATATGAAAAACGCGTTTGCCGGGCTGAAAGCGGACGGCAAGCTGCATCACGGCAGCGGTACCTTTCAATACGATAATTTTGCCATATGGCTGTAAAAAGTATCATATAAGGAGGCCGACGGATGTCTGATTATGCCTACGGTTATTGCGGAATGCCCTGCGCCTTATGCACCCGTTACAGAACGGTAGGAGGCAGCAGGTGCCCCGGCTGTTCTCATGACGGATACTATACGGAGCCCTGCAAGGTTTATCATTGCTGCAAAGAAAAAGGGATTGCGCATTGTGGGATGTGCGCCGGGTTTCCCTGCGCGCGATTGGGCAAGATGGGCGACTTCAGCGACCTGAATACAAACCATGTCAAGGAAAGGCTTAATGATTGCTGAATCTGGCTTTGAATCCTGGTACCGGGAATATGAAGAACGCGCCGACTTGCTTACAGCGGCGTTGGAGCGCTATAACAACGGACGGATGAAAAGGTTCCTGTGCGAATTGTTTATTCAGCAGGATATTGGAATCCTGCGTGATATTATGCACAAGGCCGAAGCGCTGTCCGGGAGCCCAAAAGAAATCGGGAAAGCATTCCAGGAGATCGCTCAGTCCGCTCTTGCAGAACGGGCATAGCTTAACAATACGAAGAAAAAACTCCGCCCTATGCTTGCTTCATACAACACAGGTACGCCACAATTATAGATTCGTCTGTAATAAAAGATTTTCGCGGCCAGGGCGTCGGCGGCAAGCTGCTGGAATCGACAAAGCAATGGGCCAAAGCGCGGGAACTGGATTACATTGAACTGAATGTTCTTGCTGAAAATGAAAACGGCATACAGTTTTACAACCACGAAAAATTCAAAGCCGTTTCGCAAATCATGCGGTTACAATTGTAAGCATACTCCGCCCCGATTGCATCGCAGGCTTCCAAATATAAACTGCATTCGCTTATCGAAAGGGTAAAAGATATGAGCAGCATAGAAGAAGAGATTCAGCGCAGGCTGTTTGAGCTGCAGGATCTGAAATACAAAGATTTCTCGTCCAAGCTCATGCCGACGGTGAACCCGGAAACCGTCATCGGCGTCCGCACGCCGGACCTGCGGAAGCTCGCGAAGGAGTATTCCAAAGCGCCGGAGGCCATGGAGTTCCTCAAAATCCTGCCGCACAGGTATTATGAAGAAAACAACCTGCACGGCTTCCTGATCGAAACGATCAAAGACTATGACGCCGCCATTGACGCCGTTGACGCGTTTCTGCCGTACATCGACAACTGGGCGACCTGCGACCTGATGTCGCCGAAAGTCTTCAAAAAGCATCTGCCGGAGCTCTTCGAAAAGATCAGAGTCTGGCTGAAATCCGACAAAACCTACACGGTGCGCTTCGGGATCGGAATGCTGATGAGTTTCTATCTCGACGAGCATTTCAAGCCAGAGATGCTGAAGCTCGCGGCGGACATACGATCTGACGAGTATTACATCAACATGATGATCGCCTGGTATTTTGCGACGGCGCTGGCCAAGCAGTGTGACGCGGCCCTGCCATACATCCAGAATCAGCGCCTGGAGAAATGGACGCACAATAAGGCCATCCAGAAAGCGATTGAGAGCTACCGGATCAGCGATGAAACAAAGGCGTATCTTCGGACGCTGAAAATAAAATGAGACCGGATTTCAAAATGGGGGTTAAAACTGATGTATGAACGCCTGTTGGATAAAAGCACCCCTCCTGACGATGATTTTGTAAAGGAGTACCTGGGCGCTGAAAGTTATGGCTTTTTGCTTCAATTGGAGAAATTCCTAAACGATCACTACGATTTGAAGAAAGAGCTGAAGTTTCCCTTTGGCAACAGTTACGGCTGGGGATACAAATGCAGCCACAAATCCAGCCATCTGTGCTATACTTTCTTTGAGTCGGGGGCATTTACCGTAACGCTGCAGTTTGGCGACCCTTGTATTTCCGCTGTCCAAAAAATGCTGCCGACCCTATCAAAAAAGGCAAACCAGCTTTGGCAGAATCGCTATCCCTGCGGCGAGCAAGGCGGTTGGATTCATTACAGGGTTATTGACAGGAATGACCTCGGCGATATTTTTGAATTGATAAAAGCAAAAAAGAAGCCAATAAGATAAGGCAAATGAAAATTCGCTGGAGAGATATATGGGGCATTTCGGCTTTTCTTACGTCGGACTTGTTTTTCTGCTGATGCTGACAGTCCCGAACCT
>CAZVLO010000128.1:0-6524 GCA_964628265.1 uncultured Papillibacter sp.
TATCCAGAGGATACTCGAACAATTACTCTTTCCTGCGGAAAATTGACCACTGGTGTTACTGTTCGTCCTTGGACTGCTGTGATGATGCTTGCCGGTTCATATAGCACAGATGCGAAGGCATATATGCAGACTATTTTCCGCGTACAGAACCCATATACCACTCACGATGGGCTGAGGAAGGAGAATAGCTATGTCTTCGATTTTGCTCCTGATCGCACACTGAAGGTTCTTGCAGATACAGCCGCTTCCGATTGGCCCGGCATACCCCACCTTGTCGCCTACGACATTAAGAAGGGGTTTGCATTTTTCAAAGATCTCCCTGTCCCCGCCCGCCATGACCGCAAGCTTGCCGGCCCACGCGAGCGGCGGGCCTCCGCTGATCGGCGCGTCCATGACGTGGGCGCCCTTCTCCTTAAACGCGGCATAGATCTTACGGGCGACCTCCGGCGGTATCGTTGAGAAATCAATGTACACGCCGCCGGCTTTTATTCCCTCGATGATGCCGTTTGCGCCCAGCGCCAAAGTTTCCACGTCTTTGGGGCCCGAAACGCAGGAAATAACGACTTCGCAAACCTCGGCAAGGTCTTTCGGGCTTCCGGCCCAGGATGCGCCTTTTTCAATCAATGGTTTTGCGGCTTCGGGCCTGCGGGCGTATACCGTCAGCGCGTGTCCCGCCTTCATGATGTTGTCCGCCATTCCGCTGCCCATATTGCCGAGACCAATCAAACCTACCTTCATTGGATTACCCCCTATATTTTGTCGAATCGGCCGCCATCGATCGGAATGACAGCTCCCGTGATAAACGAGGACTCATCCGAGGCCAGGAAAGTCGCCAGGGCCGCAATATCCTCAGGCTGGCCTACTCTTCCCACCGCCATAATGCTTGCCCTTTGACGCATGAATTCCTCGTACTCCTCAGGCGTCCTCCTGATGCGTTCAAGTTCCGTTGCGATCGTTCCCGGTGCAATAGCGACTGCGCCGATACCGTATTTCCCCAAAGACCGGGCCGTCACCTTTGTGAGTTCAACGATCCCCGCTTTAGCCGCCCCATAGCTCGCCATCGTCTCGTCGGACGTCCCTAAGCCGGCGCTTGAGGACAAGTTTATGATCCGGCCGGATTTCTGCTTTACCATGTACTTCCCGACTGCCTGCGTACAGAGAAATGTGCCCTTGAGACAGACGTCGACAACCATGTCCCAATCTTCCTCGCTCATTTCAAGCAGCGGGGCGCGGCGTATGACGCCCGCGTTATTGACCAGGACGTCAATTTTTTTAAACTTGTCGATCGTCGCCGATACCAGGTTCTCCACGTCCTGTTTGACGGTAATATCGGCTTTGAATGCCAGAGCAGCGCGGCCCAATTCCATAACGTCACGGGATACGGCGTCAATATTTTCAGCCGAAACATCACAGACGACAATATCGGCGCCTTCCCTGGCAAAGCGCAAAGCAATCGCTTTGCCGATTCCTCGTCCTGCCCCTGTGATGATTGCCACCTTGCCCCGAAGAACTTCACCCATTATTCCCTCTCCTTATCTGCCTTTTTTAAGCATGATCTGGCATTCAAATACCAACCGTCTTTTGTTTCCGCCCGTTATTTCACCAAATGCCTGAAAGTGACGATGTCGAACAATTCCTGCAGATCCGGCTCGTTTTCCATATTCAGGATGATGTCTTTCGTGCGCTCGATTTGGGCCTGCGACAGGATCCCCTTGCAGTATTTGCGATAGATTTCCACTACCTGGTCCATGGTCAAAGGGTACTTGACCGACCCATAGGGCTTATCCAGCGCGCCGGTGAGGACTGTCCCGTCCTTGAGCTTCACGTCAACGCGGCCTTCGCCCGCATAGTAACTCTTGCCATACTCCGGATGATACTGGACTCTCACCTTTTTCCTCAGTTCGGCTACTTCCGGATCGGTCACCGCGGCTTCGGTGCAGGTATCCAGTCCGCACTCGCCGTGGAGCATCTGATATGCCAGCAAATGCTGGATACTGAAACGGCTGTCTTCGGCATCCTTCGGTTCCGCCCGGTCCACAATAAACCGCAGCTCGTCAAAATGCGCCACGACTTCTTCGACGTCACGATAATCGACGTTGTTGTTTTTCATCAGATCGGTCAGAACGTCCACATAGTTGTGGGTGAAGAAACAGAATCCCCACTTTTTGATCCACGTGTTGTTTGTATAGTAGGGCGCCTTTCCCAATCCTTCCGTCATTTTGTCGAACTGCAGGCCTTTATCGCCGCCGGTCAGCATGTCGAGGCATTTCTCAATCACGGGGTTGCTTGTCGCCCCGGCTTTTGCGATGAGGGCGTTTGTAATGGCGTTGCGGCAGACCGTGGCAGACTCCCAGAAATGGGCGTCGGTGCCCCAGGTGTGTATGTAGCCCAACCCCTGAACCATCGCCAGACCGAAAGCTGCCTTTATCTGTTCCCTCGTCAGTTCATAGGCTTTGGCGCAGCAGGCCGTCGCGCCGTATATGCCGATAAACGGCAGGTTGCAGATTCCGATTACATCTGTTCCGGGCGCGGCCCACATAGCGATCCTGTTCTGCATTTCCTGTCCGACGTACAGAGCCACGATTGCTTCCTTGCCTGAAAGCTTGCATTTCTCAGCCGCGGTGAGCAGTGCCGGCCAGGTTGTCACATCGCTGATGCCGCCCCCGGGGAACTGATCATCCTCCATTTCCGAAGCATGACCGCAAAAGCCGTTAAGCAGAGCCGCTTGTTCCACGTCGGTTTTAAAACCGCACCCGTAAACGCCGCATTCCGGCTTTCCGAGATTGTTTTTGGCGTATTGAATGATCTTTTTGGAAGTGGGGGCTGTTGAACCGACTACGATTCCCATGATCTGTTTTAAAGTCAGCTTTTTGACGTGTTCAATCACGCTGTTGTCTAAATCGGTGTACTCCGTTTCGAAGACAAAATCCGCAAATTTTTCTGCAAGTTCCATATAAGCACCTCATTCAACTTATAAATTCAGTAATATTACCTAAATTTACTATATCAAAAACGAGGTTAATTAAAATTACAAACTTGATTAAGGACTGTTAAACAGCTGTTTAACTGTTTGCCTAAAAAAAGCGTGACGGAGCCCTTTCGGGGCCTACCGTCACGTTTATTTGTTACCATGTTCAGCGGGAATGGAGTCCGTAAGCAAATCGGGAATTTGTGGATTTACAGAGAGGCCTTTTACCCCATCCTTGTAATAGGCAAGTATAAAGTTATAAAACAACTCGGCCGCCTTGGAGCGGTCTCTTTTTAAATGCCATGTTATTTTGTGTGCACGCCGGTAATGCGGCTCGGATATCTTTATATATTTTATTTCAGAAGACCTGTCGTCGAGCGACGTGCTCAAAGTCGAAAGGCCGATGCCGTACTTATCAATAATCATTTGTCTGCGCATGGAATAATCGCATTCGAGAATGATATTGGGAGTCATATGCGCGGCGTTGAAAAGGTCGTCAAAATACAGCCTGGCCGAGCTGCCCTGCGGCGTTACGATGAACACTTCTTTATCCGCTTTATAAAGCGAAATCTCACTGAGCGAAGAAAAAGGATGGGAGGAATAGACGGCCAGCATCGGAACGTCATCCGAATACAAAACCGTGCTCCCACAGTCCTCGATGTTGAAATCAATGGATGCGGAAAAAACGAAATCATATTTTTTCAACAGCTCATCGCCTGTAAAATGCGGGAGATCTATCGCATTTTGGGAGAGGGTGATTTCCGGATAGGTTTTTATAAAGGAAAAAAGCGCTCTTTGATACCTGACTGGACTTGTCACTCCGATTGACAGATGATAGCCAGGCGATTCGCTTATATTGGAGAATTCATTTACGGCGTCGTCAAGGGCGCCCAGCGCAATATTGACGTAACGGAGAAATATCCGTCCGTTATTATTCAGGTATATCCCGCGGCCGGATCTGTTAAAAAGCTTAACTCCCAGCTCTTTCTCCAGCTTTGTTATAGTGGCGGAGAGCGACGGGGGAGATATGTACAGCCGTTCCGCGACATGAGTCAGGTGTTCCGCCTCCGCAAGCTTCTTGAAGTACCTCAGCCACAGCAATTCCAAAAGGCTCGCCCCTTCCATTTACGATAAGCCTCTCCAGCCCCTTAATAATGCCTGCTTTGTTTTCAAGTATACCATAATGTAGAATAAATTCAAAATATATAAATTTTAAATCGGATAAATTCTCTTGACAAACAGCAAAACTGTGTTATTGTATTAATTGCTTAGTACAATAACACAGTTACACGGGAGGTGTATCAATGGACTGGCAATTTGGCAATAACGCACCGATCTACGCCCAGCTCATCGGACAGATCAAGCGCGGCGTCGTGTCGGGCGTATTCCCGCCCGGGGAGAGGCTGCCGTCCGTGCGGGAGCTCGCCGCGGAAGCCGGTGTCAACCCCAACACCATGCAGAGGGCGCTCGCCGAACTGGAGCGGGATGGGTTGGTATGCAGTCAGCGCACATCGGGCAGATTCGTAACGGAGGATAGAAAAATGATTGAAGAGGCGAAACGCGGGCTCGCAGAGACGGAGATCAGGGGTTTTCTTGCGTCCATGGCCGGCTTGGGCTATAAAAAGGGTGAGATTCTGGAGCTTATCAACCGGGAAACGGCAAAGGAGGAGACAAAATGGCAATCTTAGAGTGCAGAGACCTCAGCAAAAGCTACGGCGCGGTGCCGGCGTTGAACCACATAAACCTTGCAATCGAGCCGGGGCGCATTGTGGGATTGCTCGGTCCGAACGGCAGCGGCAAGACCACTTTCATCAAGCTCGCGAACGGTCTTCTGACCCCCAGCGGCGGCGAGCTCCTGATAAACGGCATGGCGCCGAGCAAAGAAACGCGCAGCCTCGTATCCTATCTACCGGACCGCACCTCTATCCCCACCTGGATGAGCGTTGAGAAGCTTTTGGATTTCTACGCCGACTTTTACGCCGATTTCCGCCGGGACTCGGCAGCCGAGATGCTGCGCCACCTGAACATAGACGAGCAGCAGCGCATCAAGCAGATGTCCAAAGGCACGCGGGAAAAGGTGCAGCTCATCGTCACGATGAGCCGGGAGGCAAAGCTCTATCTGCTGGATGAGCCCATCGGCGGCGTGGACCCCGCCACAAGGGATTATATCCTGAGCACCATCATCAGCAACTACAACCCCGAGGCGGCGGTCATCATCTCGACCCACCTGATCGCGGACGTTGAAAAGGTGCTGGACGACGTGTTTTTCATCAATCAGGGCCAGATCGCGCTCCACTCCTCCGTGGACGATATCCGCGAGGAAAAAGGCATGAGCGTCGACGCCCTTTTCCGGGAGGTATTCAAATGCTAGGAAAATTACTGAAACATGAATTCCGCGCCACCGGCCGGATCATGTGGTCGCTGTACCTTGTTATGCTGGCGCTCTCCTTCGGCGCAAATCTGTCCCTGCGCATGCTGGAGGCCCCTGGCGACGGGCTGCTGGGCATTTTCGGCGGACTCCTGATGGCGGCCTTTGTGATCGCCGTCATAGGCGTCTGCGTCATGTCCCTCGTCCTGATGATCAACCGCTTCCGCACAAATTTGATGTCCGACGAGGGCTATCTGATGTTCACCCTGCCCGTCTCCGTTCACCAGCTGATCTGGTCGAAGATCATCGTCTCTTCCGTTTGGTTCGCGGCCACCTTCCTCGCCGTCATCCTGTCTTCTCTGATCGCATTTTTCAGGGTGACGTATATATCCCAGATCGTCCGCGGATTCCAGCAGATGTTCAGCGAGCTCACCGCTTATTACGCGTTCAACGGCGTGACCTTTATTCTGGAAGCCGTTATACTGGCATTCCTCGGCTGCGCGGCGGCCTGTCTGCTGTTCTATGCCTCGATGGCGGTCGGACACAGCTTTTCCAACCACAAGATCCTGCTGTCCGTCGTGTTTTTCTTCCTGTTCCAGTTCGTCACGCAAATCATCGGGTCGGTTTCCCTCTTCAATCTGGACGCCCTCAACCTGGGCTGGAATTTAACGGCAGTCGCGTCCATACACACCGCTATGGTGATCGGCATCTTCTGCACCGCGCTTTACGGGGCCGCCTTCTACGTTGTCACCTCGATCATGCTCAAAAAGCACCTGAATCTGGAATAAGGCGGGAACGCCGGATACTGCGGGGATTGAAAAGAGCTCTTTTCAATCCCCGTCTTTGTGTTATAATGTCCGCAAAGGTCTGTAGGGGGCAATAAAGATGAACACATGCTATATCGTGGGCGCGCTGGATTCGGGCTGCGCGCTCCGCCCGGAAAAGGGCGACTTCATCATCGCCGCCGACGCGGGATATGCCCTGTTGCGCCGGCACGGCCTTTCTCCCGACCTCGTCGTCGGTGATTTCGACTCCCTCGGCAGCGTGCCGGAGGGCGAAAACGTCATCCGCCACCCCGTTATGAAGGACGACACCGACACGATGCTGGCCGTGAGGATCGGGCTGGAGCGCGGGTATCGGACGTTTCTCATCTACGGCGGGCTCGGCGGGCGGACGGACCCTACCTTT
>CAZVLO010000128.1:6534-7180 GCA_964628265.1 uncultured Papillibacter sp.
CCAGACGCTTGCGTATATCGCAAACCGCGGCGGTATCGCCTTCCTCATCGGCGGCGGCGAGAATATAACCGCTGTCAAAAACGGCGGGCTGCGCTTCAGAGCCGGGCTTTCGGGGAATATATCCGTTTTGGCCCTCGGAGGCGAGGCGCGTTGCGTCACGCTCTCCGGCCTCCTCTATCCCCTCTCGGAGGCGACGCTGGCGCCGGATTTTCCGCTCGGCGTGAGTAACGAGTTTACCGGCGCGGAGGCCGAGGTTACGGTCGGTGAAGGGCTCTTGACCGTGATCTGGTCGGGGGCATTTGAAAGGCCGGAACTCCTGTAACGCGCCGGCATCGCCGCGAACTTCTTCCCATAACGCTCTGAAAGGCCTTACAGAACCAGTCTGTAAGGCCCTTTTGCTTTTCCGCGCCGAGTCGCTTTTTATAAAGTCTTGTCGGATCTTGTCGATATAACCTTCAAGCGGGGCCCCGCGCCCTGCCGGAGGTGCATATGAAAAATCCGATTGCAAAAGCGCTTGCGGCGCTGGCCCTCGCGATGCCTGTGCTCGCCTGCTGCCTCACAGCCTCCGCTTCGGCTGCGGACTTTGAGGCAGGCTGGGGCAAAGGGCTTGATAACAGGGACGTGGAAGCGCGGGCCATCCTTAAAC
>CAZVLO010000129.1:0-1231 GCA_964628265.1 uncultured Papillibacter sp.
GCATCAGCCCTGCTTCGTACATGCCGGACCGTTCGCCAACATCGCCATCGGGCAGTCCTCCATCATCGGCGACCGTCTCGGCCTCAAGCTGTTCGATTATCATGTCACAGAGTCCGGCTTTGCCGCTGACATCGGCTTTGAAAAATTCTGGAACGTTAAATGCCGCTTGTCTGGTCTTAAGCCCAATGTCTCTATTCTCGTCTGCACCATCCGCGCCCTTAAAATGCACGGCGGCGGTCCGGCTGTCGTTCCCGGACGTCCCCTTCCCAAGGAGTACACCGAGCAGAACCTTGAGCTTCTTGAAAAGGGATGCGAGAACTTGTTCCACCACGTTAACAACGTTGTCAAATCCGGTATCAAGCCCGTCGTCTGCATCAACAAGTTCTACACGGATACTGACGCCGAAATTGCTCTCATCAAAAAACTCTGCGCGGAGAAAAACGTCCGCTGCGCTCTCTCCGAGCACTGGCAGTACGGCGGCGAAGGCGCCAAGGAACTGGCTGAGCTTGTCATCGAGGCATGCGAAGAGCCCGTCGAATTGAAGCCCCTTTATCCGCTTGAGATGCCCCTCCGCCAGCGCGTTGAGGTCATTGCCAAGGAAGTCTATGGCGCCGATGGTGTCGACTGGGCACCGCTGGCTATCGAGAAAGCCGAGCGTTTCGAGAAGGATCCTAAATACGCCGATTACGATACAATGATGGTCAAAACGCACTTGTCGCTCTCCCACGACCCGACGATCAAGGGTGTGCCGAAGAACTGGCGTCTGCCAATTCGCGATATCCTTGAATACGGCGGAGCGAAGTTCCTGTGCCCGATGGCCGGTACGATCAGCATGATGCCCGGCACCGGTTCCGATCCCGGATATCGCCGCATCGACATTGACGTCGAAACAGGAAAGGTTTCCGGCCTGTTCTGATCTTAATCACTGAATGCTATGCCGCCGTAGCTATTATGGCGGCATAGCATCGTAAAGTATGAAAATAAGGAGGAATTTTCTGTGTCATTTGTCACTGGCAGCTGTACCGAATTTGTCGATGTACTTGCGTCAAAGGCCCCCGTTCCCGGCGGTGGCGGCGCATCTGCCCTTGTCGGTGCCATCGGAACAGCGCTTGGTAATATGGTCGGCAGCCTGACCGTCGGTAAGAAGAAGTATGCCGACGTCGAAGCCGATATCATAGCGCTCCAGACTAAAGCAACCGAACTGCAGAACGAGCTGCTTCATCTTGTTGAT
>CAZVLO010000129.1:1241-7159 GCA_964628265.1 uncultured Papillibacter sp.
GGACGCAGTCGTTTTTGAGCCCCTGTCAAAGGCCTACGGCATACCAAAAGATGACCCGAGCCGCGAAAGCATTATGGAGGCCGCATTGAAGGATGCTTGCTCTGTCCCTATGGACATCATGCGTGCGTGTGCGAAATCGATCGACGTTATTTCCGAGTTTGCGGCCAAAGGCTCCGCTCTTGCCATATCAGACGCAGGTGTTGGTGTCGCTTTTGCCAAGGCTGCGCTTATGGGGGCAAGTCTCAACGTTTTTATCAACACAAAATCGATGGTCGACAAAGCATACGCATTGATGATTGAGTCTGAAGCAGACGCGCTCCTTGGTAAATACTGCGAACTGGCGGATAAAATCTATGAGTCTGTTATATCCCGTTTGAGATAGGAGAGAATACAGTATGGCTGAATTGCTAAAAGGTGCGGCTGTTGTCGCCGCGATGAACGAAAAAATGACAGCAGAAATTGAAACTCTAAAGGCCAAGGGTATCAATCCCACCCTGGCTATTCTCCGTGTTGGTGAGAGAGCAGATGATATCTCCTACGAAAAGGGAGCGACGAAGCGCTGCGACACCGTCGGCGTCGCCGTTAAAAATGTCGTCCTTCCTGCCGATGTGACTCAGGACGTCCTGATGCAAAATATCGAAGCGCTCAACAATGACAAGAACGTCCACGGCGTCCTGATCTTCCGTCCGCTGCCCAAGCATCTGGACGAGGAGGTTGTCCGCAAAGCCCTGAAGCCGGAAAAGGATATCGACGGCATTACAGACGGTTCTCTGGCCGGCGTTTTCACTGGCAGCGGCGAAGGCTATGCCCCCTGCACGGCTCAAGCCTGTATGGAGATCCTTGATTTTTACAAGATTGATTGTAAAGGCAAGCGCGCCGTTGTCATCGGACGCAGCCTCGTGGTAGGAAGACCAGCGGCAATCATGCTGATGGGGAAAAACGCTACTGTCACTGTATGCCATACGCGTACTGTCGATATGCCCTCTGTCGCAAGGAACGCAGAAATCCTAATAGTCGCCGCAGGCAGTGCAAACGCTGTAACAAAGGAATACCTCTCGCCAGGGCAAATTGTCGTCGATGTCGGTATCAATATGACAGATGAGGGCAAACTCTGCGGAGATGTCAAATTCGATGACGCGGAACCGATTGTCGGCGCAATTACACCTGTACCGGGCGGAGTCGGCACTGTCACGACGTCTGTGCTGGTATCCCATGTTGTTGAAGCAGCAAAAAAATTAGCCTAAACTTGTACTCCTTACACAAACCCGACAGGCAATATACACCGATTTGGTAATATCTTATTGTATAAGCCAATATTTTATCGCACTTTTGTACTTTGATATTGCCGATTCGAAAATTATTTCGTATTTTTGTAATTTTAAACGAGCGTTGCTGAATAATCATTGTAATTTGAACGATGTGTGTGATATATTTATAACCGCAGAGATTGTACAATAATTACTCAGAGACGCAGAGATGCATTCATACGGCTTTTGGCCGTTAAGAGAAAATGTTTTAAGGGAGCAAATTAAAGTATGATAATTATTGCAGAAAAACTGAACGGCTCGATTCCGTCCTGCGCGAAAGCGATAGCGGAACGCGATGCCAACTATATACGTGACTTCGCAAAAAAGCAGGCGGATGTTATTGAGGGTGTCGAGGCCGGTGGCTTCATTGATGTATGCTCCTCTGTTAAGGAGGGCGAATTTGAGGCAATGCAATGGATGCTCGACCTCGTTAAGGAGGTCACAGACTGCCCGATCTCCGTTGACAGCCCCGACGTTAATGTCTGCCTCCAGGGCATGCAGTATCTGGAAGAAAAATATGGCGATAAAAAGGGCCTTTTTAACTCCGTATCCGGCGAGGGAAATAAATTTGACGCCGCATTCCCTGTTCTCGCTAAAAACAACTGGGATGTTATGATTTTACTTTGCGATGACACGGGTATTCCCAAGACCGCCGCAAAGCGTATCGAGGTGTTTGACGCCGCAATGGCGAAGGCCAAGGAATATGGCATCGCGGACAGCCGCATTCACATCGATCCCCTGATCGAGATGCTGTGCACCTCTGAAGACGGTATAGCCATGGTTGTCGAGGTCATGTCCCATATCAAGAAAAACCATCCCAAGGTTCACATCTCCGGTGCCGTATCTAACATTTCCTTCAACCTGCCGGTACGAAAAATCGTCAACATTGCCTTCACCGTTCTGGCGATGAACGCCGGTATGGACAGCGGTGTGCTTGATCCGCTGAATCAGGACCTTATGGGCGCCATTTTCGCCACAGAAGCTCTCCTCGGCATGGATGAGATGTGCATGGAATATATCGGCGCTTATCGCTCGGGTATATTTGGCCAGAAGAAGTAATAGTGTATTAAGCTAATGTAGCTTTTCTAATAACTTTATATTACAGGAGGATTTTCACATGTCAAAAATCAAGGATGTCGCAAACGCCGTTGAATTGGGAAAGGTCAAGCTTATTGAAGGTATTGTCCAGGAAGCTCTCGATGCCGGTGACGATCCGAATGCCATTCTGAACGAAGGCATGATCGGCGCCATGAGTGTTGTGGGCGCGAAATTCCAGGCAAATGAAATCTTTGTTCCCGAGATGCTCGTCGCTGCGAAAACAATGAAAAAGGGCGTCGAAATTCTGAAGCCCTTCCTCGCCGGCGACAGCGTTGGCAAGAACGGCAAATACATCATCGGCACCGTTGCGGGCGATCTTCACGACATCGGCAAGAACCTTGTCGCTCTGATGATCGAGAGCGCCGGCTTTGAAGTTATCGACCTGGGTGTTGATGTCCCCGCCGAGAAATTTGTGGAAGCCATCAAAGCCAATCCCGATTGCAAGGTCGTCGGTGCTTCCGCTCTTCTGACAACCACCATGGATTCCCTCAAGAACACCGTCCAGACGATGATCAACGCCGGCTGCAAGAACCAGGTTAAGATCATGGTTGGCGGCGCTCCCATCACCCAGGCCTTCGCCGATGAGATCGGCGCAGACGCTTACACCCCCGACGCCGGCGCCGCTGCTGTCAAGGCTGTCGAGCTCGTCTCCTAATACCAGTAATTAGTAATAAAAACCCGGGCTGTCAGCCCGGGTTTTTACTTATGTTTTTTTACTATGCTTTTCCGGTTGCATCGCCGAAGTAGTTGTTCCTAAAGCGTTTCGGTGAAACGCCGGTCTCTTTTTTAAATACTTTTGTGAAGTAGCTTTGATCCTTGAATCCGCACTGGCTGGAGATGATGGCGAGACTGACGGCTTCCTCAAGCAGCATTTTCTTGCTTTTATCGATACGGACTTTCGTGATATAAGCTGTCAGGCTCATACCCGTTTCCTGCTTGAAGATGCTGCTCAGGTAAGACTTACTCAGGTAGACCTCTTTCGCCAGTGAATCAAGTGACAGCTTCTCGGCACAATTTTTCTTGATGTAATTTGTAATCTTGAATACAACATCGGAGTGCTTGACTTGCGCAAGATCGAAAGCCTGTACTATGAAACGCCGGACAATGTCTGAGATCCAGAACGCCAGCTGGTCGACATCCACATAGGATTCGATCTGAAGAATAAAGTTTTCAGAAAGCCGAAATGTCTCTGTCGGGTCGGCACCGGCTTCAATCGTCGCTCTGGACAGGATGACAAGAAGCTCAAGAAGGCGCGCTTTTATGGCACTGATATCGAAGTTTGAATAGACATATATATGTGCGAGCATCTCGTTGAGCATCTGCAGCGCCGAGTTTTTTTCTCCGCGCAATACAGCGATCCGGAGATCCTTTTCAAACTGGAGGAGCATATCGGCGCTCTGGGTATCCATGTCATCATAGTACTCCTTGGCTACATATATCTCTTTCAGTATCTTATCCTGATCGTAGAGGAGATTCTGCAGCTGCTGGTGCTCAACACCGGAGATGTGCGCCGTCACAACAGACAGTATTTCCGAAATATGCTGAACTTTCCGGGTTGAAAACTCTTTGACCCGAGAAACAGCCCAGGCCATTTCAGGCTCAGGAATATCTGCCAGGACATCCTGGGTCTCCCCCATTACAATCGGGCCAAGCACCAGACCACCTGTAAGGTCTCCGGCGCTGTTTGATATGGAAGCTGCAATAAATGTCAGGCCCATAGGACAGTAATAGATGTATTTCCCGTTCCAGCGGTGCGCCTCATGGCAGCCGTATAAATGCGTCTGCAGTTCGTCTGCCTTGTAAGTGCAATGCGCACAGAAATTCTTCAGTTCTTCCTGATGCAGCAGACCCGGAGGTGTATTTTCCGATACATCAACAATCTTGCAGCCGAGTTCCAGCAGTTCAGAAAAGTGTTTTTGATATTTTTCGCATTTCTCCTGCAAACGCGGCGTCATTGGCTTTTCTCCCTTCTTACTGAATATTCATATGTATTGTTTAGCATAAAACCGAAACGATATATTGTCAACTTATATGTTTTTCCTCATAAAAACCGACCTGATAGGTCGGTTGAGATTATTGACCGGTAAAAATATGTACACTTTTCTGTGTAAGTTTATTGTCTAGCTGTGATTACCCTTTACAGCGCTCTTGATACAGACGTCGTATGCGACTGCTGCCGCCTCAACAGCGTCGTCCGTGTAGATATCCGCACCGATGAAATCGCAGAATCGCTGTGAAACCGGCGCTCCGCCTATCATGATTTTCACTTTGTCCCTGCAATTCTTTTCATTGAAATATTCAATAACACTGCGCATTTCTTCCATCGTCGCAGTCAGAAGCGCCGAACAGCAAACGATTTCGGCATTATTTTCAACAGCCGAGTTATAAAACTGATCAGCCGAAACGTCGACACCCAGATCAACGACCTTCAAGTTCTTGCTTTCCATCATAATACGGACAATGTTCTTTCCGATATCGTGCATATCGCCCTTGACTGTACCGAGAACAACGACACCAACCGCATCCTGCTCTTCATTGAGCAAATACGGTTTAAGGATCATCAGCCCGGCATTGATCGCCCTTGAAGCAACCAGCACCTGAGGAACGAACACCTCATCAGTTTTAAATTTTTCTGCAATGTTGCGCATACCGTCAAGAAGCCCCTTATCCATTATTTCTCGAGGAGAGATATTCTCTTCCAGGGCTTGCAAAACAGTTTCCTTAACTTTAGCAGACCGGCCTTTTTGCAGATAATCGCTTATCCGTTCCAGCGTGGTCATATTTCCTCCAAATTAGTCTTTTTTAGATTTTAACATAAAAAGCCAGATAATTCAATCAGAACCTGGGCATGTCACATTGAGCGATAATGTCAAGACATTTAATAGTATACAAACCAAAGGCACACAGGTGGCTGTCAGCTCCTTCTGTGTGCCCGGTTTATTAGCTTAAAAAGTCCTTCAGCTTTTTGCTGCGGCTGGGGTGGCGGAGCTTTCTTAGGGCTTTGGCTTCGATCTGGCGGATGCGTTCACGGGTTACATTAAATTCCTTGCCGACTTCCTCCAGAGTCCTTGTGCGTCCGTCCTCAATGCCGAACCGCAAACGCAGAACCTTCTCTTCCCTAGGGGTAAGGGTGCCGAGGACTTCAGAAAGCTGTTCCTTTAAAAGCGTAAAGGATGCCGCTTCGGCAGGTTCGGAGGCGTCCTCGTCAGGAATAAAGTCACCGAGATGACTGTCCTCTTCCTCGCCGATAGGCGTTTCAAGGGAAACGGGTTCCTGAGCGATTTTCAGGATTTCACGGACTTTCTCCACCGGCATACCCATATCCTCCGCTATCTCCTCAGGCGTCGGATCGTGACCCAATTCCTGCAGAAGCTGGCGGGAAATACGCATGACCTTGTTGATTGTCTCAACCATGTGGACAGGGATTCTGATTGTTCTGGCCTGATCTGCGATGGCGCGGGTGATGGCCTGGCGGATCCACCATGTGGCATATGTGGAAAACTTATATCCCTT
>CAZVLO010000130.1:0-3871 GCA_964628265.1 uncultured Papillibacter sp.
AATACCGGCCAGAGCATACAGGTCGGTGCCGTTGGTCAGATAGATGCCAATGCCCTTGCCGCAGTCGTGAGAGGAACCGCCGCCGATGGTGACCATGCCGTCGCAACCATTGTCGACATACATCTTGGCGCCATCAATAACGTTCTGCTCTTTCGGGTTGGGAGATACGCCATCGAAAATCACATAGGGAACAGCAGCGGCATCCAGCTGAGCCAGAACCTGATCCACGGCGCCGCCGGGGATGGACTTCAAAACTTTGTCGCATACGATGAGGGCTTTCTTTAACTTCAGTTCCTTGGCTTTCTCGCCAACCATTTTCACAGCGCCGGGGCCCATGAAGTTAACGGCAGGTACTAAATAGTCGTGGAAAGTATCGATTCTCATTGACAAAAACCTCCATTTTTAATTTTTAATTTAAGGTGCCGGCTAAAGCACCAAAAATAACCCATTGCTATTTCGATTAAAAAATGCTTATGTTTATATCCCCCACTATGTCTTTGAGCTATTTTCGGAAAAATGCCCGCAGCAATTACTTCTCTCCAAAAAAACGCCCGAAAACGCCTGTTCGGAACAAAAACACTCGCAAAAATGCGCGCATTATTTCGTTTTTATTTAGCTGGACTTCAGACTATTGCAATAGCATGATCACGATGACATACTATCATGATCGTTTAGGCTTGTCAAGTGCATTAAAGTAGATTTTTTATGTTTTATGTAATTTTTCCATAAATACTTTCCCTATAAAATTGATCAAACACGTCAACCTGCAATAGATTTAGGGTAGTCGTTCCTCTGATGGAAAAATCATAAATTGGGGGTAATTTCCAAATTATCCCTCCGCCCCGATCTGATTTTCCCGTTTCGCCGCGGTCGGAAAGACCGGCCGATTGACAAATTTCGTCCGGCCATGCTATGATACAGAAAGTCGTCTTCAGGGACGCGCTTCA
The DNA here is from genome assembly GCA_964628265.1 of uncultured Papillibacter sp. Classification (GTDB taxonomy): domain Bacteria; phylum Bacillota; class Clostridia; order Oscillospirales; family Oscillospiraceae; genus Sporobacter. Next base: position 948 of record CAZVLO010000130.1, read on the forward strand.
TCGACGCCTTTCGACCGCCGGGCCGGCCGCCTCCCTGTGATCCGCGGATGTGATGGAATTGGTAGACATGCGAGATTTAGGTTCTCGTGTCGCAAGACGTGTGGGTTCGAGTCCCTTCATCCGCACCACCCTAATATACCCCGAATGTTCAGATAAACAAAAACAGGCTGACACAGTGTCAGCCTGTTTTTGTTTATCTGTCTTTATTTTTTCGCAGTCTGACTGGAATTAATAGTGGAAAAGCAAGGAACCCAACTTAGTATCCATTCGTCGAAAGACTATATAAGACTTTGAGAGGGATGTACTATGTTTGGTAAAAAACACTCGATTCACCTGCGTGTGATAACTTTGCCGATTGCGGGAATATTTTTACTTATGTTTGCTTCATGCACATCGCAGACGGCGCGGCCGACAGATACTCAGCCTGTTGTATCCGAATCACCCGATGCAGTTGCGGAAAACTCTTCAATGCCGCAAGCTCCGTGGGAGAATGGTATATGGATTGCCTCGCAGTCCGGCTTTACGTCCGAACAGGAGGGGTGGTTCATTGGCTCGTCCGATGTTGCTGCGGGCCATCAGGAAAATTACGTTTACCTGACGCACGACGGAGGCAAAACGTGGACAGAAACGGGCAACGTGAACGACATATGGCCGCGGGTCCTTACATGCGGCGCTTTTGCCAACGATAAAATAGGTTTCCTGTGCTTTAGGTATGATATCGAAAATTTCGGAAGGATTTATCGTACCACGGACGGCGGCCAAACGTGGTCGCAGTTTGATTTAGGCTTAGTTTGGAGTTTGCCCGCCAATGCTGAGTTGTGCTGGGAAGTACGCAGTATAAGCTTTGACGGCAACAACGGCAGCGGTACATTGGAGTATTTCGCCAAGTTCTCAGGTAATGACCCGGATAACGGCAGTATTACAATCATGACGACTTCAGACTTCGGCGCTACATGGGAAAGCGCTTCGACAAGACCCGCAACACAACTTCCCGTGCTTGCCGGCTTGCCTGCGGACTACAGCGAAGAAAATGCAATCGCGGACAGCGTATATGTCAATATCCAGGGCTCGGAAGAGTATAACCGAAATACGGTTGATTCGTTCTACACAAACGCATTTGCCGGTTTAGCCGCGTTCATGCGGACGATGGAATATACAACCGAGGGCGACCCGATAATCACCGATTACTCTTTTGACGGTAAGCTGTACACAGTCACAACCGATACAAGCCGCGATAAGTTTGCCGGGGCAGACAGTGAAAAAATCACGACCGCAACATATAAATATCTTGTGCCTTTTGACCATACGCGGCCTCAAGGTGCTTTGGAAGCCTACTATTTAAGCAACAATTTAAATATCTTCACCCAAACGAGCGACGGAGGTACAACGCTGATTGAAGGTCTGGGTAGAATTCCTTCACCGTCAGATGATGTCAAACGGCCATAATTGCATCAATTTTTTGCTCTATAAACAAAGCCGCTGAATTTCAATTGATCGGTTCGTGCAGCGCATATAAGTATTGTAATATTCGATTGCCTGATACCGAAATCCTTTATTTTAGTGGGTTCCCGGGTTTGTCGTTATGAACACTCGCACCACCCTAATGTACCTCGAATGTTCAGAAGGACAAAAACAGACCGACGCTGTGTCGGCCTGTTTTTGTTTGCGGATATTTTAATCTGCTTCGCAGCCTGCTATAATTTAATCGGCCGAACACGTAGAAAAACCAGAAATTTGCGTGCAGCGTTTAGCCTATTAATAATGTTGGTCGTTCAGAAAGCGTGGATACAATGAATGCACTTCTTACAGCAATACCACTTATATTTATAAGGTTCGGACTTTTAAGTATATTGGACAGAAGAGCATTAAAACGCGCTGCCCTCTTCGCTCCGCTGCTTGGAAAAGAAAAAGTGGCGTACTGGTTTTATCAGATTTCAAACATTGCGTTTTTTATATATCTGTGCTTTCTCAAGATTACGACCGATCCGTTCTGGCTTTATACAGGATTGGCGATATATGGATTGGGAATCTTGTTGTGTATCGGGTCCATAATAAATTTTGCAAAGCCAAAGGAAAACGGCATCAATGTTACGGGGCTCTACCGGATTTCCCGCAATCCGATGTATTTAGCATATTTTGTTTATTATTTAGGTTGTGTGCTGCTGACACGCTCATTGATATTGTTTGCAATACTATTCGTTTTTCAAATATCGGCACATTGGATTATCCTGTCGGAAGAAAGATGGTGCATAGAAAAATTTGGTGAGCAATATATAAATTATATGCACAAGGTTAGGCGCTATATTTAGAGAATGAGCATCATGCAAAACTGTTCAATTTCAATTACAGGTTCGCCCAGCGTATATATTGGTGTGATATTCGACGGAGTATTTTCAGACGAATTCACCGTTGAGAAAGGATCCGCCCTATCAAGTGAAGACGAGACTGAACAGAAAAGGGCGTTCCGTCGAATAACGCCCTCTCACACCAGGCCGGCAAAATCCGGACCTTGCCCCGATTGGGATGGGTCCGGATTTTTTTATTTTGAGACTTGTAACGAAACGTGTGCAGCATTATATAAAATGCCGCGCACCTTTTTGATTGCTCGTTCAGAAGATGAAATTACACCAGCGCGCTCCGTATTGCGGCAAGCGTCGGATATACATATATAAATAAGGAGTGCCCCAAGCCCGATTGAATTGTTCCGTCAGAACATGCATGGGTTATCCCGGCTTTTCACCGGGATGATGATCTTGGTGATAAAGCGTTCCGTATCCACTGCGAACGGGCCGAGAAGAAAGACCTCCCGCGCATATCCGTTGGCGACCAGACGGTTTTCTCTCATGTAATCCGTAAGCGCCTGATAAGTGGTCAAAATACTGTCGTAGCCGCCCACATGACAGGTGGTGACCGCTTCCGTGGCG
>CAZVLO010000130.1:3881-6546 GCA_964628265.1 uncultured Papillibacter sp.
GGATAGACTACGATGTCCTCGGGCGGCCAATCCGGATCCGCCTTCATGCAAATATTGATCTGCATGATATCCGGGGAAGGGGTGTTGTCGATACGGCTGTTGTCCAACAATTCGATAAAATCAGGGTATTTCTTACATATTCTGGAATTCCCGCTCAAACAATCGTAATACTCAGCGGCGACAGATTCCACCCCGTTTACGGCAAAGGTTTTCACAACGCAGACGCTTTCCGGCAATATAACCCGCTCCACCGCCCATTCATTTTTTTGTACAACATGGGAGCGAAGGATCTTGAGCCCGTTTCTGACGTCCTCCATTCTCCAGTAAAGCTCCTTCTGCAGCTCGCCGGCCGTGATCCGGCCCTCAAGATACGCTTTGATCTCGGTAAGCTTCATTCCTGATTTCTTATAGAGAAGGATCAGATGCAGCTTTTCCACTTCCGAAAACCCATAATACCGGTAGCCCGTAACAGGATCGACCGCACACGGTTTCAGCAGCTCTTTTTTCTCATAGAAACGAAGTGTATTTCTTGTAACCCCAAACATGTCCATCAGGTCTATGGATTTAAATAACTTTTTTCCCATTTTCTGAAAATTCCTCTTGAGGTGATTCTATAGAACCACATTATAATATAGTTGTATAATACAACAAAATTATCGAAATTGCAATCGTTTTCGGGGAGGGATGACAAAATGATATGGACGTAACAAACCACTGCGGATGAATATGGCCTACCCTGGTGCGGATCTAAAAAGAATGGGCGTATCGATGTTTAATTTTTGAATGGAGGCAGACAAATGAAACGAAGAATAAAAAAAAGTTTCGCGATCCTGCTGGCATTTTGCATGGCAATCAGCTTGCTGCCCACCGTCGCCCTGGCGGTACCGAGCGCAGATACCGGAGTGACACCCGCTATCCCGGATGACCTGCCGTATCTGACGGCCCTTTCCCTCGAGAAGGTCGAAAACTACGGGGAATACAATGAGTCCTATGTTCCGCTTGACCTTTCCACCGATTTCAATCAGTATGTCACCGATTACATGGTGCACGTGCCCTATGATACGGAGTACGTGAGAGTCAGGTCGACAGATGAAAGCTCTTATGAGACAATCGGGGTTGCGCAGCCTCTCAGCCTCGGCTACAACCTGTTCTGCGCCCAGGCTACAGATCCAGGGAGCGGCGCGGTCCTCAACTACTGGATTGAGGTCTACCGCGACAACCAAAATTCCGGAACGTCGGTTGCCGACCTCACCGCGTTCTCTATTTCAAGCCTTTACAATAATCTTGATGATACGCCAGGATACCACGAACGCACAGCTTCCATCAGCAGCGACGGTGAAATTACCCTGGAGTTTGAAGACGGCGACAGCTTCTCCCATGACGCCGTTAACGCCGTCTATAATTTCACGCCCCTGACGGCTGTGGATACAAGCGTCACGTTGAATTACGTAACATTGACAAGCGGCAGTTCACCTGCCTACGCTGCCCCAAACAATCAGATCCTGACCGTCACTTCAGGTACCGGCGTAAACACCGTTACCAAGAATTACGTCATCAAGTGCACCTGGAAGGCCAACTCGGATTCGGAGGAGACATGGAGCTCTTTCTCCAACGAGAATTATGACCTCCGGTATGACGTTTGCAATGAAGCGGACTCTTATTTGGGCATCGACGGCGACGGCGTCTATGTTGCGGGCGACATGATCTATTTCGACGTATATGCCCGCACCTCGGACATTTACGGCATAGGCGCGAATCAAGCCCATGCAGCGGACATCGGCAGCTATCAGTTCACGGCGACATTTGACAGCACATACCTGACTTACAATGGTGCCACTTCCAATTCCTCAACGTTTTTCTATGAAGGAGATCCCGCCGTTAGCTCGGTGAATACAGGCGAGGTGAAAGTGTCCTTTACGGCAACGAATGCAATCCCCGTTCACCTCTATTATGACGCTTCAACCGGTTATTCGGGCTATGTCAAACTATGCCGGCTGGGCTTCACCGTGAAAAGCGACATTCCCGAGAGCATCACGGCTTTAACGGCAAGTAATTTCACAATCAAGGAATCCTTTGAAAACAACGGGGTCCTTTATGATCCGCTTGAAGTGACGCCGGACGGCTATGACGGCAATGCCGGATTCATCAATTCGGTCTATTCTTCCGAAACCGCGTCGGTCGGCAACTCCATCGCCACATTCAACAACAACCACACCACCAACATAACCGACGGCACCAAGGCCTATATCGAGTACGGCCAGGCCGGGCTGTACACGGACAACACATATGTAACGGCGTTCACTCTGCCGACGCCCCTTCCGGACACAGGCTACCGGCTGGCGGCCGATACTGAGGCCGAGCCGCTGTGGCACGTAGTGAAGGCTTCGGACAGCACCCTGATCGGCAACTATACGAGTACGAATCTTCCGGCGGCGGTGCTTGTTGGAGCCTCGAACACCGACAACGTAATCATCACCCCCAATACCTACTGGCAGGTGGTCGTTACGTTTGCGGCGGGCACCGGCGGCTCGGTCAGCAGCAGCGGCCCCCTCTCCTATGACGGTGGCATGAAGCTGACCGACAAGACGATGCCCACGCCCTCAGCCAATGCCGGCTACTCGTTCATCGGCTGGTCGGCCACCGCCAGCGCGTCAGCCCTGCTCAA
>CAZVLO010000130.1:6556-7100 GCA_964628265.1 uncultured Papillibacter sp.
CCCCAATGACGGTACAACCGGCACCCTCACCGTTACCGCGATGTTCGAGGCCAATACATACAGCTGGGTCGCGCCTTCCCTTGAAAACGCGTCGATCACCACCGATACGCTCACTGGCGTCGACGGAAGCAGCGTGACCTACGGTCAGGACATCACCTTTAAGCTGACGCCGGCCGCGGGCTATGTCATACGCGCAGACGGCGTACATTATACAATCGGAGAAGGAAATCAGGTTCTGCTCACGCCCGACGCGGAAGGGCTCTACACCATTCCCGGCTCCGTGATTCTTGACGACGTGCAGCTCATCGTGTCCGCCACCCAGTATGTGACGGTCACCTTCCAGGCGGGCACCGGCAATACGATGACGGGCGACACCGCATACGCGGTGTACAATGTCGCCGGGCTGTACGACAGCCTTGCCGACCTGGTCGCTGGCACGGCGAACACCTTCACCGTTCCCACGCCCACCGCTTCCGAGGGGTACCGCCTGAGGACGAACACCGCCGGCGGCGAGGAGCTTTGGACCGCGGGAGGAGATCCGGAG
>CAZVLO010000131.1:0-1817 GCA_964628265.1 uncultured Papillibacter sp.
ACATATGACGTCAAGTTCTATAACAAAAATGGAACTCTAAATTGCGTACATGGCCGACGGTCCTCCTGAATTTCCAATGGCGATCCCGGATATTCACCCGACGCGCCGCACCGCTATAACCTGGTTTCATCTCTCTGCTGAGGATGTATGTTCCGGTCCCACCGGGCCGAGACAGGTCCCAATCACAAGCCCAGTTGCGGGCATAAACGACTGTTCCAAGTCTCTGTGATGTTGTTTTATTTGAGATCCCCCGCTCGCCCAGCAAGCTTTTGCTGAAAAGAGGCAGCTTGTATTTTCTCAAACATATCCAGGGCATTGTTGCAGGGGAACTGCCCGGTCACAAGCCGGCTACGCTTCCCTTTCCAGCATCCGGGAAATAATAACAGAACCGCTGTTTAAGCTAAATTTATTCTACAGATTTTTATGTTCTTACATTGTAATCCTCAGCCAACTCGTGTACAGCTCTTCAATGAAAGTATCAACATCGCGAAGGGCCGGCAGATTTAGCGTGTGTGTTAATGATGCAGCCTTATTTCCGATAAATCCTCTTTCAAGGTCGGTCGGGGTAACATTGTACCGATGCTTTTGATCGGCAAACATTTCCTGTTCAAGCAAATAGACCGCCGACACTTCATCCCAAGCGTAGAAGCCGTTCAGATCATACATTTTGACTTTAACATCAAACCAGTTTTTCGTCTGCTCGTAAATGTATCGCCCGATCGGGTTAGCTGCATTCAGGAGGCGTGACTTATAGTCCTCATGCCGAATATATGCCGGGAGGCAGTTGTTGCCCGTTGCGATTGAAACCTTTTTGCCGTTTGTCAAAACACAGTATGACGCTTCGGGATCACAGGAAAAATTGAGCTCGTCCAGTTTTACTCCGTTGAGATAAAGCGGCTCCGTGATCCCGCCCATCAGGACTATCTCTTTAACTTTGCTGAAAAACTCGTGATCAAGCTCATAAGCGGCACAGAGATTCGTCAGAGCGCCGGTGGCTAATATTTTCAGATCGCCCTGATATTGGTTGGCTTGCTCCACCAAGAACTCTGCCGCTTCGGATTTACGACTGTTTTTCGATATACCGCCTTTCAGGACGAGAATATTTGTTCTATCCAGGTCCCTCAGCATGCTTTTCGTATTGTCATAAACCACGTCGACACTGCTGTTTCCATAGGTAGTTGTTACACCTAAGAGTTGGACCTGAGGTTTGCCTAACAGATATAGGAGTGCCAATCCGTCGTCTACCGGACATTCCGGCACTCCAAGTGTATTGTCACAGTCATATACTATGTAATTCATAGCTATCTCATTGTAGTTCATAAAACCTCTTCAAGAATCTTTATCGCATCAGCCGCGACCTTTGGACAAAAGTTAAGGAGCAGGCCTTTTTCCAAAATGATATCCATTTCATCCGGCTTGCTCACATCATATCCCAGAAGCTCGCGGCAAACTATGGATGGATACTTCTCCATGAACTTCTGCTGAAATTCCAGTACCTTTGCCGTGTTCTGATCTTTTCTAGCCGGAGTATTCGGCCCGTAGTGCCCGTATTTCATACCGATCGCGATGATTGCTCCAACGACGGCCCCGCAGGTTTGTCCGCGGAACATGCCCCCGCCAAAACCCGAGGCCGTTCTGTATGCTTCCTCCAGGTTAAGTCCAAGCTTTTCGGCGGTGCTTGCGAGTACGACCTGCCCGCAGTCAAAGCCCTGCCTGAACAACTCGGCGACTTCTTTTTCTCCTGTCATGATTTATCCCCCTTTCATTTAGCAGCTATGTTCCATAACATAGTTCAAAACCAAAGGTATCTTGCTTTC
>CAZVLO010000131.1:1829-3240 GCA_964628265.1 uncultured Papillibacter sp.
GATGTACTTGAAGCCGCAATCAAACAGCATTTTTCTGCAAGCGGCCATGTCCATTCCTCTGTTGTTGGAGGTATCCAAGACATGATCTCTGGGGTTGACGCCGGTTTCGGCAGTTACGACGTTGGCGCCTGAGACATAGCCTATTTCTGTCGGCTCGTGTACGCCCATATAGGTCATGGTCGGCATGGAAAATGTCGCCAAGGCGACAACAGCTACAATCTGCCCCAGCCGGAGATTTGAAATCTGGCCGTATTCAGCCAGCGGTGTTCCCGGCACGGGAACTCTCCGCATGACGGCGTGCTGTGTGCAACCTTGATCAATGCCGATAAACATATTGTCAACAAGCTGCTCAATGGTGTGCTCGGGGCCGATCGGCTCAAGGCAGCTGAAAATCTGAAGGCCTGCGTCCAACGCGTTCTGCATGGTTTGAAACCGCCTTTTGGGATCGAGTGCCGTAACATCGCCTTCCCCAATACGGCAGACATGGTAGACGCCAGTGATACCGGCCTTTTTCATCTCTTTAAATGCATCCAGATCCGTATCGCCGACATTTGACAGCAACTGCGTTGAGCCGGGAATCAGCCTCTTTGCCTGACGCACCTTTTCAAGGAAGAAGTCCAGGTCATATTCGTGCATGGACATTAAATACAATCCGTACAAATCATCGTCCTTGCAGAAATCCGTCAGCTTCGAGGCAAAGTCCTTATCGCTGATCCTGTTCTTCTTGAATTTCGTGTGGTCCTTGCCAAATGAACAGAAGCCGCAGTTTCCCGGGCAGGGGGCCATCTCCAGACCAATCTGTCCCAGAATAATAGCGGAATTGTCGTTCCTGCTGCGCACGATATGCGAGGCGACGGATCGCATCGTATATGCTTCAAGGGAATTTTCGTCAAAGGAAAGCAAATAAGCACAGTCCTCCCGTTCCAGTGCTTGATCGCCATAGGCGTTATCAAGGATTGTTCTCACTCTTTTATCGATCTGCATATAACCTCCTTAAGCCGTTGCTCCGCCGCAGCTGGAGCCTGCCCCTGCCGTACAGGCGTAGCAGTGATTGCCGAAGATGATTTTCCGCTCTGCAACCGCTGTATCCCCTAAATCCTGAATACGGTACGGGATATTCGCCTTAAGACCCAGCGCCAAATTGAAATCGCAGTCGTAAATCGTGCCGTCCCAATCCACGGAAATCTGATTGCGGCACATCATGTTTTCGGCGGCTGCCGGATTGAAAGCCGACACCAAGCGGTTCATGTATCCTGTCAGATTGTCACTTCTTTCTAGGAAATCACCGAATCTTCCAATCGGATTATTTGTAATCGTATAGAGGCTGTTGAATGAAATGCCATATAGATCAGAGAGCTTTTTTCTGTATTCCGCCGTCAGACTCTCCTGACCCGGGGGCAGAAAAGCCCCT
>CAZVLO010000131.1:3250-6977 GCA_964628265.1 uncultured Papillibacter sp.
GATTATATACAAGATTCAGCACTAAATCCGGCTGCTTTCCATATCCTAAACTATTCAGTTTCTTAAGCACTGATATGCAGGAGGAGAAGACACCTTTTCCCCGCTGCCTGTCCGTATCTCTCTCCGTATAATAGGGCAGCGAGGCAACTAGCTCAACCTTCTTCTGAGCATAAAACGCAGGAAGATGTCTGTAACCTTCCTCGCTTAATATGACAAGATTCGTACGTATGATGGTGTGTATCCCGCATTCGGCAGCTTTCTCCAAAAGCCATTGAAAATTAGGATTCATTTCGGGCGCTCCGCCTGTCATGTCCAGTATCTTGAAATGATTCTTTTCAAATACCGACAGACAGGTTTCCATGATATCTTTGCTCATCATTTCCGTGCGATTTGCCCCGGCATTGATATGACAATGCTTGCAGGCCAGATTGCACTGCTTTCCTATATTCACCTGCATGATATCAAGCTGATGATAAGTTGTATTAAACCTTTTACATTCCTCTTGATCGCCGAAGGAGGGAATATCTTTTATCCGCTCTAAATATATATTTCCCATTGCCATACTATATCCCAAGCTTCTTAATCACGTTCTTTGCCTGCATGCCATGAGCCAGTGTGGCCCCGCCTCTGATTGCGGCAGCAACGTGAACGGCCTCGATCATCTGCTCTTGATTGACACCTTTCTCTAAAAGAGCCTGCGCATAGGAGTCAATGCAATAGGGGCATTGAACGGCATGGGCGACCGCAAAGGCAATCAAAGCCTTTTCTCGCGCTGTTAAAGCGCCATCCTCAAACACTTTACCATAATACGCCATGAATTTATCCCATAGCTCCGGGGCATCCTCGCCCATGTTGCCGAACTGCGCCAGATCTTCCGGGTTGTAATAAGTTTTCATTTGCTTATCTCCTATTCTCTATTAATTTTTATATTGATTTTGCATGGCTTGTCAGATAATACGCACAGAAAGGTACAAACCTCCCGTCATCAAAGACGTGAAGGCTGCATCTTCTAAGACGTTCAAGATCAAGATTTCCGGCATCCTGAAACGCCATGGCTGTTAAAGTGAAACTGTGGGAACGAACACGGCGGAGAAAGCTGTCAAAAGAATCGAAGCATGGTTCGTTTTTTTCCAAATCCATTTCTCCGTCATCTTCAGCTTTTGGGCGCTGCCATTTGCGCGCGACAAACGAACGGTTTTGGTCTGCCGTTGTCGTTTTACAACAGCTGTTATTTGTTTTGTGTAGCGGATTTAGGGACTGGCCGGGCATGACGATATAATCGCCGTGGAACCCGCACAACGGATGGTCGCAGCGTGACGGTAGCAGGGAATCTCGCGGAACAAGCGCCCCTGCTTGCTCTTCAATGGCTTCGAGTAATTCATCAAGCGTAAAGCGTTGATCGTCTGACGGTATCGTTGGAATCCGCCCAAAATAGCTGGCGGGCTGAAAATGAACACCACGCACAGCTGGCGCCTGAGAGACGGCAAAACGGATGATGTTTCCAATATCCTGGGTATTGACTTGTGGCACAATGGTCGGCACAAGCGTCACACCGAGATTGTGGCGCGCGCAGTTGTCGATTGCTTGCCGTTTCACACTGAACAGATCCCTGCCGCGAAGGACACGGTAAATACCGTCATCCATCCCGTCAAATTGCATGAAGACAAATGACAGGCCAGCTTCCGCGAGGCTGTGAACGTATTCCGCATCTTCAGCGAGCTTTATGCCGTTTGTATTCAACTGAACATATTGGCATCCTGCTTCTTTGGCGGCGGCGATAATCCGGGGCAGATCGCCGCGGACAGTCGGTTCTCCACCGCTCAGCTGTACAAGCGTTTTACCCGGTACGGCAAGCGCTTTCAGACGGGCCTTAATCGTTTCAAATGTTATATCTTCGCCTGTTCCGCCTTCAGCAAAGCAGAAAGAGCAATGCAGGTTGCAGCGTTTAGTAACCTCCAGCAAGACACAGCAAGTGCCTTGCTGGTGTTCGGAACATAAGCCGCACGCATGCGGACAGTTTTCATTCTCACCTTCCATAATTGGCGGAAGGTCTCCTCTCCAAGCTTCTATATCACGCAGTCCGCGCCATATGATTGCAGAAAAGTCTCCGTGCTGCGGACACGTTTTTTCAAGGTAAACCTCTTTGCCGTAAGTGACATGCACTGCCGGTATTCTTTGCAAACAGACAGGGCATACACTGTATGTTTGTCTCAGAATTTTACGCATTATTATCCTCCGTAACCAACTGCTAAGCACTGATGCCAGGTATAGTATTTACAATTTCTAAACACGTCCCTCGTCCATCATGCCGAAGCATTCGGTAAAAAACACAACGGCGTCAAGATTATACTTCTTCGCTGTTTCGTCCAGTGCTTCGTCCATAATTTCGGCGAGAAGCTGAGACTCGCAAGCGGCTCTGGCATTGATGATGACGGGCAGATCGGCGCAGGGCTGTCCAAGCCGGCTGTCGAACTGCATATCATAATCAACGCCTAAAAGCGAGATCTTGCAGGCTGTACCGTCTGCTCCGTCGGCGAAAACCTTCAGGTGCGGAACGTTCCGGTGATTTTCCTTCAGCTTTGCGCGGATGGTCTCGACCAGATCCCCCAGAAAAGCGTTGCCGTCAAAAGTGCCGCAGCAGATTTTCACATAAAGCTGGCGGTTATACCAACTCAGCTTCTGCTCCGCAGCGATAAATTCAGACCCGCCGTACCCGATATCGACTGTTTTAAGCTGCGCGTCATGGGTCATGATATAGTCCGCGACCTGATCGATATTCGTCTTGTTTTTTGCAGAGATGGCGAAAACCTCCGCATCAGGACAAAAATCCTTCAGGAATCTAAGGTAAGCCTCAATTTCGGTGTTGGTCAAAAGATCAGTTTTGTTCAGCACCACAACATCCGCTTCCTGAAGCTGTGCTCTGAACAGGTAGTTCATTTCCTCAGGAAGGTTAATGTCGGCCTGCTCCGGCATAATGGTGCGCAGCCGCTCCGGGTCGGCAATCACGGTAAACGGCGCAAGATCAAACTCGCCGTGGTATTCCTTGTTAAGCTTATGGTAAACATGGTCGAGAGCGCCGACGCCGCAGCCTGGAATATCGGACATAACAAGATCATTATGCTCATAGTCCATGAGGCGTCTCAGCCTGTCAACCAGATTCTCCGTTTGATAACAGATACACTCGCCGGTCAGTTCCGTAATATCACAGCCACAGGCTTTGGAAAACTTGGCGTCGACCAGGTTTTTAGCGCCAAGGTCATTGGCAATAATACTGGCTTTGCCGATATTTGCATTGATATAATCCGCCCATGAGACCATGCTGGTGGTTTTTCCTGCTCCTAAAAACCCGCTGACAACCATAAATTTTTTCATTTCTTTACGCTCCTTTATATGTATTCCGATTGGTCCAAAAATCTCTTATGAAAACGCCTCGCACTTTTCAATGTACTCTGGTGTCAGCTCTATGCGGGTGCCATTACCCATGGCAAGGTACTTGAAGCCCCCCTGCCAGAGCATTTTACGACATGCGGTGACGTCCAATCCCCGTCCCTTCGAGGTATCCGTCTCTGTATCACGGGGATTAACGCCGGTTTCCGCGCAAATGCTGTTGGCACCGCTGACGAGGCTGATATAATCTGCTTCGTGCACGGGAATCCACGGGTACGGCTCGACTGCCGTGACCGCCAGCGCGTTGACGGCGACAATCTGCGCCAAACGGGCATTGGTG
>CAZVLO010000132.1:0-364 GCA_964628265.1 uncultured Papillibacter sp.
GCCCTCGTCCACATCGTCGAAAAGGCTGTGCCCGACGAGGAGGCCTACGACAAATTCCTCTGCGGCCGCGGAGGCCATGTTGACGCCGCAGCGGGTTATGACGCCGTATTTCGGCGAGATCTCCGCGACGAGCGCGAGATTGTCGTATACGCTCTTCAGCGCCGCGCCGTTGGGCAAAGCGGCATGGCCGACCACCATGATAAGATCCATAGCGCCCCCTCCAATGCAAACTGGACTTCTGCTTATCATTTTACCAAAAGACATGTAAATTGCAAGGTGCCTAAGCGTTAAATTCGCGCGTTCCGTATACAAAATCCGACTTTTTTGATATGATGCGGAAAAAACAAGGAGGCCGTTCCGGATA
>CAZVLO010000132.1:374-2645 GCA_964628265.1 uncultured Papillibacter sp.
GGCCTCTTTGTTTTGCTGTTGGCTTTAGGCCAACAGTCTGGGAAGAAACAGTACGAATTCCGGAAATATCATCAGGATGAGGCAGGTGATGATAATCGCGATCAAAAACGGCCAGATGCCTTTGAAAATTATCTCGAGCGGAACATCCCTTGCCACGCCCTTGATGACGTAAACATTGATGCCGACAGGCGGCGTGATGATGCCCATTGAAACGACGAGCACGATGATGACGCCAAACCAGATCGGATCATAGCCGAGCGTCGTGCAGACCACAGGGTAAAAGATAGGCACGGTCAAAAGCACAAGCGGCAATGCGTCGATAAAGCAGCCGGCGATGATGTAAATGAATAAAACCATCAGCAAAACCGCCCATGCCGGCCAGGGGAGTTCCGCCGCCCAGGACGCGATCACCATGGGGATCCTGCTCAGTGCGATAAAGCGCCCGAATATGGTCGCCGCTGCGACCAGATAAAGCACCATGGCACTGGTTCTCGCGGTCGCGTACAGCGACTCCAGAAAAGCCTTGAACGGCAATTGCTTCCGGATCGGCTTCCGTCGGAGTGAACCAGCCCACTGAGAGACCGCCTATCGAGATGGCAAAGACCAGAATAATCTCCGTAAGGCCGCCGCGCATTGCTCTCAGGCGCTCCCGCCACGAGGATCTTTCTCCCCTCGGCGCGAGTTTGGGATTTCGCCTCACCTGTACGTCGATTGCCAGCATGAACATGAACATGAGAAGGACACCGGCCGCAATGCCGGCAATGAACAGTTTGCCGATCGACTGCTCCGTAGCCGTTCCGTAGACGATGGCGATCATGCTGGGGGGGATCAGGATCCCAAGCGCGCCGCCGGACGCCACGGACGCCGTGGAGAGCGAGTCGTCATAGGAGTATTTTTTCATCTGCGGCAAAGAAATTGCGCCGATGGTGGCCGCCGTCGCGGTATTTGAGCCGCAGACCGCGCCGAAGCACGCGCAGGCGACCTGCGCGGCCATGGCGAGCCCGCCGCGCCAGTGCCCCACCAGCTTATAGGCAAAGTCGAACAGCTTCTCCCCGACGCCGGAATAGTATGCGATATAGCCCATCCACGTGAACATCGCCACGACGCTCATGTTGTATGAGTTGAAGGAGGAAAAGAAATCCATCGTGAGCAGCGCTGTCGCCGCCGAAAGATTTTTCAGATAGGCATATCCCAGGAAGCCGACAAGCGTCATGCTTCCGGCTATGGACATTCCCTGCAGGAGGCAGAAAAGGAAGATCCCAAGGCCGATCAGGCCGACAATGACGGAAGAACTCATTTGGCCTCATCTCCTTCCCAGTGTGCGAGCTTGTCCAGTAATTTCACGATGATGGTCAGCACGAAGAGCACCATGCCGAGCGCGCAGACAAAGAGAAACGGCGCGTAGGGAAGCTTGGCCGTCATGGAAGTGGTACCGGCCGCATAGGAGCTCATCGCGTATACCCAGAAGCGGGAGGCCAATGCGCCCGCGACAAGCAGATCCAAAAGCGCCATCACGGCATAGAGCGCTTTCTGCAGAGCCTTGGGAAAGTGCCCGACGATAAAATCGACGTTGATATTGCCGTTACAGGACTCTGTGTAGCCGATGCAGAGCACAACGATGATGCAGGACGTAAATCCGACGATATCCGTGATCCCCGCTATGGATATCGGGGTAAAGTTGCGCAAAAAGACATTGACCACTGCAATAACCATATTAAAGACAATACAGACGTTTCCCAGAATGCAGGCCCACTTGTCGATCGTAAATACAGAGTTTTTTAGTTTGCTTATCATAGCAGGTCTCCTCCATCAGCATAGGAAGAGACCGGGACGGCAGCTTTGCTGAGTATCTGGCAATATCAGCCAACAACGCGGTTAAGCTTCCCGCCGATATCTCATTTGAAGACGCCACGACTCTCCAGTCGCTTGCCACAGTCCTCCGTGGATGGGAGCGTGTAGAGGGCGTCCGCGGTGTTGGCCCCGGCGATGCCGTGGTAGTGATCGGGCTTGGAGCACCGGGGCTGTTGCTGGTCCGGCTGGCTGTTTTGGCCGGTGCGAAGGTATTCGCATGTACGAGAAGCCCTTGGAAGCTGGATATAGCACGCAAATATGGCGCCGTCTCTTTGAGTACCTCGGAAATCGAACTGGGCGAGGCGGTGAGAGAAGCCACGGAGGGACGCGGCGCAGATCTGGTCATTGATGCTGCCGGCAATCCGCACACTTTCCAGCAGGCTGTCGATACTGCTCGTCCGGGCGCCGTCTTCCTGCCTT
>CAZVLO010000132.1:2683-4646 GCA_964628265.1 uncultured Papillibacter sp.
ATCCTGCATGATCTGAATGGCGTGGATGCATATAACATCTATTATAAGGAGCTCACCATTGTTGGTACACGCGCCATGAATATGGCGGGTTACCGCCGGGCGGTCGGGTTATATCAGGAAGGCGAGGTCGATTTGAAGCCGCTGGTTACCGATACCTTCCGTCTGGCGGAAACAAAGGAGTTCTTTGAAAAAATGGACCGGGAATCAGGCAGACACTTGCGAATGGTTTGCAGCATTGATTGAGCCGACTATAACAACAGCATCTGCTTATTTATGCACAAGCGCACAATGAAAGGGCAACCGCAAAACGGGCCGGGGGTCAATTCCTGCGCACCCCGTCAAGAGGACAATGAAAAAATAGAAAGAATTCGGAAAAACTGGACACAAAATCAAGGATTTTTAAAAAATTTTGAGCCTAAAATCGGGTCGGACTGATCCGCCCCAGGGCCGAATGGATCCGTTTTTTGAGGTAGTAGAGCTCTATATATCTAAAAATGTCCTGCCGAGCTTGTTTAGGATTGTCGTAACGGGCATCTTAAGCAAGCTCTCTTTTTAGAGTACAATAAAAGATTTTGTAATTGCATTGTCATATGCGCTCCCTTTCGGCTTCTGTTTTTTCTCCTCACTGTCCAACGCGTATAGTAGTCTACAGTATGATATTGCAGGCACCACTTTGTACTCTTGACAGGGAACATAGATGGATATAAAATTAAACAATTAGAAAGCCCGCCATAATACAGGATGAATATTAAAGGGATATCGATATGGAAGAACAATCTGAAAAAAAGCAAAATATTGTTTACAACTATTTAAAGGCGAAAATCATCTCCAACGAGCTTCTGCCGGAAACCTTTGTCAACGAAAATGATCTTGTAGACGCGCTGTCGATCAGCCGCACCCCGGTCAGAGAGGCTATTCAAAGGCTTGTGAATGACAAGCTGCTTGTTAGCGTTAAGGGCAAGGGCACCTATGTTTCCAGAGTCATAATTGAGGATGTCGTTGCAATTTACGATATTCGTTCATATATTGACACTTTGGCTGTCAAGCTGTGTACTGGCAACCTCACGGAGAGCGTAGCCAATGCGCTGCAGGTCAATGTAAAATCACAATATGAAGCCATCGCAAGAATGGACCTCTCCCAGAGGTTCCATCTGTCGCATCAGTTTGAGGAAATATACTTCAGCAACAGCGGAAACATTTGGCTGCAAGATTATGCTTCCCTCTTGCGGATGCATGTTGAACGAATAGCAAATCGTTTATATGGCAAAACTGACGAAAAATCTTTAGAAACCGCCGTTATCTCAACAGATTACACAAACAAGATAGCGCAAAACATCATCAAGGGTGATGCGGAAATGGCCGGCAAGTACTCACATGAATTTTGGCAGAAATTAAAATGGCTGTATTTCAATAATCTCAGGGACCGAATTTGCTGGTAAGGCCGTAAGTAATCGGTAACAGGGTATATGCCGGTAACAGGAGCTATATCATCAGGAAAGTCCCGGTAAAAAGGGTGACCT
Organism: uncultured Papillibacter sp.; assembly: GCA_964628265.1. Taxonomy (GTDB): domain Bacteria; phylum Bacillota; class Clostridia; order Oscillospirales; family Oscillospiraceae; genus Sporobacter. The sequence continues at coordinate 4,204 of CAZVLO010000132.1, forward strand.
CCAACTATAAGCCGGGGATCAATTTGATATGCTACCCCCAGATAGGATAGTGAAAGAATAAAAACACTATTCAATCTGGGGGCAGATTTGTGCCACAAAGAGAAAAAGCATTGGGGAGGATAAGATGCCGGTTGTAGAACGGTAGTGTCAACCATTTTGCGCATAATTGCTGACACTACCCGCCTTTGCAGTGAGCGACGTCACACGGTCGCTATCTTCGTAAGTAGAGAAAAGGGGCGGCAATGCCGCCCCTTTGTCATATGCCCTTGTTTTTCCGCTGTCTTACATCGTTCATACTGAAAATCTCCAAGCCAAAAGTATCCTTATTCCCATAATAAAGGAAGTAAAACTACATAATATAAAATCAAACGCAAATAATCGGTCGAATTCTGCATCTGCTAAAATAGCCCACCCGAAAAAGAAAAATGGAATGTTCCATCCAT
>CAZVLO010000132.1:4662-4904 GCA_964628265.1 uncultured Papillibacter sp.
AAAGACACCCGACGGGCGTCTTTTGGAGCTGCTGCCCGGATTCGGACCGGGGACCTCATCCTTACCAAGGATGCGCTCTGCCGACTGAGCTACAGCAGCAAAATGCTCCCAAAGGGAGCATGGCGACCGAGATGGGGCTCGAACCCACGACCTCCAGCGTGACAGGCTGGCGTTCTAACCGACTGAACTACTCGGCCTTGAAGTGCTTCGTTATTATACAAAACCTGTTCCGTTCTGTCAAG
>CAZVLO010000132.1:4919-5601 GCA_964628265.1 uncultured Papillibacter sp.
CTTGTAGGCCCTTTTTTTTTGTGGTAAAATACCCTTAAAATGATGATCCTGCCGCAGGCTCTCAATCCTGTCTGCCACCGCCTGCGCGATAAGGGAAAAAACGGTATTTCAAAAATACGGGGAGGAGTAAAGCGCCGTGAAAAAAAGAATATTGGCCCTTTGCCTCGCGCTTTGTCTTTGCCTCGGCGCTTTTCCGGCGCAAAAGGCGCGCGCTCTCTCAACCGTATGCTTCATATCGCTGAACGACACGCTGCTGGAACTTTCGTCCGCCGCCTATACGACCGGCGGCACGTCGTATGTGCCCTATACGGTTTTTGGCAGTTTCGGCATATATTACACGTATTTTTCAGATAACTCGACCGTGCTTCTCTATACGGCCAACAAGCAGCTCTATTTTGAGACGGGCTCCGGCCGCTGTTACGACGGGAACGACGTGCACTACGCGTACCGTTCCCTCTATGTCAACGGGCAGATCTATGTCCCGGCTGCGTTTGTCTCATGGTTCCTGGGTCTTACCTACAGCTATATAAACGGCGTCGGATACGGCGATATCCTGCGCATCAAGAACAGCTCGGCCGAATTGAACGACAGCCAGTTCCTCTCCGCGGCGACGCTGCTGATGCGGGATCGCTACAACGCGTATGTGAACGCGACGTCGACTCCGCCGGATACCGCCACACCA
>CAZVLO010000132.1:5737-6697 GCA_964628265.1 uncultured Papillibacter sp.
GGGAGGGAGCGGACACGGTGCGCCGCATCATAGCGGAAGGCTCCTCCGTCGGCGTACTTTGCTCGGACAACGTCATGGAGGATTACGAGGAGGCCGCGGAGCTTGTTTTCGAGGCGGCAAGGGTGAAAACCCTGCTTGTCGCATCCTCCGGGAACAAGGCCCTGTGCGCGGGAATCGCGGCGGAAAACGGCCTGGTCTTTTGGGACTACGGCCTTGGAAACGCCTCGGGGGAGAACCTCAGGTCGTATTATCCCATAACGGCCCAGCTGGAAAGGGCCGAAGACAGGGCCGACATCTGCCTGAGGTGCGACGACAATACGGCGGGCATATTATACGGACTTTTAAGCTATCTGATAAGCAGCAGCTTCGAGCTGCGCCGGCCCCGCGAGACGGACAGTATTTTCCAATCGGAGTGAGCAAATGGGCGATAACGGTAAAATAAAAGCGGCGGTGCTGGCCGCGGGAAAAGGCACGAGAATGCGGACGGACGGCAAAGATGTGCCGAAGGTCATGCGCGAGGCCCTTGGCCGCCCTCTGCTTGCCTATGTGCTGGAGGCGCTGGATTTTATCCCCGCCGCGGACACTGTTGTCGTGGTCGGCTATAAAAAGGAAATGGTGACCGGGGCCTTCCCCGGCTACGTTTTCGCCGAGCAGACGGAGCAGAAGGGCACCGGCCACGCCGCAATGGCGGCGCTTAAGGAGCTTGAAGGCTACTCCGGGGACCTTCTCATCTGCTGCGGCGATATGCCCCTGATAAAAAGGGATACCTATAAAGCGCTTATAGAAGAGCACATGGCGGGCAGCGCCGCCTGCACGATGCTGAGCGGCTGCTCGTCCGTGCCGCTGCCGTACGGGCGCGTGATCCGTGATAAAGGCGGAAGATTCCTGAAGATCGCGGAGGAAAAGGACTGCACCCCGGAGGAGTTTCAGACGGGCGAGCTGAACAGCGGAGTCTATGTG
>CAZVLO010000132.1:6707-6934 GCA_964628265.1 uncultured Papillibacter sp.
CGAGCTTAAAAGCGACAACTCGCAGGGGGAGTATTACCTCACGGACGTCCCCGCGCTCATGATCGCGCAGGGTATGGAGGTCGGCATATGCTGCAGGGATCTTGGCTGCGAGATCATCGGCGTAAACACGCCTGAACAGCTTGCTGAGGTGGAAAAGGCGTTATCCTCACGGTAACAGGCACGGCTGTTCATGCATCGGCTTATTATATATAGGTGATGCCATATGG
>CAZVLO010000133.1:0-5174 GCA_964628265.1 uncultured Papillibacter sp.
ATAGAGATCGAGCTTGACGAGAAGCTGGCCACTGTCGGCGAGCTTGCAAAATTCATCGAAGCAAAGCTGGGCTAAAGGTTACCGAAAGGAAAATGAAACAATGATTAAGACGCCGCTATGTGATCTTTTAGGGATTGAATACCCGATTCTGCAGGGTGGGATGGCGTGGATTGCCGACGGAAGGCTGGCCGCCGCCGTCTCAAACGGAGGCGGGCTCGGCATCATCGCGGCCGGAAACGCGGACGGCGCCTGGCTGAGGCAGGAAATCAAAAAGGCGAAGGAAATGACCAAAAAGCCCTTCGGGGTCAACCTCATGCTGATGAGCCCCTTTGCCGATGAGGTCAGCCGTGTCGCGGCTGAGGAAAAGGTTGCCGTCGTCACAACAGGAGCCGGGAATCCGGCAAAGAACATCCCAATGTGGAAGGATGCCGGCGTCAAGGTGATTCCCGTCGTCGCGTCCGTGGCACTGGCGAAGCTTTTGACCCGGGCCGGCGCTGACGCCATCATCGCCGAAGGCGGTGAGAGCGGCGGCCATGTGGGGGAGACGACGACACTGGTGCTTGTCCCGCAGGTCTGTGACGTGACGCACCTGCCGGTTATAGCGGCCGGCGGCGTTGCCGACGGTCGCGGCGTCGCCGCGTGCTTCATGCTGGGCGCCGTGGGTGTCCAGCTGGGTACACGTTTTCTAGTGGCCGACGAATGCAGTGTCCATGAAAATTATAAAGACAAAATCATAGGCGCAAACGATATCGCAACAATCACGACGGGCAAACGCCTCGGACATCCCGTCCGGAGCTTGAAAACACCGTTTGCAAGGGCATATTTCAAAGCGGAATACTCCAGCATTTCAGATGAGGAGCTGGAGGCAATGGGCAGCGGTGCGCTGCGGCTGGCGGCAGTGGAAGGCGACCTTGAAAAAGGCTGCTTCCTTGCTGGCCAAGCAGCGGGTATGGTGCGCAAAAGACAGCCGGCGGCTGACATGATCCGTGAAATTTTTGAGGAAGCGGAAAAGGTGCTGAGCGGAGCGGATAAATGGATAAGGTAGCTTTTTTATTCTCGGGCCAGGGCGCCCAGTACAGCGGCATGGGCAAGTCGCTCTACAGGTGCAGCCCTGCGGCGCGCCGTGTTTTTGACATGGCGGACATCATCCGCCCGGGGACATCGACCCAATGCTTTGATGGGACGACGGAAGAGCTCATCATAACAGAGAACACACAGCCTTGTGTTTTCTGTCGTGATCTCGCCGCAGCGGCAGCGCTCAGAGAGGCGGGTATCAACGCCGACATGCTGGCGGGATTCTCACTGGGGGAAATCGCCGCGCTGGCTTTTTCCGGTGCTGTTACCTATGAAAACGGTTTTGAACTGGTCTGCCGGAGAGCAGAGCATATGCAGCGCGCGGCTATAAAAGCGCCGGCAGCGATGGCAGCTGTGTTGAAGCTCTCCGACGACGAGGTCGTATCGCTGGCCGAGCAGTTTAACAGTATATACGCCGTGAATTTCAACAGTCCCGGGCAAGTGGTCGTTTCAGGCGAGGCCGGGGCGCTGGAAGAATTTAAGGTGCGGGTCAAGAACGCGGGCGGAAGGTTTATGCCCCTGAAGGTCAGCGGCGGTTTTCATTCGCCGTTTATGGCAGCCGCCTCGGAGGCTTTTCTCACGGAGCTCAGCGCGTTTACAATAACGCCGCCGGCCGTACCGTTGTATTCAAACGTGACGGCAAAGCCCTATGAGGATGATTACAGCCAGCTTTTGGCGCAACAGATCAAAAGCCCGGTGCAGTGGTGGCGCACGATTGAGAATATGATTGCCGGCGGTGCCGGTACGTTCATTGAAGTCGGACCGGGGAAGGTTTTGTCCGGTCTCGTATCGCGGATATCCGATAAAGTCCGTGTTTTTAATGTGGAGGACGAAGCGAGCCTTGTAAACACAGTATCTGAGGTGGGGAAAAATGCTTAACGGAAAAGTCGCGCTCATAACGGGTGCGTCCCGCGGGATCGGCCGCGCCATAGCCATTAAGTTCGCAGGTTTGGGCGCCGATATAGCAGTCGTCTACGCCGGAAATGAAGAGAGAGCACAGGAAGTGGTGGCGGCGGCGCGGGCGCTAGGCGTCCGTGCGGAAGCCTTAAAATGCGACGTGTCGGATTTCAGTGCTGTCAAATCTGCGGTGGACGACGTCAAGAACAAGCTCGGAACGGTTGATATTCTGGTTAACAACGCCGGCGTTACAAGGGACGGCCTTGTGATGAGTATGAAGGAAGAAGTCTTTGACGCGGTCGTCGATACAAATCTCAAGGGTGCTTTCAATATGATCCGGCACTGCAGCCCCATGCTTATCCGCAAAAAAAGCGGTAAGATTATCAACATCAGCTCCGTCGCCGGACTTATAGGAAATCCGGGCCAGGCAAATTATGCGGCCTCGAAGGCCGGGCTCATCGGTTTGACGAAATCCGTTGCCCGGGAGCTGGCATCGCGCAATATCACCTGCAACGCCATTGCGCCCGGCTTTGTTCGGACGGATATGACGGAAGATATATCAAAAGACAATCCGCTGCTGGCCAGCATCCCGCTGCCTACATCACCGGTACCGTGATCAGGGTGGACGGCGGACTGGCAATGTAACAGAGAGGTGATGAAAGGATGAACAGAGTCGTTGTTACCGGTATGGGCGCAATAACGCCTGTCGGCAATGATATACAGATGTTGTGGGAAAACCTCACAGCCGGCCGTCACGGCATCGGACCGATCACGAAATTTGACTGTACAGATTTCAAAGCAAAGCTGGCAGCGGAAGTAAAGGATTTCAATCCTCTGGATTATATGGACAAAAATGAAGCGCGCCGCAACGACCTGTATTCCCAATACGCCATGGCGGCGGCTTCCCAGGCGGTTAAGGACAGCGGCATAATCGGAACTGTGGCACCGGAACGCCTGTCTGTATATTTCGGCTCGGGCATCGGCGGGATCAATACGCTGACGGCAGAGCATGCCAAGCTGCTCGGCGGCGGGCCGCGGAAAGTTTCGCCGTTATTTGTGCCGATGATGATTGCCAATATTGCGGCTGGCAACATTGCCATCAAATATAGGGCAATGGGCTCCTGCCTGTGTATTATCACGGCCTGCGCCACGTCCTCCGACGCCATAGGAGAGGCTTACCGCGCTATCAAGCACGGATATGCCGAGGCTGCCATAACAGGCGGCAGCGAGGCGGCTGTTATGCCGCTCTCAGTCGCGGGCTTTTCAAATATGACGGCGCTCACAAACTCAACAGATCCCGATAATGCCTCGCTGCCATTTGACAAGCGGCGCGGCGGTTTTGTCATGGGCGAGGGCGCGGGAGCGATGATTCTGGAGGAGTACGAACACGCCAAGGCGCGCGGGGCGAAAATATATGCGGAGGTTGTCGGTTACGGCTCCACATGCGACGCGCATCATATAACTGCGCCCGACCCGGAGGCTGTCAGCAGCGCCAGGGCCATCAGCAACGCTGTTACCGAGGCTGGCAACCCGTCGGGCAGAATATATCTAAACGCCCATGGCACAGGGACGCCGTTAAACGATGTGTCCGAAACGATTGCTGTTAAAAAAGCGTTAGGGGAGCGAATCGGAGACGTCCTGGTCAGCTCGACGAAATCCATGACCGGCCATATGCTGGGCGCGGCGGGTGCCGTCGAAGCCATCATATCGGTTTTCGCCCTTAATACAGGAATCGTTCCTCCGACAGCCGGACTGAGGGAGTCCGACCCGGAATGTGATCTGGATTATGTGCCGCTCACCGCGAGAAAAGCCGACCCGAGGCTGGCGTTGTCGGTCTCAATAGGTTTCGGCGGCCACAATGCCTGTGTCGCGTTTAGGAAAATGGATTAACTTGAAATTTATCAGATATCCGTTATAATGTACGTACCAATAAATGGCAGGGGGTTACAATGGAGTACAACGACATCAAACAGCTGGCACTGCTGATGAAAGATATAGGCCTGACTTCGCTGGAGTATTCAATCGGAGAAATGAGCGTAAAAATGGAACGCGGCTCCGGTCAGACGGCGATACCGGTCAGCTTTGAAGCAAAAGCTGAGGCGGCCGGCCTTCAGGCGGAGACAGCCGGCAGCGTCTATACCGTCACGTCGCCTATGGTCGGCATCTTCTATGCGGCGCCCGCCGCCGACAGGCAGCCATATGTCTCAATCGGTGACAGAGTGAACACAGGGGACGTGCTGTGCATCATAGAGGCGATGAAAATGATGAATGAGATTACTGCCGACAAAGACGGTGTTATCACGGAAATCTGCGCCGGCAACAAACAGATCGTGGAATACGGGCATCCGCTCTTTCGTATCAGCGTTGATTAATCAGCGGCAATAAACCGGCTGCTTCATGTGATCCGGGCAGAGAAGGGGGAAAACCATTGGATAAAACTGAAATAATGTCAATCCTGCCGCACCGTGACAATATGCTTCTCGTCGATGAGGCTTATGAGAAAGACGGCAGGGCTTTTGGAAAATATCATATCAGGGGCGACGAGTGGTTTTTACAGGGGCATTTCCCGGGCAATCCCGTTGTGCCGGGCGTGATTCTCTGCGAAATGCTTGCCCAGTCCGCCGTTGTGCTGCTCGCCGGTCAGGGACTTCAGGAGCAGGGGCTGACGCCTTTTTTTACGGGTCTCAACAATGTGAAGTTCAAAGCGAATGTCAAGCCGGGCGATACGTTTGAATCGGAATGCGTTATCACAAAGGTCAAACATCCTTTTTACTTCGCCCAGGGGCAGGGGAGCGTGAACGGCAAGCTTTGTGTCAGGGCTGAGTTTTCGTTTGCACTCATCAAGGGGTAGGATATGTTTTCAAAAATTCTGATTGCGAACCGGGGCGAGGTAGCCATCCGTATTATCCGCGCATGCAAGGAGATGGGGATATCGACTGTTGCCGTTTATTCCGTGGCCGACAAGGAAGCGCTGCATGTGGCGCTGGCTGACCAAAGCGTCTGTATCGGTGAGGCACCGCCGTCAGACAGCTACTTAAATGCGGAGCGGATAGTCAGCGCCGCACTCATCACGAACGCTCAGGCAATACATCCAGGCTACGGCTTTTTATCGGAAAGCCCGCGTTTTGCTGAGCTGTGCCGGAAAAACGGTATCGATTTCATCGGCCCGTCAGCCGAGGTCATCGCGCTCATGGGCGATAAGG
>CAZVLO010000133.1:5245-6855 GCA_964628265.1 uncultured Papillibacter sp.
TCGGGTACCCGGTACTTATCAAGGCGCGCGCCGGCGGCGGCGGTAAGGGAATACGCATTGTCACCAGGCCCGAAGAGATGGAGAACGCTTTTCATACGGCTTCACATGAAGCGCGGGAAGCTTTTGGCGACGGGGCCGTCTATATGGAAAAGCAGATCAAGCCCGCCAAGCATATTGAGGTGCAGATACTGGCGGACGAGACGGGGAATACCGTATGTCTTGCGGAACGTGAGTGTTCCATCCAGCGCAGCAACCAGAAGCTGCTGGAGGAATCACCGTCTCCGGCGGTCGGTGCAGCGCTCCGCCGGAAGATGACAGAAGCGGCCGCTTCGGCTGCAAGAGCTGTGGGCTACTGCAACGCGGGGACGATTGAGTTTCTGCTTGACCGTGACAATAACTTTTACTTTATGGAGATGAATGTCCGGTTACAGGTGGAGCACGCCATAACGGAGCAGATCACCGGCATTGACATTGTCAAGTGGCAGATCCGGATTGCCGCGGGTGTTCCGCTGGACTTTACCCAGGAGGACATCGTCATTGAGGGCAGCTCCATTGAGTGCCGCATTAATGCTGCCGCTGTGGGAAAAGTGACGTTTCTGCATGTGCCGGGAGGACCACGTGTCCGGTTTGACAGCGCGCTGTGGACCGGTTACAGCGTACCGCCGTTTTACGACGCGCTGCTGGGCAAGCTGATTGTCCATGCGAAATCCAGGGAAGAGGCGATACGGAAGCTGCAGGCGGCCCTGTGTGAGCTTGTCATCGACGGCGTGCCGAATAATATTGACGAGCAAATATCTATTGTGTCAGATCAGAGGTTTCTGAGAGGCGACTACAATACCGATTTTATGAAAGAGCGTGGTGACGGCTGATGGCGCTTGAATCGTTATTCTTCAAAAAACCGAAAAATGAACTGGAAAAAGGCGGGCGCCTGCCGTCGGCAAAAGCGGAAACAGCATACGAGATTTCGGATAAATGCTCGAGCTGCGGAAATGATATACCGCTGAGCTATCTGTGGGAGAATCTCCATGTATGCCGATGCGGACACTGCTTCAGGATGAACGCGCGGCAGCGGATTCGGTTTATGACGGACAAGGACAGCTTTACCGAGCTGTGGGGCGATATGGAAAGCGCGGATCTGCTGAATTTCCCCGGCTACAAGAGCAAGCTGGAGAGTACGAAGGTCTCAGCGCGGGAAAAAGAGGCTGTCATCTGCGGTGAAGCCGTCATTGGCGGTGCGGCCTGTGCGATGTTCATCATGGAGCCATACTTTATGATGGGCAGTATGGGCACTGTCACCGGTGAAAAAATCACACGTCTGTTTGAATACGCAACCGGAAAAAGACTACCGGTCGTCGGGTGTACCGTATCAGGCGGCGCGCGGATGCAGGAAGGGATTTTGTCCCTGATGCAGATGGCCAAGACAAGCGGCGCCGTGAAGCGCCACAATGACAGCGGACTTTTGTATATCACAGTGATTACCGACCCCACGACAGGCGGTGTGACGGCCAGTTTTGCAATGGAGGGCGACATCATCATAGCCGAACCGGGCGCTACAATCGGTTTTGCAGGCGCGCGGCTTGTTGAACAGACAGTGCGGAAAAAGCTGCCGC
>CAZVLO010000134.1:0-4855 GCA_964628265.1 uncultured Papillibacter sp.
ACGGCTGCTTTTATGTGCCGAGCTATACCTTCATGCACCTGTTGGACGCTGTTGTTGATTTCACCGCCGACAGGAGCGGCGTCACCATCAAGATCGATACGGCGATAGACACCGCCGATTCCGGCACAGCGGGGCTATCCCTGTCCTCCGAGGCGATCCCCGGCTTGGGCGAGGCGCTCTATACTGGTGCGCAGGCTTGCCCGTCCTGCGGCGGGACAGGCCGAAGCATCTGCACCTCCTGTTCCGGCACGGGTGGAACAACGCAGTATGTTCAGGTGCGCGACCCCATAACCGGCAGCTACACCATGCAAAGCAGCAGAGCCTTTTGCTCCCGTTGCGGCGGCAGCGGACGCTCCACCTGCCCCACCTGCGGCGGCACAGGAAGCAAATAAACAGTTAATTGCGGCAATTATCACCGCATTGGAGGGCAAGCGACATGAACAGAAAAAGAACGGCGATCCTGCTTATAGCGGTGCTACTAATCGCAGCCGCTTTATGCGCTTGCAGCCATGAGCGCGTGATTGCCAATCACGAAGTCACCTTGCCATTGGGAGACAGCATACAGCTTACGCTGGATAACATCCCGCAGGTGAAAACTGTGTCGGATTACAAATGGGACTGTGGGCCGGGCCTGACGGTGGACGAAAGCGGTTTGGTACAGGCAAACGAGATGGGTGATGACTATGTAAATGCCACTCTGACTTATAAAGGAATCGAGTATTTTGAATATTTCAAGGTCACTGTGCCGGTGGAGCTGGATGAGCTGTCGTTGAATAAGGGCAAAGCCATGCTGTTAGTCGGTCAGCAGGATATGCTCTCCGCAAAAACCTCTATCGAGCTGCCGGACAATCACAAAATCGAGTGGAGCAGCTCGGACGAAACAGTGGTGACGCTGGAACGGCCTGATAAGCTGATGTTCAACTCCCATAACGATGTTTACACATTGGTTGCTGCCGGAGCGGGACGCGCCGTAGTGACGGCCTCCTGCGGGGGCGTGGAGGCAAGCTGCGAGGTAAATGTGTATGACCCTCAAACGCCAAACGACATCATAGCGTATTTGGACGATTGGCAGAGCTTCCAATACATCGACGCCGATGGGACAGCCTGCGTTGAAATGAACAGCGCCGGTGTATCCCTGTCTGCCGATGGAATTCAGGCTTTTATCGGGACTGCCCCGGCGGGAAAATACCTTGTCGTATGGGATTACGACTATAATCACCATGTATACGGCACCGTCGATAAAGCAGCGCCGACTTACGATTACACGGCGCTTCTCCCGCCCGAACACCGCCCCCACAGCCTTGCCGAAGTGGAGTATATCCTCAGAGTGACGGACGGCGAGGCGAAACAGGAAGCAACATTCGAACACGGCGTGAAGGGTATGCGTCTCACTGCGGTCATTGTTCTGGAAAATGCGGCCACCGGCGAGGTAATAGAAACGCTGTACTCCGCCGAAGGATCGCCACTGCCGCAATCCATCATTGTGCCGGAAGAAAGCATCCCGGAGTATCACTACGGAGACCCTGTGGAGAAGTCGGTGCTGGAAAACGCGCTGATGAGGGCATTGGGCGACCTGTGGCTGGAAAATCATGATGCGGTGCTGTTCCACGAGGGGGCAACCGCGCGCCACTGCTCCGGCACTAAGGTCACACTCCCGAACGTCATCGGAGAAATCGACCTGACTGCCCTCCGATTGCCAAAAGAGTTGGTCATTCCGGCAAGCGTCAACAAAATCAACAACACCCGCTTGGAGTTTGCCGAAATCGAACACATCACCGTATATGAAGGCAGCTTTGCCCATCAATGGGTAGTTGAACGTGAGCATGGAGGCGTGATCGTGCTTCCAACGCTTTCAGATAACTAAAAAATCGGAGGAATGAACATGAAGCGGACCATATCAGCCCTGCTCGCCGTCCTGCTAATCTGTACGCTTGCGGCCTGCTCCAATCAGCCCATCGAACCGTCAGAGCCGCCGGTATCGCCCCCGGCGTCCACGAATCCCCCTGCCACGCCGGAAAGCAGTACGCCGCCGGAGTCTACATCAGAACCAACGCCGGAAGCCGCGCCGGAGCGTGAACCCTATGCGGCGATGGACATTTTTGACGCGGAGTTCAATCCATTCGGCATGGATATGCCAACCCCTGTTTTTGAAGCCAGATTTGAAAAGGGCGTTGCGAAACTGGAAGGCAAAAATCCCTTTACGCTCTCCATGACAAGCAGCGCCGTATACGCCTGTATCGCCTTTCAAGCGGATGTTGCTGGGCTGGGACTTGACGACGGCGGAAAGAACGAGCTGGTAGAGGCGTACCGTAATAACGGCGAATACTTGGAGTTCACCGGCGCGGACGGTCGTATCGTCGTCATCCGGCAGGCCAACCCCGACGACGACCGCTATGAATATGTGGAATCTGACGGCAACCAAGGCTTTACGGGTGCGGGCTGCGTCATCGAGCTGACCTATTATGTTCCCGACGCCGAGCTGGAGAAATATACCCAGCTTGTGCAGGATAACTACAGTATAGAGGCCCTGTCTCCCATTGCCGCATATTTTGATACCGCGACAGATTTCAGCGAGTGCGGCGTCAGCGTGAATCTGTATAAGAACGAAGTTCAAACCACTGTCGTCTATTATGTCCCCGACGCTGAGACAATCCGGCAGAATATCGCCGCAAACGTGAATAGCGACTGGTGGGAGTGGTATGGCAACATGGAGACCTATATCGCCTATAATAACGCCATAGGCAACAAGCTCATCGTTGACAGCGAGGGCGGCGCAATTACCGTCGCACAATCGAATAAGCACTTGCAGCCCGTCGCTGAGGGTTCTTTGACCGACTTGGGATTCGGCTTCGACGAGGCCGGAACATGCGGCGTATATGAGCAGCGCGACCCGCACTATATATCCGTCGCCATAGCAAGGCCGGAATGGGGCGACTTCCCCGATGACTGGAACATCGAGTTCATGGATACCGATATCAAGGGCTACAGACTGCGTATCACCTGGCACGCAAGTGAGGGCATGTACCGCATAGCTATAGATAAAGATGGGGAAAGCTGTTCTTACGAATGCTATCCTGAAAAAGACCAATTTGGCTGGGAATACCCCGACATTGAGACCGTGCATAGGATGTTCGGCGACGCCTTTGATTCTGAGGGCAAGGAGTTGTATTATCCCGCACTGGCCTACTTTGAGCAGTATGTGCAGGAACACTTCGGCATGAGCGTGGATGAGCTGTACGCGGCCCCGAAGCAATAAGCTCAGACGCAAAGACGCAGAGCCATAAACCCGCGAACTCACGGTCATTGGCTCTGCGTTTATCAAATTTCTTTGCTCCGTGTCAGCGCACAGTCTTGCGTCCCAGCCTGTAATCGGCAATAAGCTCCAGACGGCTGCACAGGCCTGCTTTCCTGAAGATGTTGCCGGCGTGGAACTTGACCGTGCTTTCGGTGATGTACAGGGCGTTTGCTATCTCTGCGTTGGACATTCCCTTGACAATGAGGCTCAGTATATCCTGTTCTCTTGCAGAGAGGCAAAAGCGCCGCACATATTCGGCGAGCCTCTGCTGCTCAAGAAGCTCAGCGGAAACTGCGGAGACATACAGCTTTTGATACAGCAGAAAGAAAAGTGCGATAACCAGGACGAATACAGCACCGGATAGCACGACAAGCGGCGTGCCGGTACAGGCAGCCGCGCCCAGCGTTCCCGCCGCCTCTCCGAGACGCCCCACAAAAAGCCCGAACACAGCAAAGACGGGCAGACCCGTCTTGCCGGATATGTCCGAGAACACGAGGATGCGATAGACCGACCAAAAACCAAGAAAGAAGTAAGCCAGCATCCACATGGCCGTCTCGCCGCCCATGCTGCCGCCCAGCGCCAACGCCCCAAATGGAAAGGCCAGCGCTGCCAGACAGCAGACCGCGCCCCAGCGCCGGTTCTTGTCACTTACGAAACCTGCGGCTATGAGTCCGACGCCGTAAAACACCCGCGTGAACTCTATGTATACGCTGTCCTGTGCGCCGCCCAGCGGGAAAGCGAAGCCCAGCGTGTTCTCCATCGAAAGCAGAAGCAATACCACCCCGGCAAGGAGAATGAGTTTTTTGCCGAAGTCCGCGCGCCCGTACTCCCCGTCCTCCGGCTTTGCGGGAGGCTCCAGCCGCTTCAGGAGAAATACCGATAAAAGAGCAAGCGCGGCGACGGCGAAGAAGCTGCCGCTGTGCCAGAGGAAGCGACCTCCTATCGGCAGGGATATGAGCCATGTACCGAGACTGCCGAAGGCGTAGGCCCCGCCGAACACAAGTCCCCGCCTCTGCTGGGGAATGTCGGTGGCAAGCCTCGTGAGATAGCAGCCGGACAGTACCCCGATGGCTATATTGAGCAGCGCGCCCACAGTGACAACGAGCCACAGAACAGATGAGTATTCAGCCGCCGCGGAGCAGATAAGCGCAAGCAGGGTGGCGCACAGAGGCAGCGCCTTCCCTCCGGCAAAAGAGGCGCGTTTGTGAAACAACAGCGCCACAGCGCCTACTCCCGCCGCCTGACAGACGTAATAGGCTCCGCAGGTCACAAGGTTTACCGTCCCGCCGGATACGCCCAGCTCCAGCAGCCGGTATGCCTGCGCGATATAGGCCGTGCCTGTCCACAGAAAACCCAGTCCGATGAGCGCGGCGGTATATAGATGTTTCCCATCTACCCGGGCGGTTTTATCACTTCGCATACATCGTCTCCCATCAATGATTGTAGCTCAATTATACCACAGGAAGCGAGGTTTTACAAAGCCAAAAGGCCCGTACAGGGCCACCTATACTAAAACTGTACCCCCCTTTTTATCCTCCTGCACTCTTTCCGGACTGTGTG
>CAZVLO010000134.1:4865-6817 GCA_964628265.1 uncultured Papillibacter sp.
ACAGAGCCGGTGCTTTCCGTATGAAAAGAGCGTCGTACTGAACGCGCTGTATGACACCATTGAAAAGCTGGGGCTGTCTCTCGACAGCGCCAACAGCGCGCGAGGTACGCTTATCGTCTCAGACGCAGAGCATACCGGAAGGATGCGGATCGCGCTGGGCTTCGGCTCCGGCGAGAGTCAGACGCAGTTGGAGGTCTACCCGGAGGACGGAGATACGGGCTTCGCCGATGCGTGGAGTCCCGTCATCATCGACGAGCTTACGGGAAGTATGACGCGGGTGTATCCAATCGAAAGGGGTGGAGAGTAAACATGAAAACGACAAGACTATTCTCGGCGATCCTTTGCGTCGCCATGCTGCTTGCGCTGATGCCAATGACGGCGACAGCGGCAGGTACGATAACGGAGGTCGGTACGGCGGCCGAGCTGCGCGCCGCGCTGGAAAACAATGTGGGAGCGCACGTCAAGCTGACAAAGGATATTTCTTTCACAGCAGCGACAGCCGCCGACAGGGATATCGGCGTCTATCTCGGCGAGGGCTGTTATACCATCGACCTGAACGGCCATGCGCTGAAATACAGCTATCGGACAGGCGGCGAGTTTTCGGATAATGGCTCGCCGGTAGCCAGCGGCGAGGCAAAGCTGCTGGTGATAAACGGCCCCGGTGAGATGACCGGCGGCACACACGGCTTGGAGCAAACCAATCAGTTTGGCACGCTCGTCGTAAACGGCGGCACATTTAAGGGCGTCATGGGCTACGGCCTCCGCATGACAGGCGGCGTCGCCTATATAAACGACGGCAATATTCAAGGCAATTTTGGCGGCATCGAACACGCGGATGGCGTCGTCGTCCTAAACGGCGGCGAAGTTAAGAGCGTGCGGCAGACAAATCAGCAGCCGCCGCAAAAGCGCGGGCTGGTAAAGGACGGCGTGTTCACCGGAAGCACGGTGCTGGAGGATGTGGTCTTGTCCGCTGACGATCTCACCGTCGCCTCCGGCTCGTCCATAAAGGTGACAAGAGGCGGCGGACTTATCGTTACAAACAGCTTTGTAAACAATGGTACGTTCACCTTTACATCAGGCTTACAGAGTATCGGCGGCGAGGCGGTCATTAAACCGGATACTCAGGGTAATCACACGCCGGTTAATATCTACTTTGATACGAGCTTTGCGAGCCTTGACATACAGGAAAAAGCGGCTCTGCGCATCGCAAACGGCGCGGTAGTGACCGTCAACGGCGCGTTTTCCAGCGGCAGGGACAGCAGCGTGGAGGTCGTGAGCGGTGAGCTTCGGCTCCTCGGCAGCATTGACCACAAGGGCCGCGCCGACGGTGTGCCGGAGCTTGATGCGGGCGGCGGCGATAGTGGGCGCGATTTCGTCAGGGAAATGGAAGCCGCTCTGCGGCTCAAGGCGCTGGGACTGTTTCAGGGTGTCGGCACAAACCCGGACGGCAGCACGAACTTTGACCTTACCCGCGCCCCTTCCCGTACCGAGGCGCTGGTCATGCTGATCAGGCTTTTAGGCAAGGACGCCGAGGCGAACGGCGGGAGCTGGAAGCATCCTTTTACCGACGTACCGGGCTGGGCAAATGAAGAAGTGGGCTACGCATATGAGAAAGGACTGACTAAGGGCAGCTCCGCCACCGAGTTCGGCACAGGCACAGCCTCCGCGCAGATGTACCTGACCTTTGTGCTCCGCGCGCTGGGCTACTCCGACGCGGCAGGCGGCCAGTTTACATGGGATAAGCCGGAGGGGCTGGCGCGCAGCGTCGGTATCCTGCCGGAGAGCGTTCATCTTGATAACTTTCTCCGCGCCGATGTGGTCCTCATCTCCGAAGGCGCTCTATCGGCCAAGCTCAAGGACAGCGATATGACGCTGCTGGAAAAGCTGATGAGCGAAGGCGCAGTCATTCCTCCCGGAGAGAGCGAGCTTGTGAAAGCCCTCACTGCGCCGGG
>CAZVLO010000135.1:0-5433 GCA_964628265.1 uncultured Papillibacter sp.
AACTGCTCAAAGCCGCTTTCATGGATAACCTGAAAGCGGCTTTGTCTACAGTCTGCGATATCCCCGTCTTTAGACGGGGATATCTCTATCATAACCTTATTTGAAATAAATCTTGCTCTGTTTCCGTACTTCGTCCATAATGCAGTCGTTCACGCCAGGGAAGATGCTGCCTTCACCGCCGTAGGTCAGGCAGGGGATGAACATGCCGCCCTCGTGATATTCACTGCAGGCGCGCGCGACCTCTGCCCGGACAGTCTCCTCGGTCCAGTCCCGGCGGTCAACGATTGACGCGTCAATGCCGCCCATCAGAACCAGTTTGTAATCCGTGTCCTTCTTGATCTGCTGAAAATCGTTGGAGGGCAGGATGCCTTCCCAAATATCGATGCCGATTTCAACCATGTCTTTGACAATGGGCTGGCAATAACTGTCGGCGTGATGCATGGTGATGATATTATGCTTTTTCATAAGGCTGTAGATTTCTCTGGTGGGTTCCTTATAAAATTCGCGCCAGACCTCAGGGGCCATAAACAGCGCGTGCTTGGAGCCCCAGTCATCATGGAACATGAGCACATCGGGCTTCAGGTTATCGATGATCAGCTGAATTTGCTTTAACTTAAAATCTTTAATGGCGGCGATGAGCTCGTGCATGGCCTCGGGCTCCAGCAGCAGGTTGCACAGCGTATCCTCAAAGCCCATCAGAAAGTGGCTGGTTTCAAAAAGGCCTGTCACGTTCCAGACCATGACGAACTTATCTTCGGCGCGGATCTTTTCCGCGTCGGCTTTTGCCTGGGTCCAGTCGAAGGGAATGGCATCGAGGTCAGGGAACTTGACGTATTTCCGCCACTCGGTCACATCCGGGCAAACCTTCGTTTCATCGTTGACAATCGGCATGGCACCGGGTTCTTCCACGCCCCAGAAAAGCTTCACGCCCAACGGATTGACTGCCTCCTGACCCGGTGCGACGGGGTTCATGTAGTAAAAAACCGGATCCCATACCTGGGGGAAAGGTTCCCACTCGTTGACAAATGCGTCCGGCTTACCGTTTTTTAGGGTCTCAAATACATTCTCCTTCAAAGACAACATATAAATTCCTCCTCTTAATACTCGAAATTATCTTGACGTATTTCGCGGTTCGGCTTAGAATACACAAAATTTCCGTCAATTATTTCATATATTACCATCATAACGTACAAAATTGTTTTTGTAAATACGCTGTGTTCAATACTTCCCGTATTCTCTCACCGTTTCGAACATGGCCACGACATTTTCGCGCCTGCAATTCCCGAGGCCACAGCCGGTTTCAAAGATGAAGCCGCCGCCGGGAGCGCAGTCATCCAGCATGCGTCGGACGGCGTCGCGGACTTTATCCGGTGTACCCCAATCCAGGAGCGTTGCCGGGAAACCACCCGCGATGCAGGCGATGCCGCCGAGCTTCTTCTTTGCAGCGGCCATATCCACATCCTCAAAGTGGTAGAATACTTTTCCGGGCGGCACCTCACTGAGGCAGTCCAGACGCGAGTTGTACTTCCCTTCTGTGTAGATATACGGGATTTTGCCGCTGTCGATGATGGCGAGGATGATCTGCTGCAGGTGCTTCCAGTAGTATTTGCGGTAGTGTTCGTCACTCATGAAGCCGTCCATCCCCTTGTGCAGGGCCATAAAGACATGCTTGCCCTCATTTTGGCCTTTGGTGGCCCGAATCATGGCCAGCGTCTTTTCAATCTCCTCGTCGATATAGCGCTCCACATATTCCGTGTTGATGTAAAGATCGGAAAGCGACAGGAGCGTCCCGCGCAGAAAATCGCTGTAGCTGTCAAAGGGAACCCCTGCCATGCCGCCGCTCAAATTTGGATAGCCCATCTGTTCGATTTCGGCATTCAGTTCCGCCGAACGGTTACGGTATTCGGCATAAAAGTCGTTAAGCTTCCAAAGTGTCTCGACCATTTTTCTGAATTTGGGGGCCGAAAACTGCGCCGCGACTGTCTCCGCGCTGCCGAAAATGCCGCCCGCCGACAGCATCGCCAGCGGCTCCAAAAGCGCCGAGGTGCGCGGTACCCCTTTGCGCAGCATGAAGCCTGTCCGGTCGGTAAAAAACTCCTCGAATTCATCGTCCAGTAAAATCGGGAACTCTATGTACTGCTGGAGGGAGTTGTCATCAATGATATTTCCGGGCATACCGGCCCAGCGCATATTTTTCGGCGCGGACATCTCCATTCCCGGCCCTTCCCCGGCGAATATGAATCCGGTGTCCGCCGCCGTATCGGGGTCGAAATCGTTTAAGTACTTGACGATGGCATTGCGCATTTTCGTGAGCGTCGTGTCGTAAATGACCTCTGCAACGGTGTACCCCGCGTTGTACACCGGGAACAGCTCCGCCGGCGGTTTGATTGGTACCATGTCCGGCTCGCGAAGTGCTATGGCGTCATTAATGCGCCCCAGCTTCCCGTCGTATTTTTTTCGGTTTTCTGCTGTCATAAAAGTCGCCGCCTTTCAACAGTATGAATATATCCCTCTTGTACACAATATGGCTCTTGAGTAAAGAATAGGTTATATCTAAACAATTATCAAGAGTGTTTTATCTGCTTTTGCACGTTGAATTCGATCTCCGGCTGTGATAATTTGGTATTAAAAATAACGACACACGGAGGTACGCATGAAAGGACAATACGAGGCACTCTTCACCCCCATGAAAATCGGCGGCCTTACGGTTAAAAACAGGATCGTCCTGTGCGCTATGGGCGGCACGAACCCCATCGGCTTCGACGGTAAATTTGATGAGAGCAAGCATGACTATTATGTCGCCCGCGCCAAAGCAAATGTGGGGCTCATGATCCCCGGCGTTATCGGCGTACAGGGCATGATGGGCGATTGGCTCTATCAGTCGGAGGACATGTTCATGGGGCCCATGAAGCGCCTGATGGACGATATCCACGCCCACGGTGCCAAGTTCTTTCTGCAGCTGGGCGCCGGCTTCGGCCGCGTGCAGTTCATGATCCCCGGAGCGGACATGAACGCCGAGCCATTTAAGGACCTGATGGTTGCTCCGTCCGACGGCCTGCCCAACGTCTGGGATCCGTCCATCAAGCACCGGAGCCTGAAGCGCGGGGAAATTCAGGATATTATAGATGCTTTCGGCAAGACAGCCGCGCTGTGCAAACGCGCGGGCATCGACGGTGTCGAGATTCACGCGGTCCATGAGGGGTATCTTTTGGACCAGTTCGCCATATCAGGCACCAATCACCGTACAGACGAATACGGCGGCAGCCTGGAAAACCGCCTCCGCTTTGCCACCGAGGTCATCAAATCGATTAAAGACACCTGCGGTTCCGATTACCCCGTTTCCGTCCGCTACAGCGTGGCCAGCAAAATGCGCGGCTTCAACCGGGGGGCGCTTCCCGGAGAAGCGTATGCGGAATTTGGCCGGAGCATGGAGGAGAGCCCCGCGGCCGCCCGCATTCTTGAGGCGGCGGGCGCCGATATGCTCAACGCCGACAACGGCTCCTACGACTCCTGGTACTGGGCGCATCCGCCCGTCTATATGCCGACAGCCTGCAACCTCTCTGAGGTCGCTTATCTTAAAAATTTCGTTAAAATCCCCGTCGTCTGCGCCGGCAAGATGGATGACCCCGATATCGCATCACATGCCGTTGAATGCGGCATGGTGGACGGCGTCGGCATCGCGCGGGCGCTGCTCTCCGACCCTGATTGGTGCGACAAGGTTCGCGAAGGCCGTCTCACCGATATCCGGCCTTGCATCGGCTGCCACAACGGCTGCTTCCCAATCAGCCGCTTCAAGGGTAATCCCTGCGGCTTCGGCCCCATGGGCACCTGCGCCATCAATCCCGTCACCATGCGTGAAAAGGAGTTTGAACTCAAGCCCGCCCCCGTCAAAAAGAAAATCGCCGTCATCGGCGGTGGCATCGGCGGCATGGAGACCGCGCGCCTCTGCACCCTGCGCGGCCATTCCGTGACGCTGTACGAAAAGAGCGATCGCCTGGGCGGCGTCTTTGTCGCCGCCGCCGCGCCGGACTTTAAGGAACACGACGAGGCGTTGATCAAGTGGTACGTCAAGCAGCTGACGGACCTCAGCGTACCTGTCAAACTGAACACCGAAATCACCGGCGAGATGCTGAACACCCTGAACGCCGATGAAATCGTCGTCGCCACAGGCTCCGTCCCAAAAAAGCTGCCCGTCCCCGGCTTTGACGGCAAAAACACGATTGAGGCCATCGATTATCTGCTGGATAATAAAAAAGCCGGTAATAATGTCGTCGTCATCGGCGGCGGTCTCACGGGCTGCGAAATCGCCTACGACCTGGCGCAGAAGGGCAAAAAAGCAGCGATCGTAGAAATGCAGGACGATATCCTGAAAATCAACGGTCTTTCCGCCGCCAACTCCGAATTTCTCCGCGAGGCCATCCGGTATCACGATATCAAGGTTCATATTTCGTCCGCTCTCAAGGAAATCAAGGCTGACGGCGTCGTGATCAAAACCGGGACAGGCGATCAGTTCCTCTCCGCCGACTCCGTTATCCTGTCGGTAGGCTATAACGCCCACAACCCATTCCAAACAACCAAGCCCAATGTCCACGTCTTGGGTGACGCCAATAAGGTCGGTAATCTCATGTCTGTCATCGACAGCGCCTACAGGCTCGCGTATGCGCTGTGAGAGTCGCTCGCTTCTCCATCTAAAGCATTGAATCAAATGTGAATAAGACTGGCGCTTTTAGGGCGGGCATGCAACGCATGCAACCCCGCCCTATTTCTATGCCGTGCCGCAACGCATTCACAGCTCTATGTAGGGCAAGAGCTCTGCTCTTGCTTTTCTGTGCCGCGTAACACAGCAAGAGTGTTATTCTTGTTTCATTCCAAACGCAATCCACCGTCCATCTATATCTTCTAATACGAATTCCCAATTATTATAGTCTGTTAACCGGAGAGGACGAACAATTTTTGCACCGTTACTTTTAAATTCATTCTGCAACGCTTCTTGATTATCCGTAATAAAATAAGCATCTTCCCCATAGCCATATAGTTCTCTTATACTTTGAACCCATTCGCGTGGGTAATGTTGTGTTACGCAACAGGATTTTTGCGTCGGCCACCGGCGCTGCCGATATCAGACCTGACAAATCGCTTGCCGACAGGACGCTTCTTTACTACGCCCGCAAGGCCATGGGCGGCGCGGCACAGGTGACCGTCGGCGAATGTCAGGTGGATCACCCCGGTGGCGGCTCCCGGGGCGGCTTGTGCATCGATCTGTCTGATTTCAGAAGCATGGCGTGGCTCAGCCGCCTCAGTGACGGCATTACGCGCCACGGCGCCGTTGCCTCGGCGGAACTGTGCCACGCGGGGCGGTATTCCCATACCGGCTACGGCCCCTCCGACGGCGAGGTTGACCCCGGCAAGTTTTGTCACGCCATGAGCGAGGAA
>CAZVLO010000135.1:5472-6757 GCA_964628265.1 uncultured Papillibacter sp.
GCGGCTTTGGCATGGTCACGATACACGGCGGCCACGGCTGGCTGCCCCAGCAGTTTTTCAGCCCCTTTTACAACTTCCGCACCGACCGCTGGGGCGGCAGCGCCGAAAACAGGGCTCGCTTCGCCGTGGCCGTCTGCGACGCCATCCACGATGCCTGCGGCAGGGACTTCCCCGTTGAAATCCGCATCAGCGGCTCGGAATTTGAAGACGGGTACGATCTGGACGGCGGCATCGAGTACGCACGGTTTCTGGACGGCCATGCAGACATCATCCACGTCTCCGTCGGCGTCCACGGCAGTCTCAGTAACGACCACTGGCTCGCCACCTGTCCCACGATGTTTAAGGAGGACGGCATCAACGTCAAATACGCCGCCGAGATCAAAAAACACGTAAAGAATTCTCTGATTACAACCGTCGGCTCCCTCTCGGACCCTATGATGATGGAGGAGATCATCAGAACCGGCAAAGCCGATTTCGTTGCGCTGGCGCGGGAGCTTTTATGCGACCCCGACCTGCCCAACAAGGCCCGGGACGGGCGTCAGGGCGAAATTCGCCAGTGCCTGCGCTGTATGAGCTGCTGGTCCAAGCTGATGAGCGGCTTCTACTGCGCTTTAAACCCCGAAACAGGCCGCGAGCCGGAAGCGCTCGCCGCCCTGCCGAAGGCGGAGCCAAGGCGCGTCTTGGTAATTGGCGGCGGCATTGCCGGTATGCAGGCCGCCCTGACCGCGGCGGCAAACGGTCACGACGTCACCCTCTGTGAAAAGTCATCGCGTCCGGGCGGCGGCATCCGATGCGAAGAACATGTCCCGTTTAAAAAGCATGTGGCCGACTATATCGCCCTGCAGGAATCCCTGATACATAAAGCCCCTATCGATCTCCGTCTCAACACGGAGGTCACGCCGGAACTGGCGCTGGAGCTGCGCCCGGACTTCATTGTCGCCGCCGTCGGTTCAAGGCCGCTCGTACCGCCCATTGAGGGCATCGAACACGCTCTTGCCGCCGCTGAAGTCTACATGAACCCGGACCTTGCCGGACAGCGCGTCGTTATCATCGGCGCCGGTCTCGTGGGCGCGGAGCTTGCCATCTACTTAAAGCGTCTGGGCCGTGATGTGGCGCTTCTCGAGCAGGCCCCCGCCCTCAATGCCGAGGGGAACCGCATTCACGGCATGGCCATTACCGCCGAATTCCGCGCACTCGGCATCACGCCGCGCTTTAACGTGAAGGTGACGCGCATCACCCCAAGCAGCGTTGAACATTCACAGGGAACGCTTGAAGCCGATACCAT
>CAZVLO010000136.1:0-809 GCA_964628265.1 uncultured Papillibacter sp.
CAATAATTGTGATTAATCGTAATCGTACATTCGCAGGGGAGCGGTGGTTTCCGGAGCCCACGCTGAAGTGAAAAAACTGGCTGAAGCGCTGAACATGCCTGTTGCCATATCAATGGATGCAAAAGGGATTATTCTGGATAACCATCCTTTGTATGTCGGACCGGTAGGTACATATTGCCGCCCATGTGCGAATCAAGTCGTGTCGGAAGCGGATCTGGTATTTTTCATTGGGTGCAATACAGGTGATCAGGTGACCAAAAACTGGACCCTTCCGACACAGGATACGGCAGTTATCCAGCTTGATATCAATCCCGCGGAGCTGGGCCGGAATTACCGCGGCGCCATCCCGGTTTTGGGAGATGCCCGGGCGGCGCTTGAGGACCTTAATCAGGAGCTTCATGGCATCAGAAAGAATGAATCATGGAGCAGGCGAGCTCAAAGCCATGTCCGGGAATTCCTGGAGAAGATAGAGCCGGAATGCCGTTCCGATTCCGTTCCCATTCGTCCGGAACGGCTCTGCCGTGAGATTTCCGCGGTCTTGCCCCAGAATGCAATCTTGTTTGCGGACACCGGCTTTTCTGCAATATGGGCGGGAACTCTCATCGATATCGTCAGTCCGGACCAGGCATTTTATCGCGCGGCCGGCTCGCTGGGGTGGGCATTCCCGGCCTCTCTGGGAGCTAAATGCGCGAACCCTGAGCGCCCCGTCATATGTTTTACGGGCGACGGCGCGTTCTGGTACCACATGAGCGATTTGGAGACTGCGGTGCGCTGCAACATCCCCACGGTAACAGTCGTCAACAATAACA
>CAZVLO010000136.1:819-5624 GCA_964628265.1 uncultured Papillibacter sp.
CGAAGGGCTTATAGGGGCGAGGAGGGGAAGGAGGACGTCCAGTACCGCTTCAATGACACGGACTTTGTAAAACTAGCTGCGGATATGGGTGCTTTGGGTATAAGAGTCAGGCAGCCCGGCGACATCAGGCCGGCCCTGCTGAAAGCCCTGTCAAGCGGGAAACCTGCCGTGATCGACGTGGTCACGGAGTCGGAATCCTTCCCGCGCCTATGATTTTTCGGGACAAGGATTGTTGTTTGTTGAACGATTTCAGAACAGGCTTCGATGGTTTAAGGCAAAAAATCAAGTAAATTAAATGGAGGTGTCAAAAATGAAAAAGATCATTGCTCTTTTACTCTGCGTCGTATTTGCCTGTATCCCCTTAGCTGGCTGCGGCGAAACCGTTCCCGCCACTACCACACAAGGCTCTGCGACTACCTCTGCGCCTCCCGCCACAACAACACCTGCAGCTACGCCTTCCGGCAACGAGGTTCTGACCTTTAAGCTGGCGTCTATTACGGCCGCGAACCCCGACCTGTACGAATATCAAGCCGGTCTTTTGTTCCAGCAGAACGTCGAGAAATACTCCAATGGAACCATGAAGGTCGATTTTTTCCCCGCAAGTCAGCTTGGTTCCTCAACCGACATCGTTGAGGGCGTGGGCCTTGGCACCATTAACATGGCGATGAGCATTGGTTTTGATATCTATGCCAACCTGGATAAGAAATGCCTCGTGGTGGGCATGCCGTTCATCTTCAAGGACTATGACCATAAGCACGCTTTCCTAGAGGGCGACAACGACGGAATCAAAGAGATCAAGCAGAGCCTCATCGACAATGCGGACGTGCGCGTAATGGGCTATTGCTACAGGCCCTTCCGCAGCGTTGTCACGCTGGACAAAGCCGTCTATGCCCCTTCCGATATGAAGGGCCTTCTGATCCGCAGCCCTGAGTCCACAGCCAATGTGAAGTGGCTGGAGGCCATGGGCGCCTCGCCGGTTACCATCACCTGGAGCGAGCTCTATACCTCCCTGTCCACAGGCGCGGCTCAAGGCGCGGAGAACTCCATCACCGAATTCTACGCCGCGAACTTCCAGGAAATCATCGGCGAATGCACGGAGACCAACCATATGGCCGTTACATGCCTTTTGACCGCGAATAACACCTGGTATGAGTCTTTGACCGATGAGCAGAGGGAAGTTATCGACAAAGCCTCCCAGGACCTGTCGGACTATACTTGGTCACATTTCAAAGAAGTCAGCGAGAATGCCTGGACAGCTTTCGAAAAAGCAGGCGTACATTGCGTCCGGGCAGACGAAGTCGATATGGATGCTTTCAGAGCGGCCAGCGCGGATGTATACAAATATTTCGTGACTCAGGGATATTTCTCCGAGGAGCTTTACAACAGCATTCTGAACCTTAAGTACTAAAAGCTGTCTGAAAGAAGGGGCTGCCCATGAGAAAGATAATCAAAGTAAGCGTTTTTGTCCTTACGAAGATCTCTGCCGCTCTGCTTTTGGCGATGATTATTATAGTCACCATACAGGCAGTTGGCCGCAGTTTCCTCAAGATACCCACTTCCTGGACCGAGGAGGTGTCCAAATATACCCTGATATGGTTGACGTTTCTTGGCAGCCCTGTAGTATTATACAAGGGCGATCACCTGATGGTGGACCTGTTCTACGTAAAATTTAAGCCCCGAGTCCGCCAATGGGTGCATCTTTTCAGTGACTTGTTCATATCGGCGTTCTGCTCTTATGTAATATACTTCGGCGTCATGCTTTGCATGAATAAGTTCGTACTGAATTTTGTTTCGCCTGCGGCAGGAATCCCCCGTATTTTTGTTTATTCCGCGCTGCCGGTCGGAGCTGCAATCATGCTGATCTACAGTCTTTGCGACATATGGGACACAATACTCATCCTGCTTGGCAAAAGAGAGGACACGACTGCCAGCGCCCTTGTGGATGAGACTAAGACATTGGCTGAAATGGATCAGGAAGTGAGGATGAACCTGAAATGATTGCGATCATATGGATTTTGTTTGTAGCGCTTATCCTGGTCGGTGTTCCGGTGGCTTTTGCGCTCGGCGGTTCTTCGATCATCATGCTCCTGGTAGATGAGACCAATGTCGCCATAACAATCGCGCAGAAGATGGTGAACGGACTGGATTCGTTTACCTTGCTTGCGATCCCATTCTTTATGTGCGCCGGGGCGCTGATGACGGAGACGGAAATCGGCGACAAAATATTCGATTTTGCGAGTGCCCTGGTTCGCCATCTCCCCGGCGGCCTTGCCCAGGTGAACATTGTAAATTCCATGATTGTAGCCGGCATGTCAGGCACGGCGGTGAATGATATCGCGAGCATGGGCGCAATTGAAATACGTGCGATGGAAAAGGCGGGGTATAGCCGGCCTTTTTCAGGAGCGGTCACCGCCGCTTCTTCCTCGATTGGACCCATTACCCCTCCGAGCGTTCCTCTGGTGCTGATTGGCTCGATCATGGGCGTATCGATCTCTAAACTGTTCTTCGGCGGCATCGTTCCGGGGGTCCTTGTGGGTTTGACAATGATGATCTATGTGTACTTTGTAGCAAAAAAACGTCATTATCAACGGGAGGACAGGGCCAGCTTCAAGGAGTTGCTTCGCGGTTTCATTAAAGCTTTGCCGGCGATCCTGATGCCTGTGCTTCTGATCGGCAGTTTTCTGTCAGGGTTCGTAACCCCGACGGAGTCGGCCTGCCTGGCGGTGCTCTATGCCATGTTCCTGGGCTTCATTTTCTATCGCAACATCAGCTTCAAGAGATTCTGGGTCATGCTTGAGCGGGCGGCTCTCCTGTGCGCTACGACGATGCTGATTATCGCTTGTGCCGCGGTGTTTGGCCTTGTGATCACGGAGCAGCAGATACCCCAAAGAGTGGTCGCTTCTCTGCTGGCTTTTACCTCAAGTTACAATCTCATCGTGCTGCTGGTGATGGTTGCTCTTCTGATCCTCGGATGTTTCCTGGAGACGACGGCGATCATGATTATGATGACGCCTATATTAATGGTGATCGCAAACAGTATCGGCATGGATCTGATACAGTTCGGTGTTCTGGAGGCGTTGGTCGTCACGATAGGCCTCTATACGCCGCCTGTCGGCGTAGGTATGTTCCTGACCTGTAAAGTCGGCCAGATCAAGACGGAGAGCTTTTTGCGGGAGATGTGGCCGTTTGTTATCGTGCTGATTGCATGCGCTTTTCTGGTTGCCTATGTCCCGGCTGTGGTACTCTGGCTGCCAAACCTGCTGTTCAAATAAACGAACTGAGTCAATGATCCCTGTGCTCGTTTGACAATCCAAGCTTTTAAAAAGAGCCGATGCAACTGCGAAAGCAGGAACATCGGCTCTTTTGCGGCGGAGAAGACAAAACCAAAAAAGGGCAGGAAGAATTTCTCTTTTTGCTTTGGCGGGAGTGTTCATAAGGACCAACTCGCATACCCGCATAGAATAAGGCTTTTCGGCACGAGCAAGCGAATATTACGCTAGTGTATACGCCAATCCCGCCGGCAAATTGAAATTTGCAGCATGCCTGTTATGCTACCTTAGACCTCCTTTTCAGAATCGCAAAGCTCGCGCAAGCTATCATTAAATATACTGCGGTAAACACAACACCGGTGATAATATCTGTCGGATATGGCGCGGCGACCCTTCCAAAACAAACGGCGACAATTAAGCTGAGCGGCATAAATATGACCAGCAGAATATTCGCCCAATTAACCGCAAACGAAGCTTTTGTGTCTGATAACAGCTTGCTAATGAAATACCCCGCCGCACCAACAGCCTGAATAATCATTGCCCCCCAAATGCTATCCGCCGTCTGCTGTTCATACCAAGCGCCGAATGCGCAAAACAAACCGATTGCAAGGAAAGCAGTTGAGGCAATGTACAGGATTCTGCTGGTTAAAACGGCGTGCGTTCCTTGTTTATGGGCCGCCGGCTCGATGCCCTTGAGGATATAATCCGTTGTCACATCAAAATATTCACTCATAATAATGATCTTATCCAAATCAGGGACGCTCTGCTCGCTTTCCCATTTAGATACAGCCTGACGCGATACGCCAACTTTGTCTGCCAATTCTTCCTGTGAAATTCCCTTTGCTTTTCTTAAGTTTTGAATTCTGTCTGCGATATTCATGACTGATACCCCTTTCATTTGGTACTGTCATTGTAAGAAATCGGATGGTTGCGTCGCCACCATCTGTACTTGGAGATTTGTCAACCGGCGGTTGCAACGCTGGTTCCATTCCGGATTATAATCAAATCTTGGTGTAAAACTACTATATAAATCGCTGTTATGCAGATTAAATTATAGCAGACAAGGATGCAAAATGAAATGCGCATAAACAAAAACAGGCTGGTAACTACCAGCCTGTTTTTGTCCTTATGAACACCCAAAGTGTTTTAGGGTGGTGCGGGAGATGGGACTTGAACCCACACGCCCGTTAATAGACACAGGCACCTCAAGCCTGCCTGTCTGCCGATTCCAGCACTCCCGCATTTTGATATTAAAAGCGCCCCGCTGGCGCATGTGTCATTATAACAGAAAACGGTCTGTTGTCAATATAAAAGTTTCGCCTTGCCGGAGGTTTCTCAAAAGGGAAATGAGCTTCCCGGCGCTTAGGCCTGTAGGGCGGGCCTTGTCTCCCGCAGCGAGCAGCCTACACGGCAACCCGCGGCGGGAATTGCCTCCGCACAGGCCGGACCTTTTCGCGAGATGGGCTCGCCGACGGGGCGGGGGGCAAAAATAATATCCGGGCAGCAAAAAACGGCGGGAGTTCCCGCCGAAATTAT
>CAZVLO010000136.1:5726-6651 GCA_964628265.1 uncultured Papillibacter sp.
CCGGCCGGGAAATCAAGAAGCAATCAAGAAATATTGACAACCGTGCCGGGCGTTTATATTTTAGCGCAAAGGAGTGCATGCCACATGCCAACGGATGTGTACTACGGCAAAACGCTCAGGAAGAGCTTCGCCCGCACCACAGAGATCAGAGAGATGCCCAATCTCCTGGAGGTCCAGAAAAACTCGTATAAATGGTTCCTCGACGTGGGGCTTAAGGACGTTTTTAAGGACGTAGACGCAGTTACGGACTATTCCGGGAATCTGGAGCTCAGTTTCATAGATTACTCTATGGATGAGCCGCCCAAGTACACAGAGGAGGAGTGCAAGGCGAGGGACGCCACCTATGCGGCGCCGCTGAAAGTGCGCGTCCGCCTCCGCAACAAGAAGACGGAGGAGATAAAGGAGCAGGAGATATTCATGGGCGATTTTCCGCTCATGACCGCCGGCGGCACTTTTATCATAAACGGCGCGGAGCGCGTCATCGTCTCCCAGATTGTGCGCTCTCCGGGCGTCTATTTTGACAAGAAGACCGACAAGACTCAGACC
Source organism: uncultured Papillibacter sp. (assembly GCA_964628265.1). Taxonomy (GTDB): domain Bacteria; phylum Bacillota; class Clostridia; order Oscillospirales; family Oscillospiraceae; genus Sporobacter. The sequence continues at coordinate 6,273 of CAZVLO010000136.1, forward strand.
TCCATGTACGGCGCGACGGCGATCCCTTACCACGGCGCCTGGCTGGAATATGAGACGGACGCGACGGACATCTTCTATGTCCGCATTGATAAAAACCGCAAGCTTCCGGTCACGCTGCTTTTAAAGGCGCTTGGCCGCTATAACCCGAACAATCCCCACACCTGGCTGTCTTCCACGCAGGAGATCGTTGCAGGCTGCGTGACAAACGCGCAGATCAAAGAGCTCTTCGGAAGCGACGAGCGCATTACGGCGACGCTGGACAAGGACGCCTGCGCGACGCGCGAGGAGGCCCTGATCGAGATATACCGCAAGCTGCGCCCGGGCGATCCCCCCACGGTGGAGAGCTCCGAGTCGCTGCTCGAAAGCCTGTTCTTTGACC
>CAZVLO010000137.1:0-786 GCA_964628265.1 uncultured Papillibacter sp.
ATCACTCCAGACAGTTTATCCAGATCCCCATTCAAGGCCATTTCCATGTTCATCTGCACCAATGAACAATAAAAAGCCGCGAAATATTTTTTTGCCTTATTAGGGCTGCCCGACCTGCCCCATAATCCCATAGGGACCATGCCTGTGGCGTATACCAATTCTTCAGGGACATAATATGGATAGCATCCGATAACCTTTTTCCCTTCTGCAACAACTCTATCCAGTTGTTTTTTCTGTCCTCCCATCTTTTTCGATTCCATAATTTCATACAATCCCTCGACACGGGTAATGTATTGTGCATTTGAGAAGTTCCGAGGGTCTGCCTGGTCTCCGTCGAAGCCCACTACCCCTACGCCCAGATCTTTTCTGAAACGTCTCTCCATCTCCGGCATGTAGCCGCTCCATGGTTTACAGCTTCGATTATAATGAACCATAATACCATCCACCTTGTTTTCACGACAAATGCCTTCACGCCATTCAACACCGGTTTCCAGACAAACGGAGTTCGGCGCTTTACTGTAAGCTCTCATCATTTCATCCATATTGTTGTATACAAATCCGAAGGCAGGTGCATAGACAATCGCTGTCGTATTGATTCCTTTATCCTTCAAAGGTCTGAACAGATTTTGAAGATCCGGCCAGCATGGTATTCCTTCAAACATGATACGGTGCTTTTCCGGATAGCGCCAGGTGGAAGTCCCATCTTTCACAGACTGCTCATATTCCGCAGCCAGGGCTTCGAAAGCCTCTGCCGACTCCTTGCGGCAGCGGGCAGTTACAGATACT
>CAZVLO010000137.1:830-5647 GCA_964628265.1 uncultured Papillibacter sp.
GACGGCTCATATTGACAATAAGCACAGGCTTTGAGCCAGGCTCTTGCCGTTCGGTTCGAATTGGCGCATACTTCTTCGAATTTTTTCTCATCGAATTTCCTGCCCGCAATTTTTTCAAGCTGTTTGATGGCGTCATCAAACTGAGCGCGGATATATACCACGTTTTCTTCGTTCGCTTCATATGTATTGTTATATGGTATATCGATCATGATGAGAGGAATATTATGCATGCGGGAAATGTTTTCATACCATTTCGTCACACAGTTGCAGATATTATTGCAGCACAACATGAAATCAGGCTGAGGCATCGGCTTTTCTTCACATTCTGCTCCTGCGGCATATGCAAACGAAATTCTCGCATATGCGCAAATATCATTGTCATAGCCCATGGCTTCCGCATATTCACACATACGCTGGCCTCCATGCTTTGCGGCGATTGCCGCAGCCTGATTCTCAGGGTAGCACACTTTAAGGCCAAGTGTTTCTGCTATTTCTGCAGGGAATTTAGATGTCGACCACCCTACCGGCTCGCCTCTTTCCTTGGCTTCCCATGCTTCTGCGTACGCTTTATCAACGATATTTCTTAACATTATTTTTGCCGGCAATTTTTCTGTCGGTACTTTTTCATTTTTTACTGTTTCCGCCATTTTCATCCCTCATTTCCTCTCAATTTTTATAACTGTGACTTTTGATATGCAAATAAAGCGGCTCCCAAAGCACCGTTATATTGTGCCAGATCGGATGTATATATTTTATGGCCCAATTCCTCTTCCAATGCTTTAAGAACGCCTCGGTTTCGTGCGACACCGCCGGTCATTATAACATCGTCTAAAAGTCCGATCCTTTTTGCAAGCGCACCGGCTCTGCTTGCGACAGAACGGTGTATACCGCGTATGATATCCCTTTTATCAGTGTTTCTGGATAATTGGGATATGACCTCGGACTCTGCAAAAACTGTACATGTAGAGCTTATTGTAACGTCTTTTGTCGACTCCTCAGACAAACTCTCCAGATCATCGATCCTGACCTCAAGGACTCTGGCCATCACATCAAGGAACCTTCCTGTTCCCGCAGCGCATTTGTCGTTCATGACAAAATTGATCAGCATGCCATCTTCATCCAGTCGCAAAACCTTTGCATCCTGGCCTCCGATATCGATAATGGTCCTCACATTCGGAAACTGAAAATATGCTCCCCTGGCATGACAGGACAATTCACTCATTTGAGAATCCGCCTCCGCCATAGAATGCCTTCCATAACCGGTTGACAATACATGGGCAACATCCTTCATTTCTAATTTGGCGCCGGCCAAAACAGCCTGTATTGCTCTTTCGGGCCCACTAGTTCCCGCTCCCACATCAACCAATGATTTTGCAACTATTTCATCGCCGTTTTTCATTATTATGCATTTAGAAGCAGTAGAGCCGATGTCAATACCCATCGTAAAAATATCACTCATTTTGCTCTCCGTAATTAAATCTGATTTTTAAACCTTTTATTAGCTGCTCCCTTGAGCCCTGCAAAGGTACGTCACCGGAAAAGCTCGCTTTTCCGGTGACGTATCGCTATGTGACCGCGGTGCTTTACATCGGGTTGTTGCGTATGTTCTCCATCTCATCGTAAAAGTCGGAGCCGAGGAAATATTTCTTCGGCGGCTCAGCTTTCTTCCCCTGTGCCAGTGCGTCCAAGCCCTCCTTCACCTTTTCTGGGCTTGCGGGCAGTTCGTAGATCCGCACGCCGGTTGCATTGCTAATGGCATTAATGACTGCCATGTGGCCGCTTGACTGATAAGCCTCCGAGGCGCCTGAAGAACCGAATGGATTGGTTTCCCGCGGCGTACACAGGTGAATCAACTCAATATCATCAGGAATGTCACGAATCGTTGGAATTCCAGCTCCTGCCATGTTGCTGTGTCTTTTTACGTCCTCGTAGTTCTCTGACAGCGCAAACCCGATAGAGTGCGAAATACCGCCGTACGCCTGACCGTTCACTGCGTCTATATTGCCGATAACGCCCACGTCGTCTACGCAGGTATAGCGCAGGACTTTCGTTTTGCCCGTTGCCGTATCAACCTCGACTTCCGCAAGGAACAAAGCATACGTGTAGTCCGGCGTCGGATTGCCGATGCCCGTGTTCGGGTTCATCCGCGACAAGTTGAAGCTCTTATTGAGAACCTGATTCTCGTACTTCGTCGGGATGCCTTCCGCAACCATCTCGGCATGCGTCCGGTAGGTTCCGTCCGGCTTGCGCATGGCATTCAAAAGCCTGTCAGCGCATTCCTTTGTCGCCCAGCTGTTCATGAAATGGGAACGGCTCGATGCGCTGTTGCCGCTATCCGGGCAGAATTTGCTGTCGTTCTGAATGAGTACGATGTCGTCCGGCGTAACGCCGTATGGCTGCAGTGCTTTCAACGTAACAATAAGCGAACCGACGTCGCCGCCCTGTCCTTGATCCTGCCATGTATCGTATTTGACAAACTTTCCGTCTTCGCGCAGTTCCAAGGCCACTTTGCACTGGTCCGAAACCCCTTCGGTAACGTTGTAGCCGCCCCAGGCGATTCCGACACCTCGCCGCTTCTCGGGAGTGCTATATTTCTTTGCGTCTGCTACGGCTTTTTCATAGACAGGCCGCATACGCTCCATAATCGCTTCCATCGGATAGATGACAAACGGGAATGAATTAACGTTCAGATCTCCGGGCCGGGCAATGTTCCTCCAACGGAACTCAAAAGGATCGAGACCTATTTTTTCTGCCATCATGTCCATCATAGCTTCGGATGCCGTGTAAGCCTGCGGCGAACCATAGCCTCGATAAGCAGTCCCGTAGCTATGGTTCGTACAGGCGCAGCGGGCAAGACCCAACACGTTCGGGACATTATAGGGGAAGTACATGAAGCGGGCTATACGCGTGATAATATCGTCACCCAGTTCGTTGTAAGCGCCGTGATCCATACCGCTGTCCCATTCCGCTGCGATGATTTTGCCATCTTTGTCGCAGGCAAGGCGGGTATTGGTATATGCGGGAGAGCGCTTGCCGCTGTAAGCCATGTATTCCGGCCACGTCATGGAGAAAGCGACAGGGATTTTGTCGCAGGCAATGCAGGCGATGGCAGCCAGCGAATAGGTCGCAGCGGCGATGCCCCAGCCGAAAGTCGCGCCGGTCGGATTTTGTATAACACGCACCTTTTCGGCCGGTATCCCAGTCGCTTCGGCAATGTCACCGATATTCGCATAAATGCTCTGCGCCTTGCATTGAACCGTTAACGTATCTTCCTCATCAAAATAAGCCTGAACCGTGTCTCCCTCGATAGGCATATGAGGCTCACGGGAAGAATAGAAGCTGCCCTCTACAACATACGGGGCCGTTTTGAACAGCTCGGCGGTATCATATCCCGCTCCCTTGACGGTCGGCTGCCAGACCCATATATTCGGGTGGTCGTCGTGAATCCTTGGGGCATCCGGCAACACCGCATCGAGATAATTCAGCATCGCAGGCAGCTCTTCATATTCCATGGTTACTTTTGCGGCGGCGTCCCTCGCATGCTGCTTCGTATCAGCTGCGACAAGAGCAATAATATCCCCGTAGTTGAAAATCTTATCTTCTGCAAGCAGTACGTGCGTCTGCTTAGTTGCAATGCTGCGCGGCAGAATCTGCCACATGCAGAGGCGGTTCGAGCCCGTAACGTCCTTATGAGTAATAACTTTGTAAACGCCGGGCATTTTTTCCGCTGCCGCCGTGTTGATTTTCAATATTTTCGCATGGTGCGTGAGCTTCGGCTGCACCATAACTACATGAAGCGTTCCCTCCGGCATCTTCAGTTCAATGTCGTCACCGTAATCTGCCAAACCGCATACCTTGGCCAGAGCGGCAGGGCGCACTAACGGCTTTCCGTAGTATTCTTTGTCTTCAGGTGCTTTGAAAGTAATATCTTCGATTGTTCGTTCGCCGCGCAGCACTTCAGCCGCTTTCATCACCGCATCAACAATTTGCTTGAACCCTGTGCATCGGCAGATATTCCTGTGTTCATAAAACCAGTCACGTACTTCCTCCCTGCTGGGAGACGAATTTTCCTGAAGCAGCTGGTACGCCGAAACGATAAATCCGGGCGTACAAAAACCGCATTGGACAGCGCCGCTGTTCATAAAAGCCACCTGCAGGGGGTGCAGACGTCCCGGTGCACCGATGCCTTCAATGGTCATCACAATACTGTACTCCGGCACAGTTTTAATCTTTTTCGTGCAGGAGCGTATCACTTTTCCGTTCAGAATAACAGAACAGCTGCCGCACAAACCCGCTCCGCAGCCGACTTTCGTACCTGTCAGCCCCAACCGCCGGATGACGGTTGCCAGCGTGTCATTTTCTGGATCGCAGATAAAAGCTCTGTCTGCACCGTTTATGTTAAGAGTCATTTTTTTTAACTTCATTCTTACCTCACCTTTTAAATTCCTTTGTACTACTATGTATGCTTACTTCCTATCTCCTGTTGAGCAGGTGCTTCGGCGTTTGGCTTCATTCTAACTCCCTCCGGGATTTATTTTATCTTCTCTATCGCAATCTGCCTCAGCCGATCAAGAACGAGAGCGAATATCAACACCATTCCCAGTACTGTATCCTGCGTGTATGTTGCCACTCCGGTAAGGTTCATACCGTTATTTATTGTCGTCAGCAGCACAGCGCCTAACACTACGCCCGCTATATCGCCGCGTCCGCCGGCCAGACTGATTCCACCAAGTATGGCGGCTGTTACGGCCTCAAGATGCGAGCTCATCCCCATGTTTGGCTGACCGGAGAACATACGGGCCGCCATAATGATACCC
>CAZVLO010000137.1:5657-5999 GCA_964628265.1 uncultured Papillibacter sp.
CCCGCCAAGCCTGCCAGACATGCGGAAAGCATAAACGTCGTTCCCATTCGCAGATTGACATTCACGCCGGAAAAAATGGCTCCTTCCCTATTGCCTCCCAGAGCTGTGATATGTCGCCCAGCCCGGGTCCTGGTCAAAACAATCTGAAACAGAACAGCGATTATTACAGCATAGATAAACATGAGCGGTACGCCAACGATGTCGCCTTTCGCCAATACGGCAAACCAAGTGGGGAGTCCCGTGAAAGGCTGCCCCTCGTTAACCGTTAGAGCCAGTCCGCGACAAACGTACATCATACCCAGTGTTATAATAAACGAGTCTGCTCCGATTCCGCCTATGACA
>CAZVLO010000137.1:6009-6589 GCA_964628265.1 uncultured Papillibacter sp.
CGCAGCCACAAGACCTAGGGTAAAACTGCCCGTAGCCACTGTGACGCCGGCAAGCACCATGCTGGTCCATGCCATCATGGCGCCGATAGACATATCGATGCCCCGAGTGATGAGTGCCAATGCCTGTCCGCATGCTACTATCATCAAAATGCCGAATTGCTTGGAGAAATTCTGCAGATTCCGAATCGAAATAAAATTATCGCTCTGGAATGCGAAGAATAGAATCAGCAGCACGGTGAAAATCGGCACGCTCCACAAAAGCATATTGAAGAAAAGCTGGTTACGCTTTTTTCGCTTCTGCGCCTCTGCCTTGGCGACGTTAAGCTTCGCCTGTTTTTCCTCATAACCCAAGCTGGAATCGCTGCGCGGTTTCACCGCATGCCTCTCTTTAGGGAGGAGCTCCGCCTGTTCGGATTCTATGGATTTGCCAGAGGAACCGTCCACAAAATTACCGGATGCGGCGTCAGAAGGCTGCCCCAGCACAGATCCCAAGAGCTCGCTCATCGCCAGACCGTCATTTACAAACTCGTCGACAACCTGACCCCGATACATTGTGATAATCCGGTCGCAGTTCTGCATC
>CAZVLO010000138.1:0-6572 GCA_964628265.1 uncultured Papillibacter sp.
TGTGGCAGGTCTTACGATTCTCTCCAATGTGGGTTTTGGCTACCGCCAGCTGCACATGGAGATGGATTACGACTTCCCGCGCCCGCAGTTTTATGACGATTTGTTCAAAAGCTGGGGGCTGGACACAGGCGAGATATGGAAGAGATAACCTTTTTCGCTTGACAGCCTCTGTTCGGTCCCGTATAATAACATTATCTCTTTGCACTGCGTTTTAGCACACAATATGTGTGGCAACAGTACAAACTGAGCAGGCGATGAACCCGGCATGGGTTCGTGGGGCCGGGCCTTCATCCGAAGGCAGCAGAATGTGAGAATAAATCACACCTGTGGGACAGATATGTGTTCCGCAGGTGTATTTTTTTCCTGGAAGGGGAAATTCGGACTTGACGAATTTATTGATCAAAGCTTTTATCAAAAATCCCGAGAACATCTCAGACCCGGCCGTCCGCAGATGTTACGGGAATTTTGCCGGTGTTGTCGGCATTGCCACAAACCTTGTGCTGTTTGTTATAAAAATCATCGTCGGCACACTTTCCGGCAGTATTGCCATCACGGCTGATGCCGTCAATAACCTGTCGGACTCCGGCTCCTCCCTGGTGACACTGGTGGGCTTTAAAATCTCCGGTAAGCCGGCAGATTCGGGTCATCCCTTCGGACATGGAAGAATGGAGTATATCGCCGGGCTGATGGTCTCGTTTATTATTGTCATTATCGGTTATCAGCTGACGGTGAGTTCTATTGAGAAGATACTGCATCTGCAGGAAACGGTATTTAGTGCCTATGTCGTTATCGTTTTGGCGGTTTCCATTGCCATCAAGATATGGCAAGGCCTGTTCTACCGGAACATCGGTATTAAAATTGATTCCATGACCCTGAGGGCAGCGTCGACGGACAGCCGAAACGATGTGCTGGCCACCGCCGCGGTCCTGTTGGCCACCGTAAGATCCGTGCTGACCGGCTTCAATCTGGACGGGTATATGGGGGCGGCTGTTGGCCTCTTTATCGTTATCAGCGGCATCAAGCTGACCTTCGAGACAGTCAGTCCGCTGTTGGGTGCTGCGCCGAAAAAGGAACTTGTGGAGCGCATACGGGAAAAGGTCTTAAACTACAAGACAATTATCGGCATCCACGATTTGTCGGTGCATGACTACGGACAGAGCGAGTGCTATGCGTCGCTCCACTGCGAGGTGCCTGCCGAGCCGGACGTCATGATCAGCCATGATATTATCGACAATATTGAGCGTGATTTTTTAGAAGAAGGTATCCGCCTGGTCATACACCTGGATCCTGTCGTAACAGGGGACGAGAGGACGAATGCGTTGAAAGCCCGGATTGAAAGCCTGGTCGAGGATATTTCGCCGCATATCGGCATCCACGATTTCCGGGTCGTGTGGGGTGTGACCCACACAAATTTGATTTTTGACGTCACGGTGCCCTATGATTTCAAGTGGAGCGATGCGGAACTCATCCGTGTGATATCAGAACGGATATCGGCGCTGGACCCGACATATAACGCTGTCATTACAGTCGATCATAACGATTAAACAGTAATTGATATGGCCGTAAAAAAATGAGCCTGCCCGTTATGGGCAGGCTCAAGCTGTTTGCTCATCAGTCGTTGTCGTGCTCTCCGCAGTTGCATTCACCGTCGCCGTGGTCGCTCTGACAGGTGTCGGTCCCTTGTGCGTTGCGGATATAATCCAGCGTGTTTTTGTCCATTCGTTCAAGCGCTTCTTTAACGGTGAGGCCTGTCCCGCAGTAGCGCGTGATACAAGCGTCGGCGATAATATTGAATATCTCCGGTGTAAAGGACACGGTGATAACAGCCTCACAGTCGCGTTCGGCGCATAATTCGGCCAGTGCCTCGGCGCTCATCGTCTCGTCGTGCCTGACGGCATCAATCGTCATGTCGTCCGTTTCCACGAAAAGCAGCCACCGGCACGTCTCAAATTTTTTAACGGCGCTCAACAGCTCCCGGCCCCCGGCGCTCACGGCAATCAGCATATTTGATCTCCTTGTAAGCATTAATCGAAACGATTATCGCACAGAAGCCGAAGGACTGCAACAGGTTTCTCTTCAACCGCCGTGACGGCACTGATGCTGCCCGTCATGGTGATCATGCCCGCAGTGACCTCCATGTCCGTTCTGATGCTCAGAACAGAGCGCGCCGGTTGATATCAGTTTACCGCTGAGATACGCTTCGACGGCTTGCGCCGCGTCGCCGGACGCGCCCGTTATCACATCAATACCCATGTTGTTCAAATTGGCAACCGCACCGCTGCCGATCCCACCGGCAATGACGAGCCTGACACCCGATCCTGTGAGAAAATCGGGCACGCAGCCGTGCGCATGATCACCGTTATTGATGGACCTGCTGCCGGTAATTTTACCGTTTTCCGTGTCGTAGATATTAAAGTTTGTGCAATGCCCGAAATGCTGAGAGACATACCTGCCCTCGCTTGCTACCGCTATCTGCATCATGATTCCTCCTTAATATTCTCGTTATCAATGATTCCGCCGATAATATCCGCCGAGCCGTCCAGCCAACCGCCCTCAACGAGTTCGATGGTGCCCTTGTCGCACAGCACCGCAATATCAGGGTCGATCGGCAGCCTGGCCAGCACCTTGAGCCCGTGCTTCTCGGCGATATCGCCGATATGACTCTCTCCGAACACCTGATAATCCCTGCCGTTATCGGGGCAATGGAAATACGACATGTTTTCAACGAGCCCGACAATGGGGATGTCCATCATCTCCGCCATTTTGACGGCTTTCGCGACGAACATGGAGACAAGCTCCTGCGGGGATGTGACGACGATTATGCCATCCACGGGGATGGATTGAAAAACGGTGAGGGGTACATCGCCCGTACCGGGGGGCATGTCGATGAACATCACGTCAACATCAGACCAGATGATGTCCGTCCAGAACTGCTTGACGGAGCCCGCGATGACAGGACCGCGCCAGACGACGGGATCCGTCTCATTTTCCAGCAGAAGATTGATCGACATGATATCGATGCCTGTCCTGCTTTTAACCGGATAGATGCCCTGCGCATTGCCGGACGCCTTATCCTTGAGACCGAAAACCTTCGGGATCGACGGTCCCGTTATATCGGCGTCCAGTATGGCCGCGTGATACCCCAGCCTTTCCATTGTGACGGCCAGCATCGATGTGACGAGCGATTTACCGACGCCGCCCTTTCCGCTCATAACGGCGAAGACCTTGCCGACCCGGCTGAGCTCGTGAGGCTGCGCTCTGAAATCAGGCTTTTCCTTTCTCTCCGCGCACTCCTCTGTGCAGCTTGCGCAGCTGCTGCTGCAGGTGTTACTCATGTGTATGACTCCTTTTAACTAAACTTGAAGCGTCTGTCCGCCTGACAGGTACTCAACCTGTTCTCCCATAACGTTCTTCAGGCGCTTATAAGATTCGATGCCGGTACAGTGACAGGTGTAAAATTCGCCTTTGTCTGAAGCAGGAATTCCGCGATTTTCAGGACAATCTCAGGGCTTTCATACGTGTCACGTACCGGGTTGTACAAGTGGAAGCCGCCGATGACCGTGTCCGGGTAACAGCCGTTCAGACGCAAAAATGCTCCAGGATATTGACAATCCCGCAGTGCGCGCACCCTGAGATCAGCACGGACTTGCCGTTTTCACAGATAACAAGGTTCTGCTCATGGGCGAAATCGTCGCAGACGCAGCCTTCGCCGTCCTGCATCAACAGATCGGCATTTCCGGTCGGGACGAGCTTTTCACGTTTGACACCCGAAAAAAGTGCCAGCTCCTCGTCGATTTTCATAGCGCCGCCCTCACAAGCAAACCGGTCCGACGCCAGAAGCTCCTTGCTCAGGCCGATGTATTTGAGACCCTCGTTGCTCAAACGAGCGTAATGATTGTCAAATGCCCGGCTGCTGATATGGACCTTGGCATGCGTGTTGAGCTGCAGGAAGGTCTTCAGCCCGCCGCCGTGGTCGTAATGGCCGTGGGAGATAAAGGCGATATCCACGCTTCTCAGGTCAACGTCCATCAGGAGCGCGTTTTTTGAAAAAAGAGCGCTTTTGCCGGTATCAAACAGGATTTTATGCTTCCCGGTCTCTATATACAGGCTCAGACCGTGCTCACAGCCCAGTTCGCTGCTGACGGACGTGTTTTCTGCAAGCGCTTTTATTATCATTCGATGTCCTCCGTATGCTGATCTCCGGGGCCGTGGCAGGTCGGCGGCTGTTCCTGATCTCTCCAGCATTGACGCCGGTGACAGCAGTCCTTGGGACGAGTCCGTCCCTCTCCGCTGCACAGACGGTAATCGCCGCCCTCGATAAAAAGGAGCCTGCCGTTCACAAGGGAATCGGCCAGCTTTTTCCGCGCGTCGTTGTAGATACCCTGCACAGTCGTCCGCGCCACATTCATCTGCCCGGCGCATTCCTCCTGGGTCATCCCCTCCAGATCAATAAGCCGGATTGTTTCGTATTCATCCACCGACATGACGATAGGCATGTCATGGCCGTACGGTTCAAGCGGCCCGAACCGGCTGTGGCTCGGCATCCGGCACACGTTTCTCCATTTCCGCGGTCTCGGCAAAGCCGTCACCTCCTTGTTAATGACATATGTCATTAAAGATTATATATCATTTCTGACATATGTCAATAAAAAATCCGCCCGAAATCGAACGGATTTCATTCCACTCCATGGAGGGGTGGTCAAAAAATGCTTACATCTCTTTGCGCCGGGGCAGTTCCGCCGCATGATTGTTTATTACTCAACTCTCCCGAAATTGCGGAGCATCAGCACCTTGGAAACGGCCAGGTTCGTTTTCCACCAGTTCTCGCTGACGGCGAAAGCCTTGGCGTATTTCTCGTTGTTGTCAAACCAGCTCCAGGTGATGCCCCAGACGCCGCCGTCCTGCCGGGTTTTGATCAGATAATCCAGCTCTGTCTCGGTGATCTCCCTGTTGTCCTCATAATAAGGACTGTCGGGGCTTGTGATATAGTTTGACGGACGCACACCGTAAAATTCCCATTTCGAGGTATCGTGCTCAATGGAGCTTGTCACCAGCTGCCGGACGCGCGCCGAGACAGCGGCGAGATCATACCGCGAATCAAGGCCTGTGCGGTATAGAGCGTTCAGCAGCTTGCAATACCCGCCGATTCCCATATCACCGTTTTTTTCCGTGTTGCCGATCAGGCCGAGGAGCCGGGTTGTCTCCTTGAGCGCCTTGTCATACAGGGCCGTGCCCCTTTCACCGTACTGCAGAATAGACGCGGCGAGCTCGGCCGTGACGCCGATGCTTTCGTAGGTATTGGCATTCTCGTTATACGTCCACCAGGGCGCGTGGGGATAATCGTCGTTGGTCGGGATGGAGAACAGCCAGCCGTTCTCGTTATGGTACGCACCGCTGTCAAGATAGCGGAAAATGCCCTGCCAGACCGGGTGCGATGTATCCGTGAAACCGATTCTGTCAAGTATGGTTATGGCCGTCAGGGTCTGGTACGGCGAGGAATGCGGGTTCCAGTTGTCCGCCTCCAGAGCGTGGCCGAATCCGCCGTCAGCGTTCTGATACACCGTGAGTGCTGACAGGACGTGGTCTTTGCTTCCATTCTCAAAATGATATTTCCACAAGGCGAGATCGATCTCCCGTGCGTTCCTGTGCACCCACAGACTGACCTCTTCAAAATCATTGCGGGACAATTTCGGCATAGTAAAACCTCTTTTCTGATTTGATATGGGTGTTTTTGGTAGGGCGAGAGCTCTGCTCTTGCCTCTAGGTACGGCGTCACGCGGCACAAGAGTGGGACGCAGAGGACTGCGTCCCCTACGAAGACTGAGACTGCTGCGTCAAGCGGCACAGGAAGCAAGGGCAGAGCCCTTACGCTACATTCATCATGTGAATGCCGGCTATATCATCAGTCCATGACGCAAAAAACAATAGAGCTCCCGCAGCGCCCCAAACCCCTCGCCGAGGCGACTTCTGAGACCCCCGGAGAAAAAGTCATCATCCGACGTGCTTCATATTCGATGAAGATATGCAGGCATTGCTTAGCCTCCATCATCATTAATTTCTGAACAATAGCTTCTCAACCTTCTTGATATCAATCCTGCCGTCCAGCCCGGCGCAGTGCGCCAGTATCCGGGCCCGTGCCTCGCTTGTCGGCAGGAGCGGCTCCTTCAGCCAATCCGCCGCCCAATCGTCAACAAGGCAGTATGTGTTGGCCGGCCAGCCGTATTCCAGGCCGTCAAAGCTTGTTTTCCGCCTGTTGCCGCAGACGGTGATATAAAACTCTTTCTGGAGCGTTACAACGGCGGAATCGACGGATGACGCGCCCGCGCTTTTGCGGACGTTCATCCTCCTGCGGATTTCCGCTGTATCAAGTATACCGTTTTCTTCAAACAGCCTGTACACGTCATAGACGGTCTTTTTGACCTGCCCCCAGCGCCAACGGTCTTCCATACTCCCGTCGGGGCGGCAGGCCGAATAGAAAAGGGGATAGAGCTTCGGCGAAATAAACCCTTTGCGCCCGCCGAGGATATTCCCGAAGGCAAGGTGCTTATCGACTGCCGCCCGGTCCCGCCACT
>CAZVLO010000139.1:0-6548 GCA_964628265.1 uncultured Papillibacter sp.
CCGTAACGACGCTGGTACCGCCTGTATCATTTTTCCGTTCAACTTCCGTATCCACGTGGATGGAGCAGGCGTTGACCTCCTCGGAAATATCGATGTTTTTAAGAAGCCCGCGGCGTCGAAGGACCTTTGCGCCGATTGTGGCGATGTCCATCAATGTCTGAGGGCGGCTGTTTTCACCGTCGCCGTATACTTCGCGGCGGGCATCCAGATACATGCGGTAGGCGTTCCGGACCTGTTCATCCTCAAGCTCTATCTGCTCCAGATGCGTGCCAAAGGTGGTGTGGCGGCAGTGGTCTGACCAGTAGGTATCGATGAGCTTCAGCTCGGTCTCTGTCGGGTCGCGTTTTTCCGTATCGCGGAAATAGCTTTGCATAAAGCGCAGATCGTCTATATCCATGGCAAGGCCGAACCTTTCGAGGATCGTCTGGAGGTCCGCCTCGCCGGCAGCGGTGAAGCCGCCGACAGTATCCACGGGCGGCGGGGCGGGGAATTCCTGATGCAGTGTCTCCGGCTTGCGGATATCCGCCTCCCGCGCTTCAACGGGATTGATGAGATAGCCGCGGAGCCGGTCTTTATCGGCATTTGAAAGAGTGCCGAAGAAAACGTAAAATTTTGCGGCCCTGACAACGGGACGATCCTGACATGTGAGAATCTGAATGCACTGGGCGCACGAATCTGCGCGCTGATCAAACTGACCGGGCAGCGCCTCAACGCCGAGAAGCCAATGCTCCTTTGAAAACCCAGGCAGCTTCTCTTCATAAATATCGTCCACCTGCGGTTCGGATAAAACAGTCCCCTGGGCCTGACGGTAAACGTTATCGCTGATACCCTCTATATCGTACCTGTTGAAAATACGCACGGCAGCAAGGCCTTTTATCCCGAGAAATTCCCGCAGGTCATGAAGGAGTCCCCGGGCTTCTGTATCAAAGCCAGGCCGCTTTTCCGTATAGCATCGTAATACGCTCATAAATTTCTGCTCCAATCAGCCAAGATCGATTTCCCATTGGGATAGGCCGTAGAATATGTTTGACTGCGTCGGGTTCATACCCGACACAACATTCTTGTGTGTGTGAACGTTGATTTTTCTGTAAAGCACGGGGATTATAGGCGAGTATTCGGCAATATACGCGCACATCTTTTTGGCCGTATCCCTCTCCCTGTCTTCGCCCAGTGCGGCGAGGAAGTTATTAATGCGCGTCTGATACTCTGTGTCCCCGGCCTGCCCGTAATCCAGCGACCCGCCGGGAGACAGCAGCTCCGACAAATCATAATTGGCCGGCAGACGGACGTCACCGTAGTACAAATCAAAGCTGCCGCTCTCTAAAGCCGCCTTGTATGACGCCCACGAGAGCTTCGTGAGGTTGACATCAATACCGACCGTTTTCAGTGTGTCTGTTATTATTTGAGCCGCCTGGGTCTTGTAGGGGTTGTCACTGTTGACGATAAACGTCAGAGTGATCGGCGAATACCCACCGCCGCTGGGAATCTCCAAAAAGCCATCGCTGTCCACATCATCCATTCCCAAAGACGCGAATATTTCGGACAGCTTCGCCAGAGGATCGGATGTTCTGTTTTCCCAGGCCGGATTATAAAACCGGTAGTGCGGGCTCAGGACGAGAGGCGCGGCCAGAGCATGGGAGGAGTAAACGCTGCTGACGATATCCTTTCTGTCGATAATGAGTCCGAACGCGCGCCTCAGATCGGCGTTTGCCAACAGGGAATTCTTCGTGTTGAAGCCCACATACTGCAGAATCGTCGTATTATAATAACGAATCTCATGGTCGCTCAGAATGTTGATTTCCGATGAGTCGGCCGGATCGTCCTGGAAAAGGTCGACGGCTTGCGACGAGAACAGTACCGACAGCTCGGCATTCGAGCAGTCCTTTAAATAAATAATCGGTACGGGTACCTTTACAGCATCCCTGTATTTCTCATATAAGACAAGGCGCGGCGCTCCTGTTTTCTCGTAATAATACGGGCCTGACCCGGGCGGGTGATTCTGGTCGGCAGTGCCGGTTTTGATAATGGGGATATCCAAAAGCTCCGGCAGCTTGCGATTAGCCTTCCTGAGTGTGATTTCGAGTGTCAGGGTGTCGGATGCCGTGATGCTTTCAATGATATTGAGACGTCCGGAAAATCTGCCGCCCTGCATGGCCTGGGTAAGAGTGTATTTAACATCCGCGGCGCTGAGCGTCGAGCCATCGCGCATGGCGATGCCGGATTTCAGCTTAAAGGTGTATTTGATGCCGTCCGACGTGGCGTATTCCTCGCACAAAACCGGCTCGGCCTCCATTTCTTCGTTCAGGACAAAAAGACTTTCATACATCAACGGGACGAGCGCCATATTATCGGGGCTTGTCCCTGTGATCGGGTTGAACGAATATCCTGCCTCGTACCTGACGGTGAATAGATGATCAGCCGAATTGACGGAGGATATGATCGATGCAGGCGCCTCCTCCGGTACGTCATCCGGAGCGTTTATGTCCGCCGGCCTTGCACAGGAGCACAGAGACAGCAGGAAAGCGGCGGATATCGTTAAAAGTATGGCATTTCTCATTGTGAACCGGTTCAATTCATGCTTCCTTTCATTATGATGACAGACGCCTGACTGCCGCGCTTCCCGTTTGTAAC
Organism: uncultured Papillibacter sp.; assembly: GCA_964628265.1. Classification (GTDB taxonomy): domain Bacteria; phylum Bacillota; class Clostridia; order Oscillospirales; family Oscillospiraceae; genus Sporobacter. The sequence continues at coordinate 2,632 of CAZVLO010000139.1, forward strand.
ACGGTGAGACCAGTATTTATTGCTGGAGCAGGATGTGCATTCAGGTGATATCTCGATGTTTTCAGGTCTGATGCCCGCGCGCTCAAGCAGCAGGCGGTTGATACCCTTCAGGTCGACCATATGCTTTTTACCGCGGGGGATAACATAGCGGCCGGCGTCGCTGCCCAGAATGCGGTAAACAGAAAAGCAGACATCGTCGTCTGTCTCATAACAGCATGAGGATATGCACGGGCCGATTGCCGCGCGGATGTCAGAAGGCCTGCACCCGAGGCGCCGCGTCATTTCTCCGACGGCGACGCCTGCGATATTTCCTACGGTTCCGCGCCATCCGGCGTGCACGGCCCCGATGGCTCCGCCATTAGAACAGACGCCCGGGTCATAGAGGAGAATCGGCACACAGTCGGCTGTGAAAATTATGAGCGGGACGTTTTTTTCCGCAGTGATAAGGGCGTCCGCCTCATAGGGAACCGGCGCGAAGACCGGCAGCATATCATGTTTTGATACATGGCGGACAGTGGTGCCGTGAACCTGACGGGTGAAAGCGAATCGGGACGGGTCAAAGCCGAGAGCGGCTCCGAGCGCTTCGTAATTCCTAAGGACACAAGCCGGGTCGTCACCGGTATTCTGTCCTAAATTCAGCGATTGGTAAATGCCGCTGCTCACGCCGCCAAGCCGCGTCGTAAACGCGTGCGTTACGCCGAGCTTCGAAGATGTCATCAGCGGCAGGTCACCGTACTTATTCTCAATAAACGGCATATTACTCGTCTCTGCCGCAGCAGTCCTTATATTTCATCGGCAGCCCGTTGGGGCGTTTTTTCCCGCAGGGGCAGGGATCGTTGCGTCCGATTTTCTGGCCCTTCTTGACCGGCTGCTGCTTGACGGAATCGTCGCCGCCCACGTTGCTGATGGCGTTTGCGTTTTTCGCCACGCTTTTGCGTTCGAGAGACTGCTCTTTTTTCACACGGGCGATAAACAGGCGCCGGACCACCTCTTCCTTGATGCCGCCGATCATCGCTTCGAACATATCGTAGCCTTCGCGCTTGTACTCATCTACAGGATTGATCTGGCCGTAAGCCCGCAGACGGACGCCGTCCCGGAGCTCCTCCATGGCGTCGATATGCTCCATCCAGTATTCATCGACGACGCGGAGCATGATGACGCGCTCCAACTCGCGCATGAGCGGGATCTGTGCGTCGGGCAGGAAGCCCAGGTCTTTTTCCTTGGCGTCGTACGCGGCGATCGCCTTTCCGTAAAGCAGCTCCTTCAGTTCGTCATTGGTGAGCTTAGTTTCGGAAACCTTTGGGATATCGGTTCTTTTTAAGAACAGCTGCCCGAAGGGCTTGATGATTTCGTCCAGTACAGTCTGCTCCGTGATGGCGTCGTGCTCGCCGACGGCCGAATTGACCGCCGTATCGATCACGTCACGGATCATGGACTGAATGCTTCCTTTGATATCCTCGCCGTCGAGCACCGTCCGGCGCTGGGCGTAAATGAGCGTCCGCTGGGTGTTCATGACGTCGTCGTATTCAAGCACGTGCTTGCGGGCCTGGAAGTTCCGGCTCTCAACCTTCTTCTGGGCCTGCTCGATGGCGTTCGAGAGGATTTTCTGGTCAATGGGCGTATCCTCGTCCAAACCGAGGGTGTCCATCATGCCCATGATACGCTCGGAGCCGAACAGGCGCATGATGTCGTCCGTCATTGCGATGAAGAACCTGGATTCGCCGGGGTCTCCCTGCCGGCCGGCGCGGCCCCGGAGCTGGTTGTCGATACGGCGGGACTCGTGCCGCTCGGTGCCCAGGATAAACAGGCCGCCGGCTGCCTTGACCTTTTCGGCCTCGGCGGATGTGGCCGCCTTATGCTTTTCCATAAATTCGGCGAAAAGACGCCGTGCCTCAAGGACCTCCGCGTTATCCGTATCGGTAAAGCCTGTCACCTCGGTAATGATGTCATCCGATATGTCTGCTTTTTTAAGATCGTTTCGCGCCAGGTATTCCGCATTGCCGCCCAGCATGATATCAGTACCGCGCCCCGCCATATTCGTGGCGATCGTGACGGCACCGAGTTTGCCGGCCTGGGCGACGATTTCCGCTTCCTTTTCATGTTGCTTCGCGTTCAGGACATTATGCGGGATCCCGCGCTTTTTCAGCAGAGCGGAAAGGGTTTCGCTCTTTTCGATTGAAATGGTACCGACGAGAACGGGCTGCCCCTTCTTGTGGCACTCCTCAATCTGGTTGATGATGGCCCGGTATTTGCCGTTTTCGGTTTTATATATGACGTCGGGATTATCGATCCGGATGAGAGGGCGGTTTGTGGGAATTTCGATGATATCCAGGTTATAGATGGAGGCGAATTCCTCTTCTTCCGTAAGGGCGGTGCCCGTCATGCCGGAGAGTTTGCCGTACAGGCGGAAATAATTCTGGAAGGTGATTGTCGCCAGGGTTTTGCTCTCATGGGCCACCGTCACATGCTCCTTGGCTTCGATGGCCTGATGGAGGCCTTCGTTGTAGCGCCGGCCGAACATCAGGCGGCCGGTGAATTCGTCGACGATGATTACTTCGCCGTCTTTGACGACGTAGTCCACGTCACGCTGCATGATGCCATATGCCTTGACAGCCTGGTTTATGTGATGGGAGAGCGTATTGTTTTCCAGGTCGGAGAGATTTTCAAGGCCAAAATGCTGCTCGGCTTTTGAAATACCCCGCGCTGTCAGTGTCGCAGTCCTGGCTTTTTCATCCACAACATAATCGGCGTCCAGATCCTCATCTTCCTGCGCCTTATCATCAATGCTGGCATAAACCTTCTTTTTCAGCCGGCAGACGAAATCGTCGACCTTTGTGTAAAGGTCTGTTGACTCATCTCCCTGGCCGGAGATAATCAGCGGCGTTCTGGCCTCGTCGATCAGGATGGAGTCCACCTCATCGACGATGGCAAACGAATGGCCGCGCTGGACCATATTGGCACTGTAAAGCGCCATGTTGTCACGCAGGTAATCAAACCCCATCTCGTTGTTTGTACCGTATGTGATATCGGCGGCATAAGCGTCGCGGCGCTCGGCACTGGACAAACCGTGGACGATCAGGCCAACGGACAGACCCAGGAAGTTGTGGACCTTCCCCATCCATTCGCTGTCGCGGCGGGCCAGATAGTCGTTGACCGTCACGATGTGAACGCCCTTGCCGGCCAGCGCGTTAAGATAAGAAGGCAGCACAGCCACAAGCGTCTTGCCTTCACCTGTTTTCATTTCGGCGATACGCCCCTGATGGAGGATGATACCGCCAATCAGCTGTACGTTGTATGGCCGGAGCCCCAGTACGCGGTCAGCCGCTTCGCGCACTGTGGCAAACGCTTCAGGCAGAATGTCGTCAAGAGTTTCACCCGCACTGAGACGCTTCTTAAACTCATCCGTTTTGGCGCGCAGCGCCTCGTCGGAGAGCTTTTTGTACGCGTCTGCCAGCGATTCGATTTTATCCACGACGGGGGCTATCGTTTTCAGTTCCCGCTCACTGTGGGTGCCGAAAATTTTGCTCATGAGTTCTTTAAACATAAGGCTGCCTTTCAGTTCACATTATTATAACTGAATTATTATAACACAGGCATATAAATAAAAAAAGAGAAACACCAAAAATTGACGTATATGGCTCGGGCTGCAATGGCTTTACCCCGATAAAAAAACAGCGCAAATAAGGTAAAATTTATTGTTGACAACGGGGAACGGGTTTGTTATCATAGTTCTCACTGACGGCAAGGGGCATGCTGGTGTAGCTCAGCCGGTAGAGCAGCTGATTTGTAATCAGCAGGTCGGGGGTTCGAATCCGTCCACCAGCTCCAGATTGCCCTCGTCAGCAATTGAATATGGAGGAGTTCCCGAGTGGCCAAAGGGGGCAGACTGTAAATCTGTTGTCAGTGACTTCGGTGGT
>CAZVLO010000140.1:0-6511 GCA_964628265.1 uncultured Papillibacter sp.
CACCCGCAAACACCCGCCCATCCGCACCCCCCCTTGTACGGGCGGATTCCATATCCGCCCATCTGCAAACACCCGCCTAAACCGCACCCACGGATTCCATATCCGCCCACCTGCAAACACCCGCCCTCACGCAAATATCCGCCCACCCGCAAACAACCACCCACACGCAAGCACCCACACAACCACATAAAAATTCAAATCGGCGCCGTGCGCCGGGATGGGATCACTATGAAACTATACAACACCATGACAATGAAAAAAGAAGAATTCATTCCGATTGAAGAGGGCAAGGTCAGCATGTACGCCTGCGGTCCGACGGTCTACAACTACATCCACGTCGGCAACGCGCGGCCCATCATTATGTTTGACGTGCTGCGGCGTTATTTTGAATACCGCGGCTATGACGTGACCTTTGTCCAGAACTTCACGGATGTGGACGATAAAATCATCACCCGCGCCAATGAGGAGAACACCACCAGCGACGCTGTGGCTGAAAAATACATTGCCGAATATTTTACCGACGCGAAGGGACTGGGCGTGCGCGAGGCGACGATCCACCCCAAGGCCACGGAGAACATCGGTGAGATTATCGCCCTCATTGAAACGCTTATTGAAAAGGGCTTTGCCTACGTTTCCGGCGGCGACGTCTATTACAGGACGGATAAATTCGGTGAGTACGGTAAACTGTCCCATCAGGAGACGGAGGAGCTGGTGGCGGGGGCGCGGGTGGACGTGCGCGATGCGAAGGAGAGCCCCCTGGACTTCGCCCTCTGGAAGGCGGCAAAGCCCGGCGAGCCGTCCTGGGAATCCCCTTGGGGTCTCGGACGCCCCGGCTGGCACATCGAATGCTCTGCCATGTCAAACCGCTATCTGGGGAAAACCATCGACATCCACTGCGGCGGTCAGGACCTGATGTTCCCCCACCACGAAAACGAGATCGCCCAGTCCGAGGCGGCCAACGGCGTCCCCTTTGTCCGCTACTGGCTGCACAACGGTTATATCAATATCGACAACAGGAAAATGTCCAAATCCCTGGGCAACTTCTTCACCGTCCGGGAGGCGGCGGAAGCCTACGGCTACGAGAACATCCGCATGTTCATGCTCATGAGCCACTACAGAAGCCCCTTAAACTACTCCGGAGATATTCTCCTCCAGGCGCAAAGCGCGCTGGAGCGGCTGAAAACAGCCCGGAGCAATTTGAAATTCCTCGCTGAAAACGGCACCGGCGGCGCGCTGAAGGAAAATGAGCAGCCTGTCATTGACGGCCTGCGTGTGTACCGGGAGCGGTTCATTGAGGCCATGGACGACGATTTCAACACGGCGGATGCTATCTCCGTCATCTTCGAGCTGGCCCGGGAGGCCAATTCCGCCACCGCGCCGGAGCGGAACCCGTCCAGGGCGCTGGCTGCAGAGCTGCTGGGCATCTTTGACGAGCTCACCGGCGTTCTGGGGCTCATCTACGGCGACGATGAAGAAAGCGCATTGGCCGCGGAAGTCGAAACGCTCATCGAGGCCCGCCGGGCGGCGCGTCAGGAAAAGAACTGGGCCGAAGCCGACAGGATCCGCGACAAAATCAAGGAAATGGGCATCATCCTCGAGGACACCCCCCAGGGCGTCAAATGGAAAAAGGCTTAGAGGTGAAACAATGAAAAAGCTCATGGTGCTCGACGGGAACAGCATAATAAACCGCGCTTTTTACGGCATACGGCTCCTGACGACGAAGGACGGGACGCCCACAAACGGCGTCTACGGGTTTTTGACGATTTTACAGAAGCTTGTCAATGACGAATCGCCCGACGCCCTCTGCGTAACGTTTGATCTGCCCGCCCCCACCTTCCGCCATGAGCAGTACGACGGTTATAAAGCCCAGCGCAAGGGTATGCCGAACGAGCTTGCCGTCCAGATGCCCGTACTCAAAGACGTGCTGGACGCCATGAACGTCCCCAGATACGAGATGGAGGGCTGGGAGGCCGATGATTTGATCGGCACCATCGCACAGAAGTGCGAGGAAGCCGGTTGGGAATGTGTCATCGTCACCGGCGACAAGGACAGTTTTCAGCTGGTCTCGGACACGATCCACGTCAAGCATGTTAAAACACGCATGGGTCAGACAGAGACAAAGGATTATACGCCGGAGGCGTTCATTGAGGAATACGGCTTCGAACCGAAAAAAATGGTGGATCTGAAGGCGCTCATGGGGGACGCCTCCGACAATATCCCCGGCGTTGCCGGCGTCGGCGAAAAGACGGCGCTGGATCTGGTGCGCCGCTTCGGTACCGTGCAGGAGATTTATGACGACCTTGCTTCCCTGGATATTAAGGACAGTGTGCGAAAAAAGCTGTCGGAGGGGAAGGATGCCGCCTTCATGTCGCACACCCTGGCCACCATCTGCCGCGACGTCCCCCTGGAATTTGACCCCGGGGAGAATTCAAACCGGGCAGTGGACAATGACGCCCTCTACAAGCTGTTTCAAAAGCTGGAATTCGCAAAGCTGACGGACAAGTTCGGCCTGACACCGCCGGAAGGCGCCGGGCAGGACAGGGAGGTTTTCACCGGCGAATGCCGCAGCATCAATGTCAAAACTGCGAAGGACGCCGCCGGGATGCTGGCCGCCCTCAAAAGCGCCCCCTGGGTTTCCGTCCGCTGCGACGCCGCGCTGGATACTGCGGTTTTCGTGTTGGACAATGGGCAGACGGCGTATATTTTGCAGCGCGGAACGACGGAGGATTACCGCGGCGTCCTCACACAGGTCTTCGGGCCGGATGTTAAAAAGGCCGGGCATGATATTAAGGACACCCAGCGCAAGCTCCTTGACATGGGCATCGAATCTGAGGGCTGGATATTTGACACGGCGCTGGCCGCCTATCTGCTCTCGCCCACGGACAGCGCCTACGACCTCCGGCGGCTGACTGACACCTACTGCGGCTTTACCCTGTTTTCCGGAGAAGATTCAGGCGGACAGCTGTCTCTTATGGACGGTGTCCAGGAGCTGGCCAGGCTCCTGTCGGAGGCGGCCACCGTTTCCGTCCTGAAGGACACCCTGGCACCGAAGCTGACGGAATTCGGGATGGACAAGCTCTATGACGATATCGAGCTGCCCCTGTGCCGGGTGCTGGCGGAAATGGAGCATACCGGATTTTACATCGACAAGAAAGCGCTTGGGGCCTTCGGAGATATGCTGTCGGTAAAAATAACCGAACTGGAAAAGTCCATTTTTGAACTGTCGGGTGAGGAATTCAATATCAATTCCCCCAAGCAGCTGGGGACGATTCTGTTTGAAAAGCTGATGCTGCCCGCGCCGAAAAAGACAAAAACCGGGTACTCGACAAATATTGAAGTTCTGGAGTATCTCAAGGGGAAGCATCCCGTCATCAGTCTGCTGATAGAATACAGGGAGCTGACAAAGCTTAAAAACACCTATGCCGACGGGCTCATGAAGGTGATATCGGAAGACGGGCGCATCCATACCAGCTTCCAGATGACGGTCACGGCCACCGGGCGGCTGTCGTCAACCGAGCCGAATCTGCAGAACATCCCCGTCCGAAAGGAACTGGGGTCGGCGCTCCGGCGGATGTTCGTGGCGGGCGAGGGGAACGTCCTCGTCGACGCGGACTATTCCCAAATAGAGCTGCGCCTTCTTGCCCACATCGCCGACGATAAGGCCATGCAGAGCGCGTTTTTGAACGGGACGGACATTCACGCCGTCACCGCCTCACAGGTATTCGGCATCCCGCTGGAGGATGTGACGCCGCTGGAGAGATTCCGGGCGAAAGCCGTCAATTTCGGGATTGTCTATGGCATCTCCGCGTTTTCTCTGGCCCAGGATATCGGTGTCACCACCGCCGAGGCAAAGTTCTACATCGACAGCTATTTCGCCAAGTACCATGGCGTGCGCGCCTACATGGAGAACACCGTGGAAAAGGCAAAACAGGACGGCTTTGTCACAACGCTCTTCGGCCGCCGCCGCTATCTGCCGGAGCTGAAGTCGCCGAAATACAACATGCGGTCCTTCGGTGAGCGGGCGGCAATGAACACGCCGCTCCAGGGCACGGCGGCGGATATCATCAAGCTGGCCATGGTCAACACCTTTCATCGGCTGAAGGCCGAGGGACTTGAAGCAAGGCTCGTGCTGCAGGTCCATGACGAGCTGATCGTCGAATGCCCCGAAAAAGAGGCGGAGACGGTAAAAGCAATCCTTGTGGGGGAGATGGAGAGTGTGGCGCAGCTGTCTGTGCCGCTGACCACCGACGCCCATGTGGGCAAAAGCTGGGCAGACGCGAAATGACGCGCGTTATTTCCGCGGAGGAGGCTCATATCCCCGCCATACTGGACATCGAGAATACCTGCATAGCGCCCCCCTGGTCGGAAGGCGCGCTGCTCAATGAGATCGGCCGTGAGGACGGTCTGTTTGCCCTTGCCGTATTTGACAGCGCCGGCGCAGAAGACGATGTGCTGGGCTTTGTCATTGTTCGCCGCCTGGCCGACGAAGCCGAGCTGTACCAGATTGCCGTCCGGGAGGAAATGCGCCGCCGCGGTGTCGCCGACAGCCTGATGGCAGCCGCGCTGGCTTATTGCCGGGAGAACAATATCGGTTCTCTTTATCTGGAAGTGCGAAAAAGCAACGAAGCGGCGATCCGGCTGTATAAAAAGCACGGCTTTAAGAACGCCGGCCGCCGCAAAAACTATTACAGCAGCCCCGTGGAAGACGCCGTCGTGATGTCCCTCATGCTGGCTGCGGACGGTATAAATAATTGAGGTAAACCTATGCTGATTTTTTCAATTGAGACCTCCTGCGACGAGACGGCGGCTGCCGTGACTAGAAACGGCCGGGAGGTACTGGCTGACGAGATATACTCCCAGGCAGACATGCACGCCCTGTACGGCGGCGTCGTGCCCGAGCTGGCGTCGCGAAATCATATCGCAGTGATCGGTCGTCTGAGCGATATGGCGCTGTCCAAAGCAGGGATAACGAAAAGTGATATCGACGCCGTTGCCGTCACCTACGCGCCCGGCCTCATCGGCGCGCTGCTGGTGGGTGTCAATTTCGCCAAGGGACTCGCCCTGTCGCTGAACGTGCCGCTGATTCCCGTCCATCATATCAGAGGCCATATTGCGGCCAATTATATCGCTTACCCGGAGCTGGAGCCGCCCTTTCTGGCCCTGATTGTCTCCGGCGGCAACAGCCTTATTGCGGATGTGCGCGGGTATACGGATATCAGCATCATCGGCTCCTCGCGGGACGATGCCGCCGGCGAATGCTTCGACAAGGTGGCGCGTGTCCTTGGCCTGCCTTACCCGGGCGGGAAGCCGCTGGATGACCTGTCCCGGGGCGGGGACGATACTGCCTTTAAGCTGCCCCGCTCCAAGATTGAGAGCGCGCCGTACGATATGTCTTTCTCCGGCCTTAAAACAGCCGTCGTAAATCTCGTGCATAACGCCCAGCAGAAGGGCGAGGCGCTGGATTTGCCGTCGCTGTCCGCCTCTTTTGCCTGTGCCGTCAGCGATACGCTCGTCCCCAGGACAATGGCGGCCGCCCGCGAGCTTGGTTACGATAAGCTTGTCATAGCCGGCGGCGTCGCGGCAAATTCCCGTATCCGCGCCGACTTTATGGCTGCAGCGGCAGCCGAGGGGAAAAAGCTCTATATCCCGCCCCTGGCGCTTTGCGGCGACAACGGGGCGATGATCGGCTGCCAGGCTTATTATGAGTATCTTGCCGGCGCACGCGCCGGTATGGACCTGAACGCTTATGCCACGATGGATGCCGATAACATCTATTCCTGAAATCTCATTGACAGCACCTGTAAAACGTCGCTGTCGTCACGTTTCTCATAAACAATAGCTGACGGTTGAGGAAACGCGTTAACGGGGAAAGCGTGAAAAGTGTTGTTATGTTAATGATTGTTGGCAACATCCAAACAATGAAATTTGAGCCCAACCGGAATGTTAAATAATAGTAATAACCCACGATAACACTGCCGTTAAAGGAAAAATAGCCTGTGGATAAACCTGTGGAGAATGTGAATAACTATTTGTAATTACCTTTAAAACCTTATGTTACGTAAACTGATCAGCCCGAAAAATTTTGTCGAAAAAGCAAAAAAACCGTCGATATTACAAAATCTTAACCCAGTTATATGGTCGAAGTCATGAAACGAAATTCCTTTAATAGGAATAATGAAAACGCGATCAAAGCGGGCTGGGTTTGCATCCAAATATTTATACAGATCGTATAACGTTTGCGGTACGGGTACATAATGGCGTTTTGCTGGATTTCACATGTAAGACAGGCTAGGAAATGATTTTTCGGCTTTACATCGGACAAAATATCTGTTATAATCAACTGCACGTAAAGCCTGGGGGCGTAGCTCAGCTGGGAGGGCAAGCGGAACGGTTGTAGCTACAGTGGCGTGACTCATTTGGCAACCATGCGGTTCGCATGGCAAAAACTTAATAATTTGGGGGCGTAGCTCAGCTGGGAGAGCGTACGGTTCGCATCCGTAAGGTCGAGAGT
>CAZVLO010000141.1:0-6246 GCA_964628265.1 uncultured Papillibacter sp.
CTGGGCCGCCGGGCGGAGGCACTGGCCGAAAAGCGGCTCTCGGAACTGCTCGAAGTCCGCCGCTACGGGCTTTACCGGGGAGAGCTCCTGCTGGCCCGCGCGGACTATCTGCTGGACGTCAAACTCGATCCCCGCGCGGCCCGAACGGGCTGCTTTTTTATTCCCTTGGGACGAGCATATTTCCGGACATGCAACAATAGAATGTTGTGTAACTTGAGATAAGGGTGGTGTCTTGATTTGGACGACCTGAGTGGGCTGGTGGCGCGGTTTGATATGGCGGTGCTGCTGCTGCCGCCGCAGCTGAGGGAGCCGGCACGGCGGGTTCTGAGGGAGGACAGGGCTCGTGCTGAGGAGCTGCGGCTGCGGGTGGGGCATCCGATGACGCTGCTGTTGCCGCACGGCGAAGTATCGCTGGGCGGGGAGAAGGTCGCAAAGCGTGATTTGGACGGGCTGTTGGATATTGCCACGGGCGCCTCGGCTTATGCCTCCCGGGACAGCGTCCGTCTTGGATACATAACGGTCAGGGGCGGATACAGAATCGGCCTGTGCGGGACTGCGGTCACAAAGGACGGGGAAGTCCTGGGCATGAAAAACATGACATCCGCCGCCATTCGAATTTCCAGAGAGATAATCGGCATATCATACGATGTTGCGAGAGACGTGACGCGGGACGGCGTCTTATGCTCCACGCTTATCATTTCGCCGCCGGGGAGAGGGAAGACGACGCTGTTGCGGGACCTGGTGAGACTCTTGTCCTCCGGGGATGAGGCGCTTGGACTCAAGGCCATGCGCGTGGCGCTGGCAGATGAGCGGAGCGAGGTGGCCGCCGTTTATGACTGCAGGCCGCAGCTTGACATCGGGCAGCTGACGGACGTTATGGACGCGTGCCCGAAAGCGGCCGCTGTCATGATGTTGCTCCGCGCCATGAACCCGCAGGTGATCGCACTGGACGAAATTACGGCGCCCGAAGATATCGCTGCCTGTGAGAGCGCCGCGAACTGCGGTGTGAAACTCATCGCTACAGCCCACGCCGATGATGTCGGGGATCTTTCGAAAAGGCCGCTGTACCGAAGGCTTCTCAGTAGCGGGATTTTTGAAAAGGCCGTACTGATCGACAGGCCGGACGGAAAGTGGACATACACCGTCAGAGATTTGGAGGTTTGACGATGATTCGACTGATTGGCGCCGTGCTCATAACAGCCGGTGCCGCTGCCTGGGGGTTTATCGGTGTATTCAGACTGCGAGCCCGTGTGAGAAGCTTAAATGCGCTGACGAGCGCGCTGGGCGTCATGAAAAGCGAGATATGCGACAGGCTGACGCCGATGCCCCAACTCCTGAAGCTGCTGGGGAATGAGGCGACATATCCGGTGTCACTGCTGTTTAAAAACGCAGCTGAAAAAATAACGTCTCTGGGGAGCAAGCCGTTTTCCTCCATATGGAACCAGACCGTACTCGAGACGCCGGAGCTGCTGTTAACGCCGCAGGAGGAGCTTGTACTGAAGGAGCTGGGCATGAGTCTTGGCCGGTACGACACCGGTGAGCAGAAGTCTGCCCTGCAGTATGCCGAGCGCCGGATGGCCGAGTATGCCCGAAAGGCTGAGACGGAGCGGGAGAAAAACTCCAAAGTCCACGCGTTTCTCGGTGTTGCAGCCGGCCTCTTTGCTGTCGTTATACTTCTTTAGATAATGAGAGGGTCTTATGAATGTAGAACTGATTTTCAAAATCGCGGCGGTGGGGATTCTTGTTGCCGTGCTGAACCTCTTGCTGACCAATTCGAAGAGGGAGGAGCAGGCGCTGATGACAACGATTGCGGGTCTTGTGGTTGTGCTCATCATCATCGTTCAGGAGATCAATGCGCTGTTTGATATGATCAAGAACCTGTTTGGTTTTTAGCCATGGGCATACTGATAAAAGTCGCCGCTGTAGCCGTCGCCGGAACGGTACTGGGCCTCGTTATTAAGAAAAACAGCCCCGAAATGGCACTGATGCTCACCATATCACTGGCGCTCATCGCCTTATACCTGGCTATTGACACAATCAGAAGCGTCACGGATTTTATCAAATCGCTGGCTGACGCGGCCAAAATATCGCCGGCGGTATTGACGATCGTGTTCAAGACAATCGGTATATCGATTATCACAAAGTTATCGGCTGATATCTGCCGGGATGCCGGACAGTCTTCGGCAGCCTCCGGCATTGAGCTGACCGGGGCGTTTTCGGCGCTTTACATCTCGCTCCCGCTTTTCAAAACAGTAATGAGCATGATCGAATCGCTGGTATAAGCGCCTGGCGGATCACATTGGAGTGACGAATGAAAAAGAGCATCATTATTCTCATCATGGCAGTTCTGCTGATCTTTTCTGTGATGTCGGATGCCGGAGCCATGGAGACCGAGAACACTCCGGCGGCCCGGATGACGGTGGAGGAGGTCCGGGGGAGCCAGGCGAACGCCCTTGAGACGGACAAGCTGGAAAACGCCGTACCCGAGGACGCCGGCAATCTGCTGGGCGATATGAAAATCACCGACAGTCTTGACCTGTCCGGCGGCGTGAGCAAATTACTCAGGGGCGTTCAGAGCGGTATTGGGGAAGCCGTCACCGGGGGGCTGAAAAGCGCAGCCGTTATTCTGATTATTGCCATCCTGTGCTCGACAGCGAGTACAGCCTTTGAAGGCGGCGCCAAATATGCCATCCTGGCCGGAGTGCTGGCAATATCGGCTGTCAGTGTGCTGAATGTCAACGCCTTCATCGGGCTCGGCAGCAAAACCCTCGACGATATGAATAGCTTTTCAAAAATGCTCCTGCCGACGCTGACAGGCGCCGCCGCCGCCAGCGGCGCGATTACATCCGCGGCAGCAAAATACGCTGCAACAGCGCTTTTCATGGACATCATGATGTCGGTTTCAAAAAGCATCATTGTGCCGCTTATCTACGCATATATCGCCACAAGCATCGCAGAAGCCGCTCTGGGCGGAGAAGGACTGACCGGTGCGTCGAATCTTCTGAAGTGGCTGACGAAAACGGTGATGCTGGGGATTGTACTCCTGTTTGTGGCGTATCTTTCGCTGACGGGCGTCATATCCGGCACAACGGACGCCGTTACGACAAAAGCCCTGAAAACGACGGTTTCCACCGTGCTGCCTATTGTGGGGAGCATTATCGCGGACGCCTCCGAAACGGTCCTGGCAGGCGCGTCCATCCTGCGCAATGCCATCGGTATCTTCGGTTTTCTGGCGGTGGCGGCCACGTGCCTGTTCCCGTTTTTGCACCTGGGTGTCAATTATCTGTTATACAAAGCCGCGGCGGGCTTGTCCGGAGCAATCGCGGACGGCAGGATCACAAGGCTCGTCAACGCCGTCAGCACGGCCTTCGGCATGATGCTGGGCCTTGTGGGTGCATTGGCGATGATGCTGTTTATATCGATCATATCGGTGATAAAGGTGGCGGTATAAGTATGGCGGAAGCACTCAGAAGCTGGATTCTCGGGCTTGCCGGAGCCGCTATGGTGACGGCTGCCGCCATGACGGTCACGCCGGAAGGCAAAGTAAAAAAGATCGTTGCCCTCATCTGCGGGTTGATGACGGTCGTCGCACTGATAAAACCGCTTGTGGGATTCGACTACACGAATTTTTCAAAATACCTGGCGCAGCACAAGAGTGACGCTGAAGCTTTTTCTACGGGAATAACGAATGAAAATGAAAACCTGACAAGACGAATCATAGAGGAGAGGTGTGAGGCATATATATTGGACAAAGGTAAATCGTTTGGGATAGAAGACCTGACAGTGATCGTAACAGCCTTATGGAGCGAAGACGGTTACTGGTATCCCGGGGGCGCAAGCCTGATAACGAATGCAGATACAAAAGCGCGCGGTAAGCTGGGCAACAGCATAGAAGCGGACCTGGGAATACCGCATGAGGAGTTGAACTGGAGCTTGAGAGATGAAAAATAAAAATATGGCGGAGACGCTTGGGAAGATATGGGGCCTGCTGAAAAAGAACAAATATGTTATGGCTGTTCTTCTTGTGGGGCTTGTGCTGATTCTGCTCCCGACAGGTTCTTCCGCCGCTAAAAAAGATACGGACCGCGGTTCGGTCAGCCAAACGGCGTTTTCGCTCAGCGAGCAGGAAAACAGGATTGCCGCCGCGCTGTCAAAAATCGAGGGGGCGGGCAAGGTAGCAGTCGTTCTGGCTCTGAAGTGCTCTGAGGAACAGGTTCTGGCAAAGGATGAGAGCGAATCCAGAAGCTCCGGCGGCAGCGCGGAGGCACCGGAAGACAGCTTTGAAAAAAATTCCGATACAGTTATTGTCTCCGCAGGCAGTTCAAATCAAACTCCGGTAACGCTGAAATACATATACCCCCGATATCAGGGTGCGCTTGTGGTGTGCGAGGGTGCGGATAACGCCGCGGTCAGGCTGCAGATTACAAGGGCGGTATCGGGGCTCACCGGACTCGGCACAGACAAAATCATCGTAACTAAAATGAATAAATCTTGAGGAGGCATCACGAGTGAAAACATTTAAGAGGAACGCGGTTATAATTACGGTGCTGTTGTTCGTATGTGTCGCGGCGTACTTAAACTGGTCCTACAACAAAAAATCCGACGACAGCGAAACGGCGGCTGAGGTATCTTCTCGGGATACGGAGGGGGTCGCCGCCAACCAGAACCCGGCGTCCGCAGCGCCGGAAGCCGGTCTGTATTACAAGGAGGAAGTGACAGTCAACAAGGAATATTTCGACATGGCGCGTTTAAACCGCCAGCAGGCGAGAGACGCGGCGGCGGCAACGCTGACAACGGTCAGCACGTCGGAAGGCGCCTCCCAGGAGGTGATCGACGCGGCGCTTCAGGAGATATCTGAAATTGCATCTCTGTCAATAAAGGAGGCGCAGCTCGAGGACATGATCCGGGCAAAGGGCTTTGCCGACTGCGTCGTCTACATCTCGGACGTTGACGTCAACATCACGGTTCCCGCGCCGCAGGAGGGCCTGGCTGCTTCATCTGTGGCTAAAATAACCGATATCGTCACAACGCAAACCGACTTCAAGGCCACCGCTTTGAAAATAAATGAAGTGAAATAGCTTTATTTTCTAACAAAACTGTTGTATAATACCTGCAAGGGCAGGTATTATACTTTTAACGGACCTTTCCCGTCACCCTTCGGATTATCAATTATTACTTATAGGAGTACCAAATATGGGCGAAAATAGAGAGTATATCAGCTATCTGGATGAGAGGGGCAGCATCAATATCTCCGAGGAGGTTGTCGCAATCATCGCAGGCAGCGCCGCTATGGAAATCGAAGGCGTCGCCGGGCTGTACTCGACGCCGGGCAGGGATATCGCAGAGCTTCTTGTCAAGAAGCATCTGGCCAGAGGCGTCAAGATTCATCTGGAGGAAAAGACGATCAGCGCCGATATCTATATCATGGCATCACTTGGCTACGCTGTGAACGAGGTCGCCGCTGCAGTCCAGAAAGCCGTGTCGACGGCGATTGAATCCACGACGGGGCTTCAGGTCGAATCAGTCAATGTGCATGTCTGCGGCATCGCATTTAAAAAGGATAAATAGACCCAATTAAACAATGAAGTTGGGGCGGAGTTTTTACTCCGCCCTGTTTTAAAGAAGAGGGATTATTGATTATATGACACGAACTACGGCTAGGGAGATTGCTGTCAGGCTTTGCTTTGGCCTGTCTGAAAATCCGCAGGACCCCAACAGGGTGCTCGGGGATGTGTTTGACGAAGAATACTACGCGTTGCTGGGCGGGGAAGACGAGGCGTTTGCCGAGTATCCGGACAAGGTTCAGCTTGATTACATCAGCAGGATCATCAGGGGTGTGGCCGAGCATAGCGCGGAGCTTGACGGCTATATCGAAAAATACGCGGTCGGCTGGAAATTCGGGCGTATATCCCGGACGGCTGTCGCCATCCTGAAAACGGCGATGTATGAAATACTGTACTTGCCGGACGTGCCGGACAAGGCCGCCATCAACGAGGCGGTGGAACTGGCGAAACGGTACGAGGAGCCATCGACTGTGCCGTTTATTAACGGCGTGCTGGGGAGCTTCACGCGCAATGAAGTCTTCTGATGTGAAAAATTACGTCTTATCCTTCGATACAAGCAATTACACCACCAGCTGCGCCGTTTTCGACGGGGAGAATGGTGTGAATTCCGGACGTCTTCTAGACGTGGAGCCCGGCAAGCTGGGCCTTCGGCAATCCGAAGCGCTTTATGCCCATATCAGGC
>CAZVLO010000142.1:0-6116 GCA_964628265.1 uncultured Papillibacter sp.
TTCGGCCAACGATGAAGATTGGGGCTATGTCTCCGGCGTCGGAAACGGCGAGTACCAGGCGGGGAATGTCGTTGCGCTGACCGCGGAGCCGGAAGAAGGCTATCGCTTTATCCGCTGGGAGAGCTCCGACGGCCAGACGACCCTTTCTACCAACCGGGAATGGCTCTATACCATGCCGGACGGCGACGTATCGCTGGTGGCAGTTTTCGGGCCGGGCCTGGAGGTCTGCGAAGTAAACGGTGTGAAATACGATACCCTGCGCGAAGCCTTTGACAGCGTGAAAAGCGACGGCGGCACGCAGGCGATTAAGCTCCTGGCGGATATTACCGAAACAGAGCTGCTCGAGGTGGGGGGCTTTGTCCTCATCTTTGATCTAAACGGTTTTGACCTCACCATAGACACAAGCGCCGAGGAAGATAGCACCGCGCTGCTTGTTGGAAACGGCGGGCATATCGATTACACGGGCACGGGAAGCTTTACCGTCATCGGACACAATTACGGCGTCGTCGCGTCGGGAGAGTCCGCCTCGGCCACAGTGACCGGCGCCAAAGCCTATTACCAGAGCGCGGTCTACGTAAGCGGCCATCTGGTCAGTGTCACGGTAAACGGCGACGTCGAAGCATTTAACGGGGCGGCCGGCGTTTCAACCTGGGGGCCTGATTTTTTTAACGGCGCGCCCACGGCAACGGTCAACGGCAATGTGCGGACCATAGGTGCGAATTCGGCCGGTGTTTCGGCCGAAGGCGGCACGGTCACCATCAACGGGAATATCACATCCGACGGCGGCGGGGTTTCCTCGCGCAGTCATAGCAGCTCCTATCCGACGTCGGTCGTTATTGAAGGGAATGTCACAGCCGGAGATACCGGCGTCTATGTCGCGGACGACGAGTCCACCGTCCGGGTGAAAGGCCATGTCGTCGCGGGAGGTACCGGCATATTCGCGAATACAGGCGGCGAAGCCGTCGTCGACGGGACGGTCAGCGCGGTGGATTATGTCAGGCTGAATGATGAGATCCTGTCTCAGAACGATTATGACGAGGAAAGCGCAGACGGCTATTATATCTACCGGCTGACGGGAGAGTCCGGGGGGCTTGGCGGCGTCGTGCGCGTCGGCTCGCACGACGCGTCGGCCGACGCGGAGGCGCCGGTGCTGACGGCGGGGACGGTGAGCCGCGCCGAAAGTTCGGCTACGGTGACGTTTACAGCCAGCGAAACGGGCAGATATTATTATAAAGTGCTTGATGCTTCCGTCGAAGCGCCCACGGCCGAAGAAGTGCTTTACAGCCCCGATAACTCAGGCGGCACGGGCATGGGCACGGCCGAGCAGACCATCGAGCTTTCCCTCGCGACTGCGAGCGCGAAGAAAATCTATATTCTGGGCGTCGACCCGGCATTAAACCGCAGCGCCCTCCAGGTGATCGACATCCCCATCTTTACGCTGGGTCCGGGCTACATTTATTTCGGCAAATATCCCCAGCGCGAAATCACAGATCCCCAGGAGCTTGCCGGACTGACGGAAAATGCCGACTATATGGTCGTTGACGCCGCGGAGAGCTCCACCGGTGAAGAGCAGTATTATCTGCTCGAGCCGATTGCCTGGCGGATACTGGAGGAAA
This sequence comes from uncultured Papillibacter sp., assembly GCA_964628265.1. Classification (GTDB taxonomy): domain Bacteria; phylum Bacillota; class Clostridia; order Oscillospirales; family Oscillospiraceae; genus Sporobacter. The sequence goes on from CAZVLO010000142.1 coordinate 1,617, forward strand.
GCGACGGAACGCTGCTTCTGATGTCCCACAAGATTCTTAACGAGATGCCGTTCAACAATGTCGCTCCGCCGCAGGGCGATGAACCTGCAATCCGGGCAATTTGGTCGGAAGTAAGCTTGCGTGCCTGGCTCAACGGCGATTTTCTGAACGGCGCCTTTACGGAGGCGGAACGAAACGCAATCTTGGTTTCAAATGTGGCATATCCGGATAAACCGCCGGTCGAGGACACCAATACGACGGAGGGAACTTCGGAGGATAAGGTTTTCGTGCTGTCGGTAAACGAGGCAGTCAATCCGGATTATGACTTCAATGCCGATCTGACGGCTGAGGATCAGCTTCGCGTGGCGGTCTATACCGACTATGCCGCGACCAGAAGCGGCTGGAGTAAGGACAGCTGGTGGCTGCGCTCCCAGTGCGAGTTTGTGATTCAGGCGGCATATGTACGTTATACGGGCGCCGTGAATCATTCAGGCGGTGTACCGGATGGTCAATATGCGGACTGGCGCATGACGCTCGGCGTGCGCCCCGCATTGAGAGTTTCGGCCTCCTTCTTCGAAAGCGCCGATTGACGACAGATACAATGCGGAAACAGAACAGCAGGCACTTTGTTTTTTATGACAGGCGCAGAAAACGCATGATATCATAAAGAGACCGAAAAATCATTGATTTTTCGGTCTCTTTTACTAGTGTGCCCGGCATGGGCGCAATCTCATGGGAGAAAGTCCCGAGTACGGGTTGATAGTGCCAAGTACATGGCCAAGAGCAAGGGGTCTCTTTTACTAGGAATCCGAAGAAAGCAGGAGGCGAATTTTAATCCGTATAGGCGTATTCGCCCATAAATAGAATCTCTCCGTTTACATCGTCCCGGATAAAATAAGTAAACGGCTTATCGGCGGTAAATTCAACAGGCGGTTCCATTGGCATACTAGTGGCGCCCATTTCCACACCTGTTACGGCGGCAGCTTCGGTGCCGTTTTCATCTACATTGATAAACGTCTTATGAATTACATTCGTAATGAATATGTTGTCAGGAGTGTTCGTGAACATCTTTTTAAAATCTGCCTGATCCTTGTCAAACGCCGTATGGATGCCCAACTGTGACAGCGGCTCAATCAATTTGATATCAAATTCCGTTTTGAATTTCGGCAGGCTTAACTTCACGCGCTTGGATTCCAGCTTTTCAATGTTTTTGTCTAAGTCCGTTACCCGTCCTGATGGAATGGCGACATACATGCTTGTTTTTCCGTCCTTATAGGGCAGCTTGATCATCTGAACTGAGCCATCCGCATAATAGCCAAAATAACCTGTCATATTCATAAAATCAAGCTCTGATTTTTTACCGTTCCTATCGGTGAACGTCGCTTTTTGAGTGGCGCCTTCACTAAATTGCTTTGCCCACTCGCCCTTAAAATAGATCGCGTTCACAATATAAGCCAAAAAGTCGCTGTCTGAAATCAGCTTGGTGATTTTACCGTTCGTCTTGTTTTTCACCCAATTATTTACCGTTTCAACCGCATTGGCGTTATTCACCTGTTCGCTGTCAGCCTGATAATATTTTTGAATGATATCTGCAAATGAGCTTTCAAAGTCCACATCCTTATAGTAATCCGTGTTCAGCCATAAGGAGTTTGCAATATTCAGCTTTACCTTTTCATTTTCGCTGTATTCCTTGATTATCTGAGCAGAAGCCTGATTAAAGCTGTCCAAATCCTCAATTTGAAGTACCTTTAAGATCTCATCCTGCGTTGCACCGTCAGCGCCGGCCGCCGCCATGGCAAGTGCCATTTTGATGCTGAGCGGAGAAAACATATAGTTTTTATCAGTAGGCATCAGGTTGTTTAAATTCCATGCGAAGCTCTCGGATGTATCTGAGGACTCCGCTAAAATAAGACTGTTTAGCTGCTGCTCATCAACAATTCCTTTTTCAATCAATATGTCTTTTAAAAGTTTTCCCTCAGCGGTTTTCACAAGCAGGGCGGAATAGCAAATATTCACTACATCGTTGCGGAGCAAGGAGTAGCCTTCGGTTGATACCGCTGGCTTGGTATAGTTGTTCACCAGCAGTGCATACTTGATTCCCGCCTCGTAAGCGTCCTTTATAGTGATTCCCTGATACCCAAAAGATGAAAGGAGCATCTTTACAAATTCCCGTCCTGTTACAGTGCGCCCCGGGTCAAAGGTTGTTTCACTCGTTCCATTGATGTAGCCATGATCTGCGGCATAACCGATATTGGCATAAGCCCAATGGGATGAAGGAACATCCGAAAAATTCCTGTGGTTGTTTGACGCGGTGGCGTCCTTTTCTTCGCCGATCATACGTAGCACCATCGTGATGGCTTCGGCTCTTGTCACAGGCTTCTCAAGCTCATATCCCTTCTCTGTACCTTGAAATAAGCCTAATTGGTTCAAAATTTCAGCCTGATCCTTAGCCAAGGGTATCGAAATATCGGAATTGCCGATTTTGTAGGAGTAGTTTTCTTTCTCGGCATCTTCGGCTTTTACTGCCTCCATTTTCTCTTTATTTAATGTGCGCATGTCGCTGTCGGAGCCAATCTTCCCTATCGTCATTTGCGTTGCGTCCGCAAGCGATACGGCATCGGAAAAGGCGATGTCCGTCAGGGATATTTGCTTTGTGGTATTCTCGGTTGCTGTGCCAATGGCGACCATACCGAAAAACATGGCAATAACTAAGCCAAAACAAATCGTTTTTCTCACTTCAAAAACTTCCTTTCCTATATGTATTATCATAAATTTAGACGCAAACACCAAAGATTTTGTTCCATTTTTTTCATAAACGTAATTAGCCAAAGCGGTAAGAGAAGGCCAGATTGCTGCGCTAAATGCCGTCCATTATCTGGACAACCATTGAAATCCTTAAAATTTAGCTAAATCTGAAGAATAAAAGGAAAAATTAGCAGGATTTGTCGATTTTGTGACGAAAATAACTTCCGATAAACAAATAATGAAAATTGTGGCAATATTGAAATGGAGCCAGACATAAAATCAAAAGGTGTATGATAAGGGAGGACATCATTTTAATGAAAAAGAAAATTTTGTGGGGGTTATTTCTTCTGGTGTTTGTACTGGTACTTTTCGCGGCGGGTTGCGGAGGCCAGGGAAACACTTCGGAAACGTCTAATAATCAGGCAAATGAGCAGAAAATTACTTATAATGTTGGTCCGGAACCTGAGACTTTAGATCCTGCCGCATCGGAGGGAGCTCCGGAAGGCACTGTGCAAATGGCCTTATTTGAAGGTCTGGTCCGCTTGGATGCTCAACAGCAGCCTATTCCGGGAATGGCGGAAACGTGGGATATTAGCAAGGATGGGCTGACCTACATTTTCCATCTCAGGGATGCCAAGTGGAGCAACGGAGACCCTGTTACTGCCTACGATTTTGAATATGCCTGGAAAAGATTACTTGATCCGGAAATGGCCAATTATTATGCTTTTCAACTGTATTATTTAGTGAACGGAGAAGAATATAATGCGCATAAAGCCCAGGCCGATGATGTGGGGGTTAAAGCCCTTGATGACAAGACTCTGGAAGTAAAGTTAAAAGCACCTACTTCTTATTTCTTAAGTCTTACGGCCTTTCCTAATCTTTATACGGTGGACCAAAAAGTAGTAGAGGAGCATCAGGATTGGTATACCAGTCCCAAGAATTTTGTCAGTAATGGACCATTTAAATTGGTAGCATGGGAACATAATCAGAAATTAGTCCTGGAAAAGAATGAAAATTACTGGGCGGCAGATGACGTAAAACTTAAAACCCTGGTCATGACAACCGTTGATTCTGACGATACGGAACTGACCATGTTTGATACAGATCAGATTGATATTGCGGAGAATCCCCCCCTGGGAGAGTTAAGCCGTCTCCTTCAAGAAAAAAGGGCGTCTATTTTTCCGGATCTGGGGGTCTCTTTCTACGTTTTTAATACAGATAAAAAACCTCTGGGAGATGTCCGGGTTCGTAAGGCACTAGCTCTGGCGATCAACCGTCAGAACCTCATTGACAATGTAACCCAGGCTTTTGAAAAGCCTGCTTATGCCCTGGTTCCTTATGGGATCACGGACGTCAATGCCGGCGATTTTCGTCAGAACGGGGGAAATTACTTTAAAGAAGATGTGGGTGAAGCGCAAAAATTGCTGGCCGAAGCAGGTTTTCCTCAAGGCAAAGGTTTTCCAACCTTAAAGATTTTATATAATAGCAGGGAATCTAACAAGAAGATTGCGGAAGCTCTGCAAGAAATGTGGAAAACCAATTTAGGCATTCGTGTTGAGCTGACAAGTCAGGAATGGGGAGTATATGAAAATGCCATTCAAGTAGGGGATTTTGATATCGCTTGTGCCGGCTGGATTCCCGATTATAATAATGCCATGACTTATCTTGATATGTGGGCGGCAAGTGATATGAGTATGTATTATACCGGCTGGAGCAATCCGCAATATCATCAATTGATCGAGACGGCTCAGGCCAGCGGTAACCCGGAGGTATGCT
>CAZVLO010000143.1:0-4854 GCA_964628265.1 uncultured Papillibacter sp.
GAAGCCCGCGCCCGTGTGCAGGCGGCTGCGGACGACAATCGTATCAATCAGCGTCAGGATGCTCATAAAGGCCGCGCTCATTGTGATGGGGGCGCTGACCTTGAAAATGTTCTTAAGCGTCGCTGCTCTCCCGTCGGGCTTGTCCGGCTGATAGACGACGGTATGTGCCGGCAGCGCGTTGTCAGTTTTTCTTTTATAAGCGATAAGCAGTAAAAGGGCAATACAAAGGCCGATGGGCGTCCCGATGATCGCGCCGGCTGCGATGACCGGCGAATCGTATTTATTGGCATAGAGTCAGAAGACGGCGGCGAGACCCAGCAGCACCTTGCACAGCACCTCGGAGATTTGCTTGAGGGATGTGGGCACCATATCGTTATGGCCTTGGCCGTATCCCTCGTAGACGGACGTCACGCACACGAAAAGGACGGCTGGGGACAGCACCCGGATACCGGGTGCGGCGTTTGCGTCATGCAGCAGCAAGGCCAATTGCTCCGAAAAAAGGAACATGAGGAGCGATACGGCAATACCAATGAGCGTAAACGTTAAAAGAGCCGTTGAAAAGTACCGCTTCACCTGCTGCGGTCGGCCCGTCGAAGCGGCCGACGCTATGAGCCGGGATAAGGCAACGGGGATACCGCTTGTTGAAACAGCCAGTAAAACCGTATAGATCTGATAGGTAATGGCAAAGTGGCCTGCGCCTTCGTCTCCCAGGATGTTATTGATTGGGAGCCTGAATACCATACTGAGAATTTTTACGGCGACCATCGTCGCGCCCAGTACCGCCGCGCCACGTATGTACGTCCGTCTTTTACTCTCCGGCAAATGCATCATCCCTTTCACCAAGTGGATCACATTGGTAATATCAGGTATATTATACCTTATCTAATGATAAAAACAAGAGAAAACCCGGCAGGTAAGCCCAGCATCTATCTGCCGAGATTGTGCCATTCGTTGCGAAGTTCTTCCAGATAAAGCAAAGCCAGTCCCTTGTCTCTGGCGTCGACAGTGCCCCTGATCCTGTAAATGTTCATATCCAGCATATTCAGGTCATCGCGCTCGACGCTGAATTGCACATATGGGAATATTCTGTTTTTCACGATACTTTCCATTTCGCTGATTTCAGCGGATACGGTTTCCCAGTCGCCGTTATGGACACTCCGCTTCATCGCGTCAATGTGATCTTCCGCTCTATAACCACCGGGTGTCTTGAACAGAAAGTTTGAATTCATGACAAAAACAGACAAGGCAAGAATGAGTATAGGTATTGACAAGGCAATGATTTTCCGCATACGATCTCCATTTCAATAAGGCCCGCGATAATCGCTGATGTTCGTCACGCTCTGCAGGTGGTCGGCGGATTTGTCTGTGTACAGCGTGCCGTCCGGGTTAAGCGTCATAAAAAACACCTCCGAGGGGGAACCGATATTCAGCTTTTTCAGCTCGTCATTCAGCCATTTGCGGTCATGGTTTAACTGCCTTAAATTCTGCTCGATTACAACGCCGTTATAAATGAGTTCCGTTGCGATACCGGTGTTGTTAAGCGGAAGATTCATGTCACGGAGGGTCGGATTTTGAAACTCCGGCTTCTTGAGTATCGATATTCGCCCGTCTGTTTCCAGAATGGCGTATTTAACCTGCATGATATCAAAGACATTATTATGCCGCAGTTGGAGGAATAGATCGTCTATCCTGTAACGCATTTTTCTCATGGCCTCCTCCATGATTTTACCGTCCATGATAATGACGGTTGGTTCGCCATCGACGTACTTGGACATATACCGCCATTTTATGGTGACAACCTGTATCAGCAAAACAGCAACAGTCCACACCAGCAAGCCGATCCAGTGGGGCCACGCCTTGCTTGTCAGGTCCGTCGTGAGGGAGGAGGCCGTCGAACCGATGGTGATACCGAGAATATAATCGAAAAACGTCAGCTGGCTGATCTGCTGCTTCCCCAGCGCCCGTGAGAAAATCAGCATGGTGAAAAAAGCGATGACGCCTCTGACGATGACAACGAGAGCTTCGTTCATGGTATATCCTTCAAGTCTAATTGGATTTGCCGATAATAAGGTAATCCCCGTTTTTCAGTTGGACGACGTCGGCGTGCAAGGCGCGGGAAAATTCCAGCGTCAGGTCCCGGCGTTCGTCGTCGTCAACAGACAGGAGTGTGAGCGGGTCGCCGCTGACAATGCGCTCCTTATCGGATGTGATATAGGCCAAAATACTCTTACCCATAACTGCCTCCGTACGTTGTCTTCATAATCCTGCGGAGCTTGCGGCTGTTCTCTAAAATCGGGGTATTTCTGATCGCGGTGATGAGCCTGTTCGCATCGTTCACGATGGGAACCAGGGCAATGACCACCTTTCCGTTTTTTAAATCTCTTTTCATAAATTTATAACGTATCAGGCCAAGAGACCGCACGGCTTCGAACAGGATCGCCTGCTGCTGCCCTTCGTTTTCCAGGGTCACGCGGCTCCGGGAATCCCGCGGCGTAATGACGACCGACAACCCGCCTTTTCTGAATAGCGCGCGGCTTAATTCCGTGCCCAGATAGTTTGTGACAAACATACCGTCCACATAGAGCTCGCTGCCCCGGACCTCCATTTCGCCCTCGGTGACGGTGCAGAACTGCCCGACGTTTTTGCCCTTGGTGAACCGGTAGGACAGGAGGAGGACAGAAACGCCGGCAATAATGCCTGCGGCAATACCGGCCGGCATGGTGAAGCGGCTGACCAGTTTGATCGCCAGTACAGAAAGCAGCGCCGTGACGAGCGAGATGTAATTTCTCGATTCGAAGGTTTTAGATATGCCGTCAATATAAGCTTCGCCCCTCTTGACGTATTCCGTCTCCTCCAGTTGTTCCAGGCTCTCCCTTTCCGCTGTGCGGATTTCGCGGAACTGTGAGACCGCAATGGTCAAAAAAGTAATCGCAACAAAATCATGGGCCAGTAAAGCGGGGATGGCGACGGCGCCCAGCGCCGAGGCGATAAAGCCGAGGATAACATTGTTGAAATAAGCGCTGGGATATGTGGGAATCTGCCGCAGATCGATCCGCATCGTATAAAGGCGCGCCGCGGTGCCCATCACGATGCCGGTCACGATCATATAAAGATCACTGGGGCTCAGAGATTTCACAGTTTCCAAAATATCAGCTCCTGGACATAGAATATCCTGTTTTTTCGGCATTTAGACGAAGGATTGACTGGTATTATTGTCCTCCTTTTGCATTGAACTGAAGAAACGGACGATGTATGATACGAAGTATGAGTATACGACAGGAGGAAGCGCAGTGATTATTGACCTGATCAAAGCGACCGTGAAAAACGAGTACATCGATGAAGCCTGTGAGGCCATGAAGATTCAGGCGCTCCAGACAAAAGAGGACGAAGGCTGTGCCCTCAGCCACGTCTTTCAGTTAAAAACAGACCCAGCGGTCTTCTATATGCTGATCGGCTGGGAAAACCCCGAGGCCATAGAAAAACATCTGAACTCCGCGCATGACCTCAAATTCCGTGAAAAAATGGACGACAAAATGGCAGCACCTATTGAGATGATCGATTGGAAAATGCTCGTATAAACTGACCGTATTTCAAAAAAGAAAAGCCTCCGACCGGAGGCTTTTTGCATTGACAGGTAATCAGGTATAGAAGAGGACCGCGTTGAGTGACGTGTCAGTTTTATTCTTGAAACCAAAGAGCGTTTTCAGGTCGTCGGCAGCGATGAGCGTCGAACCGTTCTTTGCCCTATCCAACGGATGCTGCAGCGTGACTGGCTTGCCGTTAACGATGGCGTCCGCCGTGCCCGGCTTGATAATTGCCGTTGTTTTACCGTAGACAAGTGTTGCGGTGCCGGAGGCACCGTTCCACGTAACAGTGCCGCCAAGGTATTGGACGAAGGACCTGACCGGGACGTACCAGACCCCGTCGGCGGTAACCTTTGGATCGCAGGCCAGCGTCGGCAACTGAACATACCGGCCATATACGGCCATTCTGGGCTTATCGTTTCTGCCGGGTATGCACGTCTGCGGGGAATCGATACCGGTAGCCTTGTCGATCGTATAGTCGTCGATCAGCGTACCGTCTGTCTTGAAGCATTTGAAAGTGAGCGTCGTCCCGCTGACCTCGGCCGTCATATAGTTGGCCTGATCCTGCGGGTCATAGAAGAAGGCGTCCCAGAGCCTGCCGGAGCTCTCAGGGAAGGCTTTCACGCCGACGCGGCCGGCCTGGATGTAAACGGTGCCCTCGTTTGTTGAGGCAACGGGGCTGTCGCCAAACATGGGGTATGTTCTTGAATAGGCATGGTCGTGCCCGTCGAGGACGACGTCCACATGGTACTTGTCAAAAATCGGCATGTAAGCCCGCTTCAAAGCGTCGTTTGATTTAATACCCCTGGTGCAATAAAGCGGCTTGTGCATGAAAACGATCGTCCAGTCCGTCTTGCCCGCCGCCTTGTTTGCCTCCAGGTCCTTAATGAGCCATTCGGTCTGCTGCTTGTCAACGTCGGGATTCGGATTTTCGGCGGCAATCGATTCTTCAATGGCCTGGGTGTCCAGCGCGATAAAGTGAATGTTGCCGTAGTTGAACGAATAGGTCTGGTCTTTAAGGCTGTCGGGTACACCGGCCTGCGGGTACTCGAAGAGGGCCCTGTGCGTATAGGGAAGGCTGTAGACGTAATTTTCCAAGGTTTCGTGGTTTCCGACAACGCACATCAGCGGGATCTTATCAATGATCCCCTTTGCCCCGTCGAACCATAAATCCCACTCGTAACCCGAAGACCCGATATCCACGTTGTCGCCGAGACCCAGAACAAACTTTGCATCCTGGTTTCTTTGATAGGCCAGCGGAAAAGTCTCC
>CAZVLO010000143.1:4864-5830 GCA_964628265.1 uncultured Papillibacter sp.
CCTGCCACTGGGTGTAAACGGTAGCGCCGTCCATGGTATTGGCCTGGCTGTCCGTATAGATGAGGAACTTAAAGTTTTCGGTGTTCGAAGGGGCGGTGGTAAAGGTGCCGCCGGGACTCCAGTAATCGCCGCTCCCCACGGTGTAAGTATATTTTGTGTTCGGCGTCAGGCCCGTCACGATCGCTGTGAAGATATTCTGTTTTCCGAGCTCGGTCTCCAGTGCTTTCATCGTTGCTTCAACCTGTTTGCCGCCGGCCGGGTCTCCGGGTGAGGCTGCATACTTCACGTATCCTGTCGTGACTGAAGTATCTGTTCTCCATTGAATAGTCTGCGTTGCCGCGGGGTCTCCGGACCAGGTGAGTGCGATATGGTCGGGTGCTGCAGTTGCGGTAAAGGAAGGTGTTTCTGCCGCGCTTGCCGGGACGATCAGCAGGGAAATGATAATACATAGCATGGCGATAAGCGAAACGATTTTTCTCATACAGATTCCCCCATAAATATGATTTTTGATTAACGGGCTGGGTTAACGCCAGAATAACATGATCGCAATACCGGAGAAATGCGCTGTCAACATGGACTTCGTCTTAAATTACTATCCGTATACCACTGTTTCTGAATCCTTTTGTACCATTGGTAAAAAAATACATCCCGCTTATATTAAAATTATCTACTAAAAGCTGCCGCCGCAATACCGGGGGTGTAACAGTGATTTCCGTATATTTCTTATGGGACTGCTAATTCTAAACCCCAAAGGGGTGTTTAAAATGCCAAAAACAGGCATCGGCGCCACGGTCATACGAAAGGAAGCCTGCGAGAAGGTGACCGGCACCGCGAAGTACACGGATGATTTTTTGTCGGCCGGCGTCATGACAGCGCGGCTTGTCACCAGCACCTGCACCCACGGTGTGATCCGCTGTATCGACACGGCCGAGGCGGTCGCAGTGCCCGGTGTGCGGGCGATATTGA
>CAZVLO010000144.1:0-5680 GCA_964628265.1 uncultured Papillibacter sp.
GCAGGGTTTGGATGCATAGCCAAAGTCAAACTTATCATAATGCTGATGTATTCCTTGTTCAGCAGCGTAACTTTCTGCTGAAAGATACCATAGCTTAAACCTATCTGCTTTTTTCATGTGTTTATCTGTGGAAATCGTCTGCTATCAGAAACCTTATTTGAGCAGTAAAACTTTTTGCATCAATATTATTGTCCTGCCGCATGAACAGAGGATGATATTATCGTACAATATATCTTTCTATAATCAGTAACTGGAAAAACGGCAAAATATATACCAATTCGTAAAGACCAGACACAGGCGTCCCTATCTCTTACTTTCAATATCAAATGGAACAACTCCCATGGAGAGCGTCTTAGTATCTGATAGGAAGCCTAAGAGTTTAAATAATCTATGGCCGCTTCCAACTCAACGTCCTCGCCGTTTGCAGTCTGTATGGCTCTCTCCGCCGTCATTTCGATGCGGATGGAAGGGCTGACTCCCCCTACGCCACCCGTACTGTCAAGCTGGATATTGCGATTTTTGTCAAGCGACTGGCCGAACGGGAAGTGAACCGTAAGACCGTTTGGCATCTCGATTTCGGCGCCGGCCAGCCCGAACGAGCCGTTTGTGCCGTAATAGCCCAGCGTTTCACCGTTGGGGAGGTTCTTGATTCCCATGGCTATACCTTCGCCGGAGCTGACGCATTTCTGATTAATCAGGCAGATGACTTTCCCGCCGAAATGCGGTTCTACAGGCTCTATGTACAGTGCGTCTTCGCCGTTTACAGTCTGAATCTCGCGTTTCCCGGTCGATTCGTTATTTAGGTTCGGGTACTCATACAACGTCTTTTCGCTGTAAAAGCTGCCGAGAATGGCTGCCGCCATGTCGTCCAGTCCGCCGAGATTGTTTCGGACGTCGAGAATGATCGCGGCGGCGTGTTGTGCGTTTGCCACGTCAATCGCCTGCCGAAACAGGCCGAGCGTAGACGGGGCGGTTCCGCTTCCCTTCAGGTCGGCGTCCAGCTCGCCCCAGATCTTAATGTAAAAGATGTTGTCTTTCAACATCTTCGTCTCCACTATGGAGTCGGGAACCGGGTCGGGATCGTCGACGCTGAGGTACATGGAGCGGATTTTATCCGAGAGGACCGCGTCGGGGTAGCTTTTTTTCAATGACAGGAGGCCGTCGTCATAGGTGGTGAGCGTTACGGTTTTTGGCGAGGCGCCGCTGTTTATAAACGTGACCTCAGCCTCCGTGCCGATCGGCGCCCGGGTAAGGTACTGCGCCTGCTTGAGCTCCAGGTTTTCCGTTGTGGCGGAGGTACCGCCAAAGATGGTCGAGACATGTTTTAGCGCGTCGCCGATAAGCTCGTTATTCCATTTCGTCAGCACGGCGCCTGTCCGCAAGCCGGAGGCGTAAGCGGGGCCGGATTCGTCGACCCAGGCGGCAATCACCGAGCCGTCGCTGAGTTTGGCTGCGGAGAACCCGAACCCGCCGCCGATATAGAGGTCGTCGATTTCCTTCAGGTTGTTGAGGCTGACATGACCGTCCGGAATCTCCGACAGAAATCCGCGTAGAGCTATGTAATAGGCGTTGAAATCCTTACTTTCCTGCGCCTTTTTGATCTGCGGCGCATACTCGTCGTAGAGGCCGCTCCAGTCTATTTGCTTCCAGTCGGTAAAGGCATACTCCTTCGAGAGCTGCTTGTACATTTTGTCGAATGCTTCCGTCCACGAAAGCGTACTGTAGTCGCCGTGTTTCACAGGTTTATTAAAAAACAGAAACCAGGCGGCCGAAGCGAGGACGGTCAGGATCAGCGCTAAGGCGACCGGTATCACCCATTTTCTGTGTACTTTTACTTTCATCATCGCTTTCTCCTATATTTCCCACGCGGAAATGTCGCGGGGTTGCCGCGTCAAAAACCCCGTATGGCTTCCTCCTGCGTATTGTATATGCTGAATATGCCGGTAAAGCCGGAGATGTCGAAGACTTCCCTGACATTGGGACATAGCGTGCAGAGGACGGTCTTTCCCCCCAGTTTCCCAGTCCTTTTCGCAGCCATCAGCAAAACGCGGAGACCTGCGCTGCTGATATAATCCATCTTCGAAAAATCGAGCAGCAGATTTTTTTCGCCTGCTTCGATGAAGGTCAGCAATTCCTTCTCAAGGGTTCCTGCGGTCCCGGAGTCAATCCTCCCGTCAACCGTAAAAACCAAAATATCATCTTTCTTTATATGCCGGATATCCATGATGAACCCCCTTATCATATGAATAAAAGAAATATGCGACGCGGTTTTATCCTACGCCGTTATATTCTTTTTGATGGTCAGTATATTATAATTGCCCTCGCGCCGGTAGTCTGCGGCATCCATCGTTTTGCGCACGAGATGAATGCCGAGCCCTCCGATCGGCCGTTCTTCAATATTCCGGGTCAGGTCCGGTTCCGGCTGTTCCAGAGGATTAAACGGGATCCCGTCGTCACGGATTTCAACCGTCAGTGTTTCATTTAAGAGGACAAATTTAACGACAATTTCGTGCTCCCCGGTATCCTGATAGCCATAGCTGATGGTGTTTGTCAGCAGCTCGTCCAGCGATAAATCGATCTGAAAAGCCGCTTGTTCGGGTATCTTATGAACGGCAAAGAAATGTTTCACGTTTTCCGTCAGAACCGCGATTTCATCCCGCTTGTTTTTGATCCAGAATTCCGTCCGAGCGGGCCGAAGGTATTTGAGCGCCAATAGGGTGATATCGTCGGACTGCACCGCCCCGTTTGCGAATTCGCGGGTTTTGGCGAGCACATGTAACGCTTCCTCCCTGGCCGTGCCGCCGGCAAATTCCAGCAGGATGCTCTTTAAACGCTCTTCCCCCAGAAGCTCCCCGGCGGGATTCATCGCCTCCGTCACTCCGTCCGTATACACGAGGAGGCTGTCCCCATATTCAAGCCTTATCGTGGAACACGTATATCTCGTTTCTTCCATAACGCCCAAGGCCATGCCCGGTAATTTGGGAAGAAGCCCGGCGCTTCCGTCTCTTTTCAAAATAAAGGGGATATTGTGCCCGCCGTTGCTGAAAACCACCTCTCCGCTTGATATGGTGAGGATGCCGAGAAAGTCGGTCACGAACATTCCGGAATCGTTGTCCTCGCAAAGTTCGTTATTGACTTGATAAAGGATTTCATCCGGTCTTAACGAGATGTCGGCCTTGGCCTTCAGAAGGGTTTTGGTTACCGCCATAAACAGGGACGCCGGTACGCCTTTCCCGGAAACGTCGCCGACTGTAAAGCAGAGATGGTCGTCGTCGAGCAGAAAAAAGTCGTAAAGGTCGCCTCCGACCTCCTTGGCCGGCTCCAGCGAAGCAAAAATATCGAATTCCGATCGATCGGGAAAGGCGGGGAATAGCTTCGGGACGATGCTCATCTGAATTTCCCGGGCCACGCTCAGCTCGCTTTCGATCAATTCCTTCGTACGCTGCGTTTCTTTTTCGTTCAGATAGTTGCGGACGATGAGCGCAAAAACGGCCATGCCGAGCGCGCCGGTGGCAATCATCGGTATAGCGACCTGCTCGACGGAAAGGAGCGCTAAGGAAAATGGTCTTTCGATTGCAAGAAGGATCCCCAGATGGAAAATTTCCAGCAGCGCCATCAAGGCCGTTCCCGCGCCGACGCTGATAAATTTTCCTTTTTTCAGTTTCCAGACCAGTCCGCCCGCCACTCCGACTGCGACCGTGGATACGGAACTCGAAAATGTCAGGCTGGCGAAGAAAAAGCGGTAGAGTCCGCCTATCAGCCCGGCTGCCAATCCAACCACGGGACCGCCCATCAGGCCTGCGATAACCGGACCCAGGTCGCTGATATTGGCAACGGCGTCTCCAATCGGGATGCCGCTGACCGTACCGAAAATTGAAATCAGCCCACAGATCAGAGAGAGGCCGAGCTTTTGTTTCGGGCTTGTCTTTCCCTGAAATAAAATGGCTGCGTAGAGCCTGGTTCTCGTCAGGATATAAGCCAGTACGATTAGCACTGACATGTTTTTGATCAGTTCGATCAGCGTACTAAAAACAACGGTTAATGCGGCGTACATCCATTTGTACTCCTTCCTGTAGAATTCAGAGATGCCAGCTCTGCGCTAGGATTTCCCGGTTGGTAAACTCGCCCAAATATTTCAAAGTGATCACCGTCTGCGTTCTTTCATCCAGCGCGGTCAGCGCCCAGTAAAGCTCCCGCAGTTCCTTGTCGGCGATCAGGCGGGACTGCTCCTCAAAATCGACCGCCGGTTCGGTGTAATAGCTTACTTAGCGGAACAATCCATCTAAAACAACCTGCTGCCAATCGGAGTAGCCGTACCCGTGGAGCCAGAGCGTCAGGTCCGCAGGAACCGCGATGACCTGCAAAACGGTACCGCTGTGGACTGCTCCGCCGTGCTCGACGTCCAGGCCCATCAGCGTTTTCATAACATCCACATTGAACTTTCCGTAATAGGCATCGGAATTCGCGGTGTTCACCAGGTTTTGATAGCGCGGGTCGGTCTCGACGGTCGGTGGCTGCGACACACGGCTCTGCCAGTCTTGCGGATAAGGCGGGACAAAGCTGTTATATGCCACAAGCAGGCCCTTCTGATCTCCCGTCCGTACCCGGTAACCAAAGGTAGGCCGTTCAATAGAGACGCCTTTTTCAGCGTCGGCGGCCTGAATGATGTACGAGCCGTCGCCCGGGATACCTCCGATATAATCCGCCGCTTCGTCGGCCGTGGAACACTGGTTCAGCGCCTCGGCAAGAACGGCGACGGAGTTCTCCCGGTCGGCATAGTAATGGGGATCGGACTGCGAGCCGTTATTGAGTTCTATAAACAGGCCTTTTTCGTTCATGCCGGTTTCTGTATAAATATTGCCGAGAGGGTGGATGTCAGCGAAGCTGTTGCCGGAATCGGGGTGGTATACGACAACCGCGAGGTATTTCATATATTTCCGCATGCTCTTGCCGTCCATGTCCCAGTTTCGACCGAAAATCAGCTTACCATCGGTCGTGTAATCCCTGGAAACAACAATGGCGCTGCAGGCGCCGGGAGGCTCTTGACCGAAAACCAGGTCGGGAAGCGTGCTCATGCCGGCGTTCAGCTGCTGAATTTGCTCATAGCTTAGCCGCGAGGTCTCGGACATACCTTTCATCAGCTCCCGCATGTTGTCATTCAGGGTGTCCGAAAATTCTTTGGATGTCTTAAGCAGTTCATCCGCTCTCATACCCCGGCTTACGATATCCTGCGTAATCTCACCGTAGAATTCCTTCAAATCTTCCCCGACCAGTTTTCCGTACTGGCGGCCCATCTCCTCCCAGGAGCCGGAGAGATTCAGAACCCAGTAAATATCGTCCGCCGTCCGGTAGGCAGTGCCGCCTTCAAACGCCGCCACCCACTTCAGGGTATTTACAGGAGAACTTGCTTTCTCCCCGGCGCTGCAGCCGGTAAATAGGATTGACAGGATAAGCGATGGAACAAGCAAAAAAGCAATCCGTTTTCTTTGTAGTCTCATATTGATCTACCTCCGTCTGATCCGGTAAAATCATTAAATTCAAGGGCTCTGAACCCGCGCGGCCTTCTGCCGTGAACCCGGTTCCATGGCCTTTTGCAGCTTGCCGATGCCGCGGAGGCACAGGGTGGAAACCGTGCTCTCGTTGATGCCGGTCTGCGCCGAGATTTCCCGGTTGGTAAACT
>CAZVLO010000145.1:0-5489 GCA_964628265.1 uncultured Papillibacter sp.
TTACTTTTCTTGTTGCCTCCGCGCTGATGCTGATTCCGAATATAAAGCCGGAAAACCTTCTGCCGGTCATGGAAAAGGGCCTACCTCCCGTTCTGAAAGGCAGCATCCCGTTTCTGGTCAGTTGCGTATGGCCGCTCGCGTTTTTAAACATGGTGTATCCGGTCTGCTTTGAAAATGTGAAGGAGGCCAAAAAGGCGTTATTTAAGGGGTATCTCTTGGGCGCCCTTACAGCCTTTATAGTGATCACCATCTGCGTTCTCGTGATGGGCAGCAGTCTGATCGCAAACACCCGCTTTCCCATGTACTTCGTCAATAAAGAAATCAATCTTATGGCCTTTTTTTCAAGGCTTGAAGCCGCGACGGTCTCCATCGCGGTGGGCGTCAGCTTTATCGCGGCGTTCGGCTATGCCTACGCGGGCGTTCTCGGCCTCGCGCAGCTCCTGAAACTGAAGAGCTATAAAATCCTCATCCTGCCGGTCGGGCTGCTGCTTACATTGTTCTCCGATATAATATATACCAATACGCCTTATGAGCTAAAATGGGATATGGTAACCTGGCCGCCGCTGAGCTTTACGCTGGGATTCATTATACCGTTTGTTCTGCTGATCATGTCTGTCATAAAGAAAAGGCAGGGTCAAAATTCAAGCTAAGATAATGGGTTTGATAAGGACGCGGCGCCGGCACGTGCATTTTTGCAGGTTATCTCACAGGCGATACAGTACAGGATGTATTTTGGCGGCACACATGATATACTTATAACAAAAGGATAAAATGACCAACTTTCTGGTAAGGGAATGATAAGTATAATATTATTTTAAGGAGGTCGAGCAATGGCGACATGGCATGAGTATGTTATAAACGAGGGGCGTCCCCCGGCGTGGCCTTATCCGATTCGTTTCGGAGAGGAGCAGGAGGTTGATACCGACGTTCTGGTCATCGGCGGAGGTATCGCGGGCTGTTGGGCCGCTATCAGCGCCGCGCGTCAGGGTGTGCGGGTGGCGCTCCTTGAAAAGGGCGACGTCTCGCGAAGCGGCTCGGGCGGGCCCGGCTGCGATCACTGGTGCAACGCGCCGGCCAATCCCCTCTCCCGGGTGGATCCGGACGAGTGGGCGGTACATATGGCTGACGGTCCGTACAGCAACGGCATAGGGCTTCAGATCCAGTGCAGAGAGGATTTTGATACGCTCCTTGAAATGGAGCAGATGGGCGGAAAGATCCGTGACACCGAAGATGAGTATGTCGGCGCGGAAGGCCGCGACGACAAAACGAAGTTCATGATATCGCCGCGCTATGGAACCATCTTCAGCTATCTGCCTGATCCCCACATGGGGGAACCGGGCTTCAATCCGCCGGAAACGCGCAACAACGTCGTCATCCGCGTTTGGGGCAGCACATTTAAGCCCGTTCTCAAGAAGGAATGCCTGCGGCTCGGCGTGAAGGTCTTCGACCGCGTGATGGGCACCAGCTTGCTGAACGAAAACGGCGTACAGGGCGCGCGTGTGGTAGGGGCCACCGGCCTGAACAGCCGTACCGGCGAATTTTTGATTATCCGCGCGAAGTCCGTTATTCTCGCGGCCTCGGGAGCAGGTTCCATGTGGCTGATGAGCATGGAACACGGCGGCTACTCCAACATGCATTCGCGCAATCAAAGCGGCGACGGCACGGCTATGGCGTGGAAAGCCGGCGCTACGCTGACCATGATGGAAAGAAGCGGGGGCATCAACATCGCCACCGGCCTGAAGCATAAATGGTACACCGGCGCGGGAGACGCAAGCTACGAAAACGTCCCAATCGTTGACGCGAAGGGGCGCAGGCTCCCCTATCCGATACAGGGCTGGGAGGATGCCGGCGCAATGGTTCCGGCTCCGGGAACCGAGGAAAAGATCCGTGAAGGGATTTTACGCGGGGAATATGAGCTGCCGTTTTACGGCGACTTCCCGGCGATGCCGGAGGTCGAGCGGCGCGCCACCTGGAATTTAATGCTGGGTGAGGAATCCACCACCAAAATACTCGTCAAGACCTTAAAAGACGGCGGCTGTGACCTCGGCCGCGATCAGCTGCTGGCCTACAAATTCATCGAAGGACAAAGCCTGCCGCAGTGGCGCGACGCCGGGTACGGCGGCGGCCTGCTCGTAGACTGGAATTTGAAAACGACGGTTGACGGGCTGTACGCAGCCGGAACGCAGATGTTCTCGCCGGAAGATCACAGCTTCTGCGCCGCCACGGGACGTTACGCGGGGCGCAAGGCCGCCGCTTATGTCAAAGAAGTCGGCGAGGGCCAGGTAAGCCGGGACCAGATCGAACGGGAAAAGAACCGTATTTTAGCGCCGACAAAGCGCACCAGCGGCATCGAATGGAAAGAGCTGCACAGCGGCCTCACCCGCGCCATGCAATATTTCGTCAGCGAGTTCAAAACCGAGCAGCTGCTCAAAATGGGACTCGAAGAGATTGAAAGAATAGAAGCGGAAGCGGTTCCGCAGCTGTATGCCCTTGACCCGCACAAGCTGATGCGGTCGATTGAGGATCTCAGCATGATTGAATACGCGAAAATCTTCATTCAAGCATCGCTTGCGCGCAAAGCCAGCAGCATGCCGCTGGGTCACAAGCGCATTGATTATCCGGAGATGGACCCCGCCGAATGGGATAAGTACCTGACGCTCAAGCTGGAGAATGACCGGATACGGCTCGGCGAGCTTCCGCAGCGCTT
The DNA here is from genome assembly GCA_964628265.1 of uncultured Papillibacter sp. Taxonomy (GTDB): domain Bacteria; phylum Bacillota; class Clostridia; order Oscillospirales; family Oscillospiraceae; genus Sporobacter. Next base: position 2,708 of record CAZVLO010000145.1, read on the forward strand.
CTGGGGAGACATGAAGCAGCAGTACGAGGCGCATAACAAGGATTACACCGGCGTATACGCGCCAAATAAGTGAATTTGAGAATGGAGGAGAAATGGTGTCTGAACATAATGTATTCGCGCTTCCCAATGTTCAAACCCCCAGTATGCCGGTGACATTTAATCCGAATGTCTGCAAGGGGTGCAACAAGTGTGTGGAGACGTGCCCGATCGATGTTTTTATTCCGAATCCGCAGAAAGGAGCGCCACCCATCATCCTGCACGCAGAAGAATGCTGGTACTGCGGCTGCTGCGCCTGCGATTGTCCAAATCCCGGAGCGATGAAGTTCAACTGGCCGCTGCCGCTCAGACCCCGTTGGAGGGACAAGGAGACCGGGGTGGCAGGTCAGCTGTAATTATACAGCACCCGCCCAAATTCTGAAAGTCGCCGAATCCTGAATAAAGGGATATCGGCGGCTTTCCGTATGACATGTTTCTGTTGGACAAAACGCTGTCTTAGATATATAGTGAAACACAAGGAATACCATATTAATGTTATAGGAGGCGAAGACCATGGCGGACATGCCCATCATCAAAAATCTTAAAAGAGAAGAAAACGTATTTGAGCTGAAACCCTGGCGATCAATTCACAAGACGATTACAAAACCCATGGTGACAGGTGCGGGCCCGATGGAAATTAAAGAATCTGCCCTGGCCATGGGGTTTGCGCACATCACAGCACCCGATGTACTGGGCAGCCCCACGCATGTGCATCCGTTCGATCAATGGATATACCTTATCGGCGCCGAGGATTTCTCTGAATTTGATGCCGATATTGAGTTCACCCTGGGTGATGAGATACTTCATATAAATTATCCCTGCTACATTTTTATTCCCAAAGGCGTTAAGCACTGTCCTTTGGATATCAAACGCGTCGGAAAACCATTTATTTTCGTCGATGCCAGCATTACGCAGGAAGCTTCTGTTCGCCCGGATTCAGTAGCCAGCACGAAACGTCCTACCTATCAAGCTCTTAATAACAAGGATTGAGACAGTTGGGAAATCACACGGAAAAGCATTGACTGGCAACGCTGAGAGTGCAAGCCTAAAAGGCCCCAACCGTTATGAAGAGGAAGACCTTAATCTGCTGACTATTAGAGGTAGCGTTAATTCGCTACTTCTGAATTATTATGATACTCTTCAATTGTATTGCTCGTTTCCACCTTCGGAGGCATCATCCACTTTTTTTGATTGTTTTAGTATTGGAAAAGATCTGAGGAGATAGTAAATTTATTATATTACAGCACCGTTCATCAAAAAGCCGCCGTCAGGGCTACAGGAGGATTACAAAGATGATACGAAAATTCCCGCACTTAAGCAGCCCGATTCAGATTGGAAACGTCACCTTCCGCAACCGCATGGCCGCGGCGCCGATGGGCGGCACCGACATAACGCCGGAGGGCTCCATTGGACGGAGAAGCACTGCTTTTTATGAGCTTCGGGCAAAAGGCGGCGCTGCGGCTGTCACGGTCAGCGAGCTGATCGTCCACCCTGAAACCGACGCTTCTCAGATGTTTCACATCGGCCTTGAAACACCGGGCTCACTGAGCGGCTATACCTATACGGCAGACGCCATCAGGCGTCATGGCGCTATTCCCAGCATCGAGCTCTCCCATGGAGGCCGTTTTGCCGCCCTTGGGCTCCCTTCAATCAAATACGGACCCAGCGCAGGACAGGAAGCAGACGGGTCTGTCGTGCAAGAGCTGACGCCGGAGCAGATTCGGGAGATCGTTGCCGCTTATGGCCGGGCGGCCGGGCTTTCCAAGCGCGCCGGTTTTGAGATGGTGATGGTCCATGGGGGGCACAGCTGGCTGATCAATCAGTTCTTCTCTCCCTGCTATAATCACCGCACGGACGCTTATGGCGGGAAATTGGAAAATCGGTGCCGTTTCGCACTCGAGGTGCTGAAGAGCGTGCGTGATGCCGTTGGACCCGGGTTCCCTATAGAGTTCCGCATGAGCGGCGTGGAGTCGCTCAATGGCGGATACGGTCTGGACACCGCGGTAGAAATTGCACAAATCATCGAACCCCATATCGACCTGCTCCATGTTTCCGCCGGTTCTCATTTCAACGGCTTTGACGTGACGCATCCGTCCATGTTCTCACCCCACGGCGTTAACGTTTATCTGGCCGCGGAAATCAAGAAGCATGTTTCGGTTCCGGTCGCAACAGTAGGAGCTCTCGGCGACCCCGACCAGATGGAGGAGATCGTCGCGTCCGGCCAGGCAGACGTGGTTTACATGGCACGCGCACTGCTGGCGGACCCTTATCTGCCGTGGAAGGTTATGGGCAACCGCGAGGAGGAAATTATCCGGTGTATGCGCTGCTATACCTGCATGGCCGAGCGGGGAGTGACGAAGACGCGCCGATGCACCCTTAATCCGCAGATCGGGCGTGAGATAGAGGGATTCCAGATACAGCCTGCTCCCAAGCGGAAAAAGGTTCTCGTCGCCGGCGGCGGCCCGGGCGGGTTGGAGGCGGCGCTGATCGCCGCGCAGCGCGGACATAAGACAATACTCTGCGAGAAAACAGAACGGCTGGGCGGCATCCCGAACTGCGAGGAAGGCGTTCCGTTCAAGGAGGCGATGTTCGGCTTCGCGAAAACTATGGAGCACCTGCTGTGCCAGGAGGGCGTCGAAATCCGCCTGAACACACCGGTTACAGCCGCTTATGCCGTGGAGGATAGTGAATATAAGATGTTAAAGGAATTGGGGGAATATGTAAAAAAATTACGCAGTATGTCAAA
>CAZVLO010000146.1:0-3669 GCA_964628265.1 uncultured Papillibacter sp.
GGTATAATCCATCTCCTCCATTACTTCATCTAAGAGCCGCACACTGTCGTCCGCCGGAATAATCTTCTCGGCAAATACCTCGTCTATTTTCAGTTGCACATTTCGTTTTTCCGTGTCATAATGGACACGGTGTTTATTTTTGTTCACAACTAAATTAATCGAGTAGGAGGCTGACCATTAGTTGATCAGCCGACCTCTCACACCACCGTGCGTACCGTTCGGTACACGGCGGTTCAACCGCATAAGTGCAGAGACTCGTACCGGTCTAGGATGCTGTAGTATCCGGCCTGTGCGAGTCTTTTGTTTGTAATCGTGTGTGTGAGAATACCGCTTCCAGCAACCGCCCAATAGCCTTTTCGCGTGTTCCCGTTTCGGTAGGCTTGCCAGTCCGGCATACCTAGCTTCCTCAGATTCTTTACGCGCGTTTTAGGCTTCTTCCACTGCTTCCAGATGTACATCCGGAACCGGCGGCGCAGCCAACCATCCCATTCTGCCATCGTACTTTTCATGCTCGCAATTCCGAAGTAGCCAAGCCATCCACGGATGTAGACCTTTACGTTCTCCATTACCGTTCGGACGTTTCTGCCCTGACTGCGGGAAGTCAGTTCTTTCAGCCTCTGCTTTGCTTTCTTCAAGGACTTCGCATGGGCTCGAATGTAATACCCATTCTTGCCCCTTCCCAGTGCAAAGCCCAGAAACTTAAAATTTCGGATTGCCAACACGCTTACGACCTTGCTCTTTTCCGCATTCATCCTGAGTTTTAGCTTTCCCTCAAGATATTTTCTGCTGTTTTCAAGCAGTCGCTCGGCCGCTCGTACACTTTTTGCCAGTACCACGATGTCGTCTGCATAGCGAATGACCGGAACCCCTCTGCCGCCTATCTCCTGATCGAATTTGTTCAGGTAGATGTTGGCGAGCAACGGGCTTAGCGGTCCGCCTTGCGGCGACCCTTCCTCCGTCTTCACCAGCAGTCCGTCTTCCATAACGCCGCTTTTCAGATACTTCTTAATCAGCTCTGTAACGCGCTTGTCTCGGACTTGCTCCCGTACCATATTCATGAGCAGTTCGTGGTTCAGTGTGTCGAAGTATTTGGTCAGGTCTATCAGCACTGCGTACTTGTAGCCTTGTTCCGCATATTCCTTCACCTTTTGAATGGCCATCTGTGCGTTCTTTCCCGGTCGGTAGCCGAAGCTGTTTTCCGAGAAAAGCGGTTCGAAGATGGGGATTAGTTGCTGTGCGATTGCCTGCTGAATGATGCGGTCTACGACTGTCGGGATTCCCAGCTGTCGCGCTCCGCCATCCGGCTTCGGGATTTCTTTCCGTCGCACTGGCTGCGGCTTGTATTTACCGCTTCGGATGCTTTCCAGAAGTTCTTCCCTGTGTTCTCTCAGCCAGCCTGGTGCGTCCTCGACAGTCATCCCATCGATTCCGGGCGCGCCTTTATTGGCCTTCACGCGCTTGTAGGCCTTGTTCAGGTTATCCCTGCTTAGTATCCTATCAAGCAGTTCTGCACCGTCCGCCTCTTCGGCTTCCCGATTGTCAATGCTCTGCGCTCCTGCATACTCTTCGCGTTCCGCGCTATCCCTTTGCCGGCAGCCCTTGTTTTCAAGATATTCTGCTTTCAACGCATTGACCTCCCTTCCTCCGTTCTTCGGACTTACGATTGTTCGGCCCTTCTCGATTTCTCGGTACTATGGCCTCTGCTGACTTCTCGCAATTCGTTGTTACTACGCGCACTTTCGAATATGTCTACTCGCTTACGCTTGCGAGACCTCCCCGGGTAAGAACACAGTCTTTCTCTCCATCTATCCGCCGCATTTACACTCGCTGATTCCGTGTAGCTATTGGACTTCGGCTTGCTATGGAGCCTTTCCTCAGCAATATGCCTTTGCGGTTTCTATTCGTCGGACCAGAGATTTGCCTCCGCCTTCCTTCAGATTCCTTGTCACCACGGACACCCTTGGCCTTGGCTATACACTTCCCGCTACCGGGCGTGTTCGGGACTTTCACCCGTTAGACTGCGCCCATGCCGGGCGCACACGAAAAAATAACCACAGGCCGCACCTGTGGTTATTTTTTGTTCTTATATTGCCGTCAGGCTTTACCATCACAGCCGAGGACATTGACGATTTTATTTTTCACCAGAGCGCGGATATTATCACGTGCCGGGGAAAGATATTTACGGGGATCAAATTCCGCCGGGTTTTTGCTGAGGTATTGGCGGATGCCCGCCGTCATCGCAAGGCGCAGGTCGGAGTCGATGTTGATTTTGCAAACCGCCATTTTCGCGGCCTGGCGGAGCATTTCCTCGGGAATACCGATGGCGTCCGGCATCGCGCCGCCGTTTGAATTGATGATATTGACCAGTTCCGGAATGACGGACGAAGCGCCGTGCAGAACGATCGGGAAACCCGGCAGACGCTTTTGGATAGCCTCAAGAATATCGAACCTCAGCCGCGGTTTTTGCCCCGGCTTGAACTTATACGCGCCGTGGCTGGTGCCTATGGCGATAGCCAGAGAATCAACGCCTGTTTTCTCAACAAACTCCTCGACCTCGCCCGGATGCGTAAAGCTGGCGTCCTCATCAGATACATTGACGTTGTCCTCGATACCGGCCAGCTTGCCAAGCTCACCCTCTACAACGACGCCCCTGTCGTGGGCGTACTGAACAACCTCCCGGGTGATTCGGATGTTTTCTTCGAAGGGATGCTTGGAGCCGTCAATCATGACGGACGTAAAACCGCCGTCTATACAGGATTTGCAAACCTCGAAGTCCTCGCCGTGATCGAGATGAACGCAGATCGGCAGGCCTGTGTCGGCTTCCGCCGCCTCGATGAGCTTCATGAGATACACATGCTTTGCATATTTGCGCGCTCCCGCGGATACCTGCAGGATCAGCGGAGCGCTGACTTCTTTAGCTGCCTCCGTGATGCCCTGAATAATCTCCATATTGTTGACGTTGAAAGCGCCGATGGCATACCCGCCGTCGTATGCTTTTTTGAACATCTCCTTTGACGTGACAATAGGCACGGCAAAATCCCCCTTTATCTGTCATAATACGAGCAATGGTATCAAACGTTTGTAACAATGTTTTTTCCATTATTCTATCATATTATCACTCTTATTCAAGTATAAATCAACTTTTTTATAGTTTGATTTTATACTGACGCTATGTTATTATTCAAAGCGAAATGTGCTATCAGGAGGTAAGATATGTCTTTACTCAGAGGCGCCTGTGTCTTCGGCCAGTCTGGAGGCCCTACCGCCGTCATTAACGCCAGCGCTTACGGCGTCATTAAAACTGCGCTTGAAACACCCGAGATTACGAATGTTTACGGGGCGGCACACGGTATCACCGGCATACTCAATGACACGCTCTACGATATGGGTCAGGAGGACGCGAAAGAGCTTTCGCTGCTGCTCAACACACCCTCGTCGGAGCTTGGTTCCTGCCGGTACAAGATTGCTGATCCTGACAAGGACGATAAGGATTTTAAGCGGATTCTCGAAATATTCAATAAATACGATATCCGTTATTTCTTTTATAACGGCGGCAATGACTCCATGGATACCTGTAATAAAGTCAGCCGGTATATGGAAAAGGTCGGCTACGAATGCCGCGTCCTGGGCATCCCGAAAACCATCGACAATGATCTTGTGGGCACAGAC
>CAZVLO010000146.1:3679-4863 GCA_964628265.1 uncultured Papillibacter sp.
TTCTACATCGGCGGCAACGACTCGATGGACACCGCGCACAGGGTCGGGCAGATCGCGGCGAGCGCCGGCTACGAGCTGCGATGCATGGGCGTGCCCAAGACGATCGACAACGACCTGGACTTCACCGACCATTGCCCGGGCTACGGCAGCGCTGCTAAATATATCGCCACATCAGTCGCCGAGGTCTTCAAGGATACCCACGTGTACGACGTGGGGACGATTACCGTAGTCGAGATCATGGGCCGTCACGCAGGCTGGCTGACAGCCGCCGCGTCTCTGGCGTCTCTCTCTTGCGCGCCTCCCAATCTGGTCTATCTGCCGGAAGTCGATTTCAATCTTGAAAAGTTTGTTGAGGATGTTTCGCGTATATATAAAGAAACTGGCAAATGTCTCGTCGCTGTTTCCGAAGGAATTCACTACGCCGACGGGGCCTTCGTCTCCGAGGCAAAAACATCGGCCACCGATGGCTTCGGACATGCGCAGCTGGGTGGTTTGGCCTCTCTGCTAGCGGCGCTCATCAAGCAGCGAACCGGCTCAAAGGTCAGAGGAATCGAGCTCAGCCTCCTGCAGCGCTGCTCTGCGCACCTTGCCTCCGCGGTGGACGTTAAGGAGGCGGAAATGGCGGGCCGCGTCGCCGTCGAGAGCGCCGTCGCCGGAGAGACCGGCCAGATGGTGGCCTTCGCCTGCTTGCGCGAAAAGGGCGTATACTCCTGCTGGCCGAAGCTCATCCCCCTCTCGGATGTGGCGAATTACGAGAGCAAGGTGCCGCTCGAGTGGATAAACAAAGAGGGTAATTTCGTGACGGAGGAATTCATCGATTACGTTATGCCGCTGATCCAGGGAGAGCCGCCGAGGCCGACGGAACATTCGCTTCCGAGGTATGCGAAACTGAAGAAAATACCAGCGAAATAAGGGGAATAATGCTTTGACCGGGCGGCTTTTGCCGCCCGGTTTTGCTTTTTCGACCTTTATTTTGGTACGGTGGGATTCTCCTTCGCATATGATGTCGTGTGGGACTGCTCCCTACAGAAAAAAGGAGGAAAGCAATTGGAAGAAAATAAATGCGGCTACAGGCAAGGCCCGCTTCCCGAATGCGCGCCGCTGGCATTGGCTTATGTGCCGATGCAGCCTGAAGATTCGCCAAAATATGAGGCGCCGCTGGCCTTGAACCGCGGGACCCTGTT
>CAZVLO010000146.1:4984-5223 GCA_964628265.1 uncultured Papillibacter sp.
GGCAACGTACAGGATACGCCGCTGAACGAGCTCATGGCACTGGGTTTTGTCGTGAAGGAACTGCTGCTTTATCTTGACACGCATATGGATGACGCGGAGGCCTTTGCTGCGCTGCAAAGCTTTATAAACCTGCAAAAGGAAGGCAGAGCAAGATACGTGGAGCTTTACGGGCCGCTCACCGTTTACGACCTTGACGTTGCAGAAAGCTTTACATGGCTCAAGGATCCCTGGCCGTGGGA
>CAZVLO010000147.1:0-3923 GCA_964628265.1 uncultured Papillibacter sp.
TGCCGCCAGACAAACAACGCACCCATCATTTCTCCGAAGCAGTTGGCGGGCAAATCCGGATTGAGCTCGTTGGCCTTTTCCATCTCCCCAAGACGCCGCAGGCTGTCGACTATCACCAGGCACTGACTGGGATTGAATTTTTTTATGTCAGGCAGGTGCTTTGCAAGCAGCCTGCTTTTTTCTCCGGCGACCGGGTTATGATCGTCCTTCCAGTCGTCCAAACACTGGTAATAGGATAGAATAACGTTCATATCCGCAGCATAGGCGGCGGTCGGCGTCACCACATAAGGGTGCCGTTTTACCGGGTGGTGGACGCAATGCCGGCTGCCCTGAGTTTCCTCCAGCTCGTACAGCGCTGACAGCAGTATGGCCAGAAAGGTCATGTCGTAGGTGAGGGTAGCACAGCCGATGCGGCCGTATCGCTCATCCAATTGGTGACACAACCCGCAATAGTATTGCTTGTATCGGGCCTTTTCCTCTTTTGACAATGTTTTAGGGTTCGTTACAATGTATCCGAACATTTACATGACTTCCCCCGTATCAGGTTTTTTTCTCAAATGACGTATGGCATTTGGGACAACGGATGGAGATGCGGCCTTTTCCCTTTGGCACACGCAATTGCTGCTTGCAGTCGGGACATTTATAGAACCGGTGGATTTTTCTTTGGCTCAGCCGGATTTTGATATTGCTGAAAAAACGGATGAATTTCCCCTTTACACGGAGAAAAGCAATGTTTTCCCACCCCCGTTTTTCCGTGTTGCGTGAAAACATTCGGAAGATACAAAAGAACAGTAATACCATTGCCAAAGAATTCAATATCGTCCACTTCGTAAATATGGCTACGATACATATAATCAGTACCAAAATAGACAGGAAGCGAGTTAGGTCATCCTGCCCGTAACGCCCGTACATAAAACGTTCCAGCCGTGTTCTCATCTTTCAGTCTCCTTTGCATATTCCTGCATACATTTGGTTGCCACTTGAAAAAATTCCGGCAATATTATGGTCATTTCAAAATGTTCCTGCCGTATATCATTCCCTTTATGCAGGCCACCGGAATAATCTGCAGAAATGTTAAGGCAAGGAGGCAAATAATAGCTCCAAACACCTGAAAGACAATAAATATGATTTGGGGACAAACAAGCATTACAGACCCTATACCCATCAACAGTAAAACGATGATAAGATAAACATAGAAAAGGGGGCTTACCGCTGTCAAACCAGGTACGCGGTAGTGCTTCGCCGATAAAATATGAAAGAATGCCAATTACCCCAAGATATATGACACATATTAGAAACTTCACTGTCTAATCAGCCGCTTTCAGGGACTTTAGTTCTATATGTTTAAGAGTATAGATGCAAAACAGCAACAAAACTTCAACTAAAGGTCAACGGGCGTTGAACATAAAAAGCATCCACGAAGGGCGTTTGCCATCGCGGGTATTCGTTCCCATACAGAGCTTTTATGACTTGCTCCGAACAAAAGCCGCCCGTTTATTCGAGCGGCTTGCATTTATTTAGTGTACCGGGACGGCCATTCATGAAAATAATTATTTACTCTATTGCTTATACATCACTTTATCGATGATACCGAAAACCTGCACTTCTTGCGATTCTTTGCAGCCTGCGGTTGTATACAATTACGAAGCTAAAAACTACAGCCGCATTTAACAATTGAACGCAAATGCTTCGGTACTTGCGGACTAAAATCAATTCTCGTTGATTTTAGATTGAGGCAATGTTGACATATCCCAATTATTATGGAGATACTATGATCGGAGGTGAGAAACATGTTTAAAATCCTTATCACGGAAGACGACCATGAACTGCGTCAGCTATTCCAGCGGGTTCTTGTTAAAAACGGCTATTCGGTCAAAGGTGTTTCCAGTGCTCAGGAGGCATTAGACGTCCTTGATCAGGAATACGTCGACCTGATCATTTCGGACATTATGATGCCGGTTATGGACGGCTATGAGTTCATCAGCGCTCTGCGCGATGCTGGTATAACGACGCCGGTCCTCATGATCACCGCGAAGGATACCTTCGACGATATGCGGAAAGGCTTCCTCTCAGGTTCGGACGATTATATGGTGAAGCCCGTCAATATCAACGAAATGGTCCTGCGTGTCGCGGCGCTTCTGCGGCGCGCGCAGATGATCAATGAACGGAGACAGACCCTGGGCGGCACCGTGATGGAGTATGATTCCATGACAGTAACGACGAACGGCGAGAGTATGATACTGCCTCAAAAGGAGTTTATGCTCCTTTACAAAATTGCCTCTTTTCCCGGCCGTATTTTTACCCGTCAGCAGATCATGGACGATATCTGGGGTGTGGATACTGAGACGGACCCGCATACGGTAGACGTGCATATCGGCCGGCTGAGGGAGCGTTTCCGTGATAATCCGGACTTCGAGATCGTCACCATGCGCGGGATAGGATACAAGGTGGTGAAGAAGCGTGGCGCCTAAGGTCAAATTCAATCTCCAGCTGTATTTTATTATTTATGTATTCGGCATTCTGTGCGTCACGGTTGCTTTTTCCGGTTTGATTACCCTTGGGTTGAATCACTTTATATCCTCTTCCGCCATCATTCCCCCACTTATATGGGTATTGCTGTTCAGCATAGCCCTTGGCACGTTCATCACCGCATTCTTAAGCAAATGGGTTCTCTCTCCGATCACCAGGCTGAGCGACGCGATGAACAGCGTCGCCGCAGGCGATTTTACCGTCACTTTGCAGAGCGGCAGCAAGATCAAGGAGGTACAAGATACTTATTCGAATTTTAATATAATGGTTCGGGAGCTGAAAGCGACTGAGATGCTGCAAAGCGATTTTGTTTCCAACATATCCCACGAGTTCAGAACCCCCATCAACGCAATCGAAGGCTATACGACGCTGCTTCAGGACCGGCAGCAGCCTCCGGAGGAACAGCAGGAATATGTTGAAAAGATCCTGTTTAATACAAGAAGGCTTTCCAAACTGGTCAGCGATATCCTGCTGCTTTCAAAGATGGAAAATCAGGCGATACGGGTTGAAAAGCAGGATTACCGCCTGGATGAGCAGATACGCCAGGCTATCCTGGCACTGGAACAGAAGTGGATCGAAAAGGAAATCGAATTCGACGTAGATATGGAGCAGGTCCTTTATTGTGGCAACGAAGGCCTCATGCTTCGCGTCTGGACAAACCTGATTGACAACGCGGTGAAGTTCGACCCATACGGCGGTATTGTCCGGATTAGACTGAAAGTATATCTCGGCCAGATCGAGTTTGAAATTGAGGATAACGGTCCCGGGGTCTCCGAAGCGGCGCAGAAGCATATTTACGATAAATTCTATCAGGCCGATAATTCCCATAAAACAGAGGGAAACGGTTTGGGGCTGGCCTTGGTCAAGCGGATATTAGATACCTGCGGCGGCAATATCCGGATACAAAGCGGTCAGGATTGCGGAAGCCGGTTCATTGTAACGCTGCCGACAAAAAATAAATCATGAAAACGGGAAGATGTAACGCAAACCGCCGGGGTATTTAAAAACCTTCAGCATAGCGTCCCTTGCAGTTCATGTTGAGTTCATATAAGAACTTTAAATTCGATATCAAATACGTTATTAGGACTATGTTCAATGGGATACTTCAATGCCTGATTTTCTCTACGATGAAGTATTGCGATACATTGGCGCCTTATATGATATTCGGGAACATGACCAGATCTTCTACTTCCAAAAGGGTACTTTGGGGCGAGCTCTCACCCAGGCCGCTCTGCTGGTCGAGCTTGGTTATAGCATCGTCGCAGTCGCGGAACGCCTAGGCGACACCGTGGAAGTCACCATATCCACTTATTCTCATCTTTATCCAAATAAAATGGAGGCTCGCTGCCGATCTGAACAAGCAGGCGATTACCAAAAATGAAACACCTGCCGCT
>CAZVLO010000147.1:3933-4157 GCA_964628265.1 uncultured Papillibacter sp.
GTCATTTCGGAGCTCGAAAAGGTGGAAAAGAAACATAAAAATTAAAAGTGGAACGATTTCGGAACGCTCTTGATAAAGGCAAAGCCGGAAACCCAATATTCATGCTGGTTTCCGGCTTTTATGCTGTTACTCCCACTCCATTGATTAACTTTATCCTCTGTTGGTTCCCCTTGGTTTTGGGTGCCTCTATTGCCTCTTATGCCCTCCCGAAGGGCGTTTTTTAC
>CAZVLO010000147.1:4174-5101 GCA_964628265.1 uncultured Papillibacter sp.
GCTTTTGAATATTCCCATATTAACCGTTTTCGGGATCATCGTCAAGATCATCGTCGCCATTCTTCTCCTCGGGCGGTGCGCTCTCCTCCTGATCAGGCGGCTCTGTCTTCTCATCGGTTTCGACTTCTTCGGGTTCCGGTGTCAGCACATCGGGGAATGGCGTGAGTCTCTCGACCGCAGAAATCAGGTTGCTCATTCGCATCGCCTGCTGAAGGGCTTCATACTGTGGCAAAATGCCCCGCATCATCTGGGCGGCTTGGTTGGCTGCCTGGATTTCCGCTTGAGATGGCAGCGCGGCGTGAAGGACCTCATAATTCCTTTGGATTTCAGCCAGTGGCAAGGACTGTACCGCCGAAATCACAGGCTGTAAAGCTGCCATCTGCCTCATTGCTTCTCTTTCCGCCGGCGACGGCATGATCTCCAAAATCTTATGCGCTTCTCTTAAAGAGTTGCCGAGCTCGGACATTACGGGGGATATTTGCCGGTTGAATTCAATCGCTTGTGCTACCGCCGCTGTCCAAGCGGCACCCAAGCCGGCAATTGTCCGGGCGGTTTCAGCGCGGTCGTATTCTATAACCGAAATGTCACATATTGCCTGCTCAATTTGTGGATTTATTTCCTGTAGAACGCTCCTGCACTTTGTGAAATCAGCGTGTGAAAATGGCTTCGCGTGAGCCACCTGGTTTCTAAGAACACGAATCTGCTGTAAGGTTTCCTGCAGTCCGTCCACGGATACCCTCGGGGCAAACTGCCGCTCCCATAATGACCTTGGGCGCGCTGCGCCGAGCCTGGCTTCGATTTGTTCCTTGGTCATCTGCTTCAGGTTTTCCGGCGACAGATCGACATCCACCACCTGCTCGCAGGACACGTCGCGCTGGGGAAGGAACAGATAATTCTCCAGCTCCTTGATGTCCATCTCGTACAAGG
>CAZVLO010000148.1:0-5074 GCA_964628265.1 uncultured Papillibacter sp.
CAGAGGATGACTTTGTGCCCGGCTTTCGACGCTGTGAGGGCCGCCTGCATACCGCCGATACCGCCGCCCGCCACCAGGACGGTTTTCTTTTTTACAGGCGGCTGCGCGTATCTATACTCAAGCTCCCGCCCGATAACCGGATTGACGGCGCAGCGGATCTGCCCGTTTGTCAGCAGATTGGAGAAGCACGCCAGGCATCTGAGACAGGGCCGTATTTCCTCCGGCTTCCCGGCGCGGGCTTTATTTACAAGATCAGTGTCGGCCATGACGGCGCGGGCCAGCTCCACAACATCGGCTTTGCCGGAGGCGATAATCTCCTCCAGCAACTCCGGGTCACAGTGGGCACCCACCGAGGCGACAGGTGTTTTAACATGCTTTTTTATGGCCGCGGCGTATCCGATATTACAGCTGTCCTCGCAGAAAATGCTTGGGTGGGTGACGGTGAAGACTTCACGCCGCTCATGGTGGCCTGCCGAAACATGGATCAAGTCCACATGCCCATCCAGCGCTTTGGCGATAGCGATGCCCTCGTCCAGATCGTAGCCGCCGGGGGTCACCTCCGAGCCGCTGATGCGAATTTCGATAGGGAAGCCGGGACCGCAGCTTTTGCGGATAGCATCGCAGACAGCCAGCGGGAAGCGCATACGGTTCTCCAGCGTCCCGCCCCATTTATCACGCCGCAGGTTTACTTTTGAGGACATAAACTGGGAAAAAAGCCAGCCATGGCCGCCATGGATGGTCACCATACCGAAGCCGCAGGCCTTTGCCCACGCCGCAGCTTTGGCGTAGGCTTCAATCGTATGCTTAATATCCTCTTCGGTCATTTCAAAATATGTATTGCCCTGGGCGTCCACACCGCCGCAGGGGCCGAATACCCTGTGTCCCGCCATCCGTGAACCGTAAGCATACAATCCGGCGTGCATCAGCTCCGCCGAGGCCACAGCCCCCTGGCGTGAAATGGCGTCCGACAGGAGATTCAGTGAGCGGTGCGTGTTCGGATCGTCCAGCCGGACCATAAAATCGCCGAACAAACCGTGCTTTGTGTCGACAACGCAGTCGCCGATGCAGACGGAGGCAGCACCGCCCATGGCCTTCTGCTCGTAGAAAGCGATACCCTCGGCATTGGGCCGGAATTGACTATCCATCGCCCTCTCGGATACCGGAGAAGCAAACATTCTGTTGCGGAACAGCGTTTTTCCAAGCCGGATCGGCTCAAACAGGTGCGGGTATTTCAGCATGACGCGTACTCCTTGCATATGGTTGTTTTTCCATTATCATACCGAATTACGCCGCGCCTTTCAATAGGACACGCTATAAAAACTAAAAAAATGGAAAGTGGGCTTGACATTTCCGGAAACAGGTGTTATAGTAAAAATGTCAAGTATACTTTCCGTAAGTGAGGATGGTCCTATTGAAGAACAGGCTTGAAGAACTGCGCAAATCACGCGGTCTCCGGCAGGAGGAGTTGGCTGAAGCGTTGGAGGTTTCCCGTCAGACTATCGGCTCCCTCGAAAACGGTCGCTACAACCCCTCAATCCAATTGGCGTTTAAAATCGCACGTTACTTTGGGATGACGATAGAAGAGGTTTTTATCTATGAGGAGGAATAGAAGATGAGAACGCAAAGCATTGGGAAATATATTATGTTTACCACGATTGGATTTTTATTATTCGCCGCAGGCGTCACTATGATCGTACTATTTCAGGACAGCGCGGGGGTTATGAAAACGCTGCCGTTTATCTGCATCGGTGTCGGCTGCGGCGTTTTTGGCGGGAATCTCGGCTCCGCTGTCAAGCTCCACCTGCTGCGCAAGGGCAGCCCCGCTGCAAAACAGGCAGAGATTGAGGAAAAGGACGAGCGCAGCACGGCAATAAGAGAAAAAGCGAAAGCAAAGTCCTACGACATGATGGTCATGGTTTTCGGAGCGCTCATGTTGGGCTTTGTCCTTGCACAAGCCGACCTGTACGTTATACTCGCATTCGTCGCGGCGTACCTGTTTGTCACCGCTACGAATGTTTATTACATCTGCAAATTCAATAAGCAAATGTGAAAATGCTGTACGCCTCCCGGAGAGGTATTAAAGGAGAATTAACCATGTTATTCTGTCTTTTTTTACAGGACTAATAATACTCCTCCACCACGAGCTTGCCCATGTCCTTCAGCTTTTGAGCGATAAGCTTTATCGTAGCGTCGCGGGGGCGGATGCCCAGCTGCTTGAAGAGGAGGTCGGTGTGGGCGTCGTTCACAGAGCGTCCGACCAGGAAGGTGACGACATCGGCGTTCAGGAGCAGCGCGCAGAGGCGCTCGACGGGGGAGCTGAAAGCAAAGTGATCGGGATTTTCACCGAGGATATTGTACATTTGGTTGAGAATGACCGCGCCCTCGGTGATCATATCAACGCCCTCCATCATATACTCCGGCGGACTGCCGAAGGATGTGCCGGCGCTCTTTAATTGGATTTCGCGCCCCAACTCTCTGGCTAGTATTTCGGACGTTGTGGAACCGCAGACAACACGCATACCCGAGGATCGCATGAACCGCTCCACAAAGGAGCGGTCTTTTGATTTCAGAGACGGCGGTCCGCTCAGCATGGTGATCTCATTTGCATTACGGCAGCTGATGACGGCCACCGTCGTGTCGTCCTCATGGCGGCCGGAGGATATCTGTTCTGTCATTTCAAGGATTTTATGCGGCAGCTGATGCAGGGTGACGCCGCGGTCAAGGCAGCGGTTAATAAAGTCGGCGAGGCCTTCCGCGCCGATGCCGAAGGTGTAGCCGTACCCGAGGCCGGCCTGAGTTGCCCCATCCGAGCAAAGGATGAGGCTGTCGCCGATGCCCAGTGTGCCGGACGACTCGCCGATAACCTCGTTTCCGGCGCTGTAAAAGCGCGGCTTCATAACAATAGCTGTACCGTCTTTGATAATAATAGGCGCAGGGGCCTCGTAGGAACAGACGCTGAATTGGCCGTCATGCAGGATCTTGGCGGCGGAGAATGCCGAAAAGGGAATATCCTCCTGCCTTGCCCTGTGCATGGAATCAGCCACCATTTCGCACGCCGCGCCCTGGGAGACGCCTGTCCTGAATAGCTCGATGAGCCTGCTGGCGCAGGAAATAGCGGCGATGTTGGCATAAACGCCGGAGCCGATACCGTCGCAGAGGACAAATTCCGTAAAATCAATCGTCCTCTCGCAGAGCACCGAGTCTCCGCAGACAATTTTGCCGCGTTTCAGCGCCTGGCCCACAATATCCTCAAAAAACTTCAAACCCGGTCACCTCATCGCTCGATTGGGCCCTGTTCCTCATATAAATCCATCAGACGGGTGACGAGATCCTCGCTTCGGGCGGTGCTCTTGCCCAGATAATGGGCCATCTCCTGAGAGAACCTGATCTGATGGTCCAAAAGCTCCTTCGCCTGTTCGACGGTCTGCTTTTTAATCAGATCGATCTGTTTCTCGTCAAAGCGTATATTCGTCACGTCTGTGTACATTCCCACATACTGATTTTCAGACGGCAGCTTGTAGACCTGTTCGTGGTATTTCTTCCCATATTTGCTTTTGATGGCTTCGTAGGATTCAGCGGCGCCGGAGGCAAGCCGTTCATATCCGTCCGCGTCCACAAGATAGGAAATGCGGCGACCTGTAATGCCGCTGCTGCACATGAACATGCGCTGAAAGGCCGGATTCATATGGAGTATTGCCAGCTCACTGTCGAGTATAACAACGCCGTTGGGACTGGTCTCGATGATTCTGTCCGTCCGCTGTTGGGCTAGGCGGCGCATATAGGGGATGCACATCTCCGGCTCGGCCAGACCTCTTGCCACGGCAATGGCATTGTCGCGGCAGGACTCATATCCGCAGGCCCCGCAGTTGAGCTGCATCTCGGGGTCAAGCTTGCCCTGCGCCTCCAGGACCAGATTGATTCGGCTTTCATCCACATCCTCCAGCTTTATGCCGTCACGGCTCTCCGCGAAGCGCGTTTCGGACTGAATATCCCTGTCTATATCGCACAATGTCACGGCTGAGGCCTTTTCGGCGTACGCAATCACATCATGCTTCCTGAGGAAGATGTTCTTATCGGTGGAAATACCGGGCCCATTAATGCACCCTCCGGCGCAGAACAGCGGCTCCACCACGGTAAAGCTCCATTTATCCGGCGGGATATTCAGCAGGTTAAT
This sequence comes from uncultured Papillibacter sp., assembly GCA_964628265.1. Taxonomy (GTDB): domain Bacteria; phylum Bacillota; class Clostridia; order Oscillospirales; family Oscillospiraceae; genus Sporobacter. The sequence goes on from CAZVLO010000148.1 coordinate 4,175, forward strand.
CACATCACTGGCGCCGCTGAGATGGATAATATCGGCGTCCATCCCGTCATTTTCCACGCTGCCTGTTTTTAAAAGGCCGCCCTGCAGGGGGAAGAGCCTTGATTTTTCAAGCATACCGTTGCTTTCAAAACCGCTCTCAGGGCATGCGGCCAGGTCGATCCCCTCCTCGTCCAGCCAGCCCTGCAGCTCCGTAAAGGTCAAAACGGCATCGACGGCACCGGCATTTTCGGGCCGCTGCGCCTCCAGCTTCTTTGCAGCACAGGGGCCGATAAAGACGACGGCGCAGTCGCTTCCGTATCTTTTTTTCAGCTGCCGACCGTGGGCGATCATGGGAGAAACGACCGGAATAAGCATATCCACATACGCAGGCCGGTATTTTTCAATATAGTTGACGACGGCGGGGCAAGCGGTGCAGATACTGCCATTGTCCAGATGCTTCAGAGTCTCCTCGGTGACAAGAAGCGCGCCCTCCGCGGTTTCGGAGACATGGCTGAAGCCGAGGCGCCGCAGCGCTGCCGGCAGCCGGCCTGCCCGCCAGCCATCGAATATGGCGGCGAAAGACGGGGCAATACTAGCCGCCACCGGCCGGCCGGTGGCCAGCAGTTCCTTCACATCGTAAAGGCTGGTACGGATTGTTTTGGCGTGCTGCGGGCATTCCCGGACACAGGTTCCGCACTTGATACACAGGTCATCCTCAATACAGGCCTGCCCGTCCTGGACGCTGATGGCCTTGACGGGGCATACCCGGACACACCTGTAGCAGTCCTGGCAGTTGGCAGTCACCGTATAGACAGTGTTCTGTGTTTTGTTGTTATTCACGCCGGATTGTCCGGTAGGCATATCGAAGCACCTCCTGTTATAACGTTTTATGTTAACATAAAACGTTATAACAGGAGGTGC
>CAZVLO010000149.1:0-2865 GCA_964628265.1 uncultured Papillibacter sp.
GTTCCAAAACGCGCCCATCCCGGCAGCCCGGTCGCATGGAACATTCTCCGGAATCCACGTCCTCCACCGAATCCGCATCCAAAGCCTCCTGCAAATCCAACCGGATTGGCATAGCCCGGCGCCGCAAAACCGACGCAGTAGCCCGCGCCTCTTCCCGTCATCCGGCCCATTCCCATCGGGCCTGTTCCGTCTCCTCTTGGCATAGTTCTCACCTCCTCTCAGGTCTACACATTCCTTTACTTTTGTACCCTGCGATTTGCCCACCGGTAAGCAAGGTATCCGCATCCGGGCAACAGGCCTGCAAGCCAAAACATCCGTCTGAATCCCCGGCCCCGGCCAAGGCCCATACCGCGGCCAAAGCCCGAATTCATAAATCCGGGAGTTTTGAAGCCTGCGCAAAAACCCGCACTTCGTCCTGTCAGCGGTCCCATGCCCGCGGGACCCGTTCCGTCGCCTCTCGGCACGTTTTCCACCTCCGTAAATGTTATTTTGGTTCCACGCTTTAATATAAACCCTGTTTTTTACTGATACCAGACAATTCATTAAGCTTCCGGTCAATATGCTCTGCTGTTTCAGGGCTGATCAGGTGCTCCATGCGACAGGCGTCCTCTGCAGCTATGTCGGCTTCCACTCCAAGAATATTGCGAAAAAAACTTTTGAGCAATTCATATCTTCTTTTTATATTTACAGCCACATTTCTTCCACTCTCTGTCAGGGCAACAGCACCATACTTTTCCTTGGTGACATACCCCTCATCCCTGAGAACATTCATCATACTGCTTACGCTGGCTTTTGAAATCCCAAGGGCGCTTGCGATATCTGTTGAACGGATGCCCTCTTCACTCGACAGCTCCAGCATGACCTTCAAATAATTCTCTTTGGACGGAGTCATTTTCCCTGGTTGGCTGTTTCTGCTCATTTTTTTAAGAGCCCCTGATCATGATTGTTCCGCACTTGGGGCATTTCATTGAAGTGCAGGGCGTGCCAACCGTATGCGTGGTTTTTTCGCCGCATTTCGGACAAACACAATATCCCACCGGACCCGCGCCCATTGGCCCGCGCTGTCCGCTCCGTCCCACACCACGTCCCGACATAGACCCTTGGCCCAGTGGTCCTGTTCCGTCTCTTCCAGGCATAATGATTCTCCTTTCTAAGATTATAGGCTGATTGCTTCAACCGGACATTCTCCGATACAAGCGCCGCATTCGACGCAGTCGTCGTTGATGTCCGCTTTGCCATCTTCGAGCTTGATCGCCCCGACAGGACATACATCCTCGCATTTGCCGCAGCCGATACATTTTTCTTTGTCTACCTTAGCTGCCACGAAAATCATCTCCTTTTACAGCACCTTTTTAAAAATAGTTATTGGCTTATGCCCATAACTATCATAATCCTATTATGAGCATATGTCAATAACTATTCGTGAAAAAATTAAAGTTTATCATAAAAAAAGGAGAGCCTTAAAGCTCCCTTTACAGAATCGAGTCTTTTCTATGAGAATTTCGCGCCACAAAAAAGACGTTGTTTTTGATAAAGGACAATAATGTTACATACCTATAGGCGGTATTGTGGTATTATATTTTATATTAAATCGAAATACCATGCAAAAGGAGTTGAGGCATATGGTAACGGTAAAAGTAAATCCAGGTATCTGCGGCCTGAAATCAATCATAAAGGTAAATTCCGAAGATATGCAAAATGCGCAGATTGAAATAATTACGGACTGCCCTAATATTAAGCCTTTGGAACAGGGGGTGAGGGAAGTTGACGGGTTTGAGGAATGCTTTTCAAAGCTGGGAGAGTCAAAGGTATATGAATTGGGAAAAAAATACTGCAAGCACGCTGCCTGTCCCGTGCCATCCGCTATTATAAAAGGTATTGAGGTTGCATGTGGATTCGCTCTACCAAAGAATGTCGAGATTAAAATAGCAAAAGATTAATGAGTTGATGGTACTTATTAATTGAGCTATATCAATAAAACCGGAAAGAGGGCCTTAAAGCCCTCTTTCAACAATTAAACCCTTATTTTATAAGATTATTGCTTTATGCCAGACCGTTCTTCTCCAGGGCAAGGCTCGCGGCGGGGAAAGGCTTCAGCGCTCTCGGGAGAATTCCCATGACATATGCAATGAGCATTCCGTAATTCGTGATGTAGACACCCTGCTCGCGCGCTTTTTCGACGCGATACTGCATTTCCTTTCGATTGAGCATGCAGCCGCCACAATGGACGATCACCGCATATTGCGAAATATCCCTGGGATAGCAGGCGCCCCTTGCCCATTCGAAGCGGATATCGTCGCCAGCCATCTGACGGATCCAGCGCGGGATTTTTACCGTGCCGATATCGTCCGATTGACGGTGATGGGTGCAGCCCTCCACAATGAGTACCTTGTCGCCCGGAGAGAGGCGTTCAATGCGCTTGATGCCACGCACCATTTCGGCCAGATCAGCCTTCTGCCGCGCAAACAAAATGGAAAACGAGGTCAGCGGAATCTCAGGGGGTGTGTCAGCAGATACCTGTTGAAAAGCCTGAGAATCAGTGATCACAATGGTGGGAGGGGTGTTCAGGCGTTCAAGAGTCAGTTTCAGCTGGTTCTCTTTCGTGATCATAGCTACCGCGTCGCGTTCGATGATATCTCGGATCGTCTGTTGCTGCGGGAGGATCAGCCGTCCCTTGGGGGCCGCTTTGTCAATCGGCGTCACCAGAACCGCGATGTCACCCGCACGGACGAGATCGCCGACCAACGCAGGCTCCATGTCCTCGTAGTTTGAGTTGGCGACGATCAGTTTCTTAACCTCGTCAATTCCAAAACCGTTACGTGTGCTTGCGCACACCATCGGGACCTTGACTATTCGCTTCAGCGC
>CAZVLO010000149.1:2901-3384 GCA_964628265.1 uncultured Papillibacter sp.
ATTGATTGAGCACGTAGATACAGGGGATCTTCCGCCGCATGAGTTGCTCGATAAATTCTGTTTCAAACGCAGTGATCCCGGCTTCCACGTCGGCCACGACCAAGGCGAGATTGCATTTTCGCAGCACCTCATAGGTTTTTTCAATCCTGAGCTTTCCAAGCTCGCCTGTATCGTCGAGCCCCGCCGTATCGATGAACACAACCGGCCCGACCGGCAAAAGCTCCATCGCCTTGTAAACGGGATCGGTCGTTGTTCCCGCAACCTCGGAAGTGAGGGCGATCTCCTGTCCCGTCAGGGCGTTGATCAGAGATGATTTTCCGACATTTCTTCTGCCGAAAATACCAATGGTAAAGCGGCTCGCCGTCGGCGTTTCATTTAAATCAGGCATTATTCTTCTCCTTCCTGTATACCCCTTCGGGCGATGCCAGGCGTTCCGCCCTCATCCGGGGCTGCCTCCTCTTGTAAATCTATATGGTCCCCACG
>CAZVLO010000149.1:3394-5065 GCA_964628265.1 uncultured Papillibacter sp.
AGGGACAAAGCCCGCCGACGCAATGCGGCGTGATAAGCATGACAGACATTCCGCAGCCTCATCCCCGGTGCAGATTTTGTTGTCATAGAGCGCATAGTCTTTACGGTGTTTCACGGGGGAGAGATTAGGCATGAGGACGTTGGCGCCAGCCTTCAGGCCCTTTTCACGTCCCAGCGGATCGATGGTACCCAGCGCCGTCGTGGCCGGCAGCAGAACCTTCGGCAGCAGGATACGGATCAGCGATAGCAGTATCAGCGTATGGTCCGGGGAAGGCGTATCATAATCCCGGAACCGGGTGTCCTTCTGCGGAATGAAAGGACCAATGCCGATCATGTGGGGTCGAAGGTCCCGGAGAAACAGAAAGTCCTCCGCTAACGTGCCATAGGTCCATAAAACCGGCGCCAACCTGATAGCCAATCTCCCTTAAATCGTACAGACATCGCTTGCGGTTTTTCAGACTGAGCTCCGGAGGATGCAGCTTCCCGTAATGCTCCACATCGGCCGTCTCATGGCGCAGAAGGTAGCGGTCAGCGCCCGCATCAAACAGCCGCTGGTAAGAATCACAGCTTCGTTCCCCAACGGAAAGAGTAACGGCGCAGTCGGGAAACCGCCCCTTGATTCCAGATATGATGCCACATAGCCGGTCGTCCGTAAAGTACATATCTTCGCCGCTCTGCAGTACGAAGGTGTGAAAGCCCAACTCGTGCCGTCCTGCAGCAATCGAGGATCTCCGTCTCCGTTAGGCGGTATCGCGTCGCGTTTTGATTGCTTTTGCGTAGGCCGCAGTAATAGCAGTCGTTTTTGCAGTAGCTCGAAAACTCGATCAGACCGCGGAAATAAACCTTTTTTCCATAATGGGTTTCGCTCAGTTCCCTGGCGAAAAGACTCAGCTCCGACCGCTCCTCCGTTGGCGCTTCCTCACAGAAATATCGGATTGCGGCGGCAAGTTCCCTTTTTCCGGCAGCATTCATCCAGCCTGAAAAGGCTTTTGCTTCTTTTCGGTAATCCATAGGCAGCTCCTATAGGCGCAGATCGCGCTCACCGTTTTCTATCCTGCTCAGATTCTCAAGTATTTTGTTGTAAACCGATTCGCCCTTAAACTGCTCCATATGGTTTCTGAGAATTTCCTCGCCTTTTTGTCTTGTTTCATCCGAGGCATAGTCCAGCAAATATTCCTTAAGCGTAAAGATGGCATTCGGGATACAGTAATTATGTACGAACTTTGATTTTGCGACCTTCATGAACTGCTCGCCCGTGCGTCCGGCGCGGTAGCATGCCGTGCAGAAGGAAGGGATAAAGCTCATGTCGCAGATTTCCTTGACCACGCCATCCAAGGAACGGTCGTCGCCGATCGAAAACTGCTCATGTTCTGGCAATGCGTTCGCACTCTTGGATTTTACATAGGCCCCAACGCCGATGCGCGTGCCGGCATCAATCTGCGATACGCCGAAGGGAATAACTTCCTTACGCACCCTTTCCGGTTCGCGCGCGGTGCAGATCATACCGGTGTACGGTACGGAAAGACGCAGGACTGCGACCAACTTTTTAAAATCCGCATCGCTGACCGCATATTCGGGATTCTGAGAAAAAGGAGTACCGATTGCGGGGGTAATGCGGGGGAAGGAGATCGTATGAGGCCCAACGCCGTTGAATGTTTCCTCCAGGTGAATG
>CAZVLO010000150.1:0-1022 GCA_964628265.1 uncultured Papillibacter sp.
CCACGGCTCAAGCTCCGTCAGCCGTCAGCAGACAGGCAGGGAGCTTATGACGCCGGACGAGGTAAGGGCGATGGACAACGAATACGCGCTGTTGTTCATTCGCGGAGAACGCCCGGTCATGGACAAAAAGTATAACATTCTAGGACATCCCAATCTCAAATATACCGAGGACGGGGGCGTGGAGCCGTATATCCATACGCCCTGCCCGGACTATTCCATTGACGACCTGGACTTTCCGGTGGAAAGTCTGGATGATATTGAAATTCTTGATGAAATGGAGATCGTATTATGAAAAAAATTCTATTGAAAAACGACGCTCCCCTGAGTAAGCGGCAGACCGGACGCGCCCGCCGCTTTGTTTATGCGGCCAGTATAGCCGTCGCGCTCTGTACCGTTCTCTCCAGTACCGCGCTGGCCGCAGACGATCCGCTGACCATCGTAAACAACATGTCCGATTTCGTGTTTTCCTGCATCCGGGCTATCGGCATTATCGTTCTCGGCTGGGGGCTGGTTCAGGTGGGCATGAGCATCCAATCCCACGACGCCAGCCAGCGCACACAGGGCTTTCTCTGCCTGTTCGGTGGGCTGATTATCACCTTTGCAAAGGAAATTCTGACGGCTATCGGCGTGTCGTAAGTAGTTGTACGGGGCGGGCCGCATAGCCCGCCCCTGTTGTCATGCAAATATAATGCGTCTCAAATCGAGACGCATTTTTACCGGATATTCGGAGGTGAATGGATTGAGCGACAACTGGATTGCAGGAAATTTGCAATCAGCATTAGATACGTGGAACAGCAAGCTGACGGAGATATGGTCTCTTTTGACCGAAACCCCGCAGAGTTTTAAGGGCGGGGATATCTGGACAACCATCGTCACTATTAACGGCGGTCTGAAAGCCATCGGCTACGGTCTGCTGGTGCTGTTCTTTGCCATGAGCATCTTTCAGTCCGCGGCCACATTCAAGGACTTCCAGCGGCCCGAATTTGTCCTGCGGCATTTGATTCGCTTCATCGCCGCTAAGG
>CAZVLO010000150.1:1032-5050 GCA_964628265.1 uncultured Papillibacter sp.
TACGCGATGGACATTATGACCACGATTTTTTCAATCTGCGGCGGTATTGTGCAGACCGTCATGGGCAACATCGGCCTTATGGCGTCGGCCGGTGTGACGCTCCCGCAGGAGATTGTGGACGCGACGAATAACGTGGGCTTTCTGGCCTCTATCCCTTTGGGACTTGTCTCTATGCTAGGAAGCCTGTTTATTACGATCATGTCTTTTATCCTGATTATGACGGTATACGGGCGCTTTTTTAAGATATATATGTACACCGCTCTGGCCCCGATCCCCCTTGCCAGCTTTGCCGGGGAAGGGACCTCCTTTGCGGGAAAAGCCTTTCTCAAATCCTATGTCGGCGTATGCATGGAGGGCGCGGTCATTGTGCTGGCCTGCGCGATCTTCTCAGCCTTTGTCTCCGGCGGAACGCCGGCAATTGATACGTCCCTGTCGCCCGTTACCATGTGCTGGCAGTACATTGGCGAGACCATTTTCAATATGCTGGTGCTGGTTGGACTGGTGAAGGGCGCAGACCGGATTGTCAAGGAAATGCTCGGGACATAACGCGAATTATTCTGTTGCATGTGTGGCATAATAATGGTACAATATAGCCACAGGAAGGAGGATGCGTTATGCCTCAAATTATCCCGATCCGGGACCTCAAGAACACAAGCGAAATTTCGCAGATGTGCGCCTCTACCAACGAACCTATTTTCATCACAAAAAACGGTTACGGCGATATGGTCATTATGAGTATGAAAGCTTACGAGGAAAAGTTGTATATGCTCGAAGTGTACCAAAAGCTTTCGGAGGCTGAAACACAGGTAAAGGAAGGTAAGGTGCTTGACGCCGATGCTTCGCTGAAAGCACTCAGGAGCAAGTACCATGTATAAGGTGGTGGTGACGGAGCTGGCCCAAGGGGACCTTGACAGCATCGTCGCCTATATCGCCGGACAGCTTGCCAATCCGACGGCGGCGGGCCGTCTGCTTGACGAGGTGGGCGAATGCTATGCGAATCTCAAAAGCCAGCCGCTTATGTATGAGCTGTCACGTGATGAGCGCCTTACCGCCGAGGGCTATCGCAAAGCGGTTATCGGCAGCTATGTCATGCTCTACAAGGTGGATGAGACTGAAAAAGCCGTCACTATCTACCGTTTCTTCTACGGTCCGAGGGATTATACAAAGCTGATATGATATAACTTGACATTTAGCAGAAGCGTCGCGCGCTTGCACGGCGCTTTTGTTTTGTCATGGATGAATTAACCATGCCTTAAAAGCTCTTCGACAGGAATCTCCAACGCCTGCGCAATGATAACGACTTCATAATCCTGTACCAGCCTATACTGACCTTCAAGCCGTGAGAGGCTTGTAGCGCTTATATCCATACCCAAGGTTTGGAGCTTTGCAAGGAAGTCTTTTTGCTTCATTCCTTTTGCTTTTCTGATTGCAACAACCTTTTCACCAATGATGTTCTTATTGCCGGGTAAATCTTTTCTTGGCTTCATTCGCTTCACCTCACACACATTGTAAGTGAGGCAAAACTTGTTTTACTGCGTATATCGGAGTAAAATCAAAAATACCCCGAAATTCGCATTAAAACGGAGTTGAGTACATGAATGGAGTGAGTAAAACATGAATCATTTGACCTGCTGTTTTAGAGGCCCCAATCCCAAAAAGTTACCCTATGAAGGTGACGAACGCCATCCCGATTGCCTCCGGTTAAAACTTGTTTTAGTATATGAGCTTGAGCGGATGGTGGAAAGAGGGGTTACTAGGTTTCTGACCGGAATGATGCCGGGACCGGATACATGGTGCGCCGAGTTTGTTCTTGAAATGAAAAAACAAAACGTTGATGTTATGCTGAATGCCTATCTTCCGTATGAGGAACAGCCGATTCGTTGGAAGAATAATGACGCGGAACGTTACTTCGATATTCTGTCTCAGGTTGATGATGTCATCACCTTGCAGACTCGCTATACATCGGCCTGTATGTCTAAACACAGGCAATGCCTCCTCAACGCATCTTCATTTGTGCTTGCCGTCCATGACGGCGGCAGAGACGGTACGAAATATATGCTGGATTGCGCTAAGAGTAAGGGACTCGGTATCGTAACCGTTCATCCGGTAACATTGGAAAGGAAGTATCTTCCCGGCACGAAATGACTTAAACACAAAGAGCATCCTGATTTTTACCGTCAGGGTGCTCTTTCGTTTGGAGGGATGCATGTAAAAAGGCGGGCCGTGGCCCGCCTTTCCGTTATTCATCGTATTCAAGAATGGGAACGCCGTTTTTTACTGTGAAGTGGTAGTCCTCTGTGGACAAGCCCCGTTCTCTGGCAAACTGAATCTCACTAAGCAAGACCGCCTTGGCTCGGTGCTCTTCCCGCAACCTGCGAATCAGGGGAGCCAGCCACATGGCCAGCGTCCCGGCGACGATCGCCGCCAGCAGCCCGATACACAGCACTTCATGCGCCGCCGCCCAGCCGGGAAAGAAGAACCGGGTCATTAGCAGATACAGGATGAGGGGCAGAAGATGGAGCTTGACTAGCAGCCAAAGCAACAATCGAAAGGCTAACGGGATTAGCGCGAGAATCAGAATCAACAACAAAAACTGATGAAATATACTCATATCGGACACCTCCATAATTTGAGATTTTAGATAGGATTTTCCTATTAATATTATCTCATATTACCGGAAACGTGTCAAAAAATTGCAATGCGAGGTGAAAAGCAACGATGGAAATTAAAATCCCAAAAGAGGTCAGGCAGCACAAGGAAACGATTTTCTTTGGACTGTCCACCCGGCAGTTTCTTTGTTCCGTACTGGCCGTGGGCGTGGCCGTCAGCCTCTATTTTAGCCTGATCGGTGTGCTGGGACAGGAAACAGTTAGCTGGTTTTGCATCGTCGGCGCGGCTCCGGTAGCCGTGGCCGGCTTTTTCAATTTTAACGGCATGACCTTTGAACAGTTTGCGTGGGCTTTCATCAGATCCCAGCTTCTATGCGCCGCCCCGCGTCCGTTCCATGCGGAAAATTATTACTACAAGGCCCTGTGCCGAAAGGAGATAAACGACTATGATTAAAACACTGACCGCCGCAAACCGCAACGAGAAGGAGCGTTTCAGCATTCACCGAAGCGTTCAGCAGTCTATCCCTATTAAAAAGCTTTACCCAGATGGAACATGGCAGGTAGGCGGCAAATTCAGCCGGACGTGGCGGTTCGCGGATATTAACTATGCCGTGGCGGGCCACGACGATCAAACGGAGCTTTTCCTTGCCTACTGCGGCGTGCTCAACGCGCTACCCACCGACGCCACCACAAAAATCACAATCAGCAACCGCCGCCTGAACACCGACGACTTCCGGCGCACCGTTCTCATGCAGGAACAGAGCGACTCGATGGATAAGTACCGCCGGGAATATAATGGCATCCTCACCGGCAAAGCGGCGGAGAGCAATAATCTTGTACAGGAAAAGTACATTACAATTTCTGTTGCCCGGCGCAGCATGGAGGAAGCCCGCACCTTCTTTAACCGTGTGGATAACGATTTAGGCAAGAGCTTCGGTAAACTGGATTCCGGGACGCGCCCCCTGTCCAGCGAAGACCGCCTGCGCATCCTCCACGACTTTTTCCGGCCCGGCGACGAGCAGTATTTTCACTTCGATCTGGCTGAAACCGTCCGAAAGGGCCACGACTTTAAGGACTATATCTGCCCGGATGGGCTCCAATTCAAAGCCGACCATTTCGAGATGGGCGGCAAGGTGGGCCGCGTCCTTTTCCTCCGGGAGTTTGCCAGCTATATCAAGGATAGCATGATTACGGAGCTGTCCGACTTTTCACGGAACCTCATGCTGTCGGTTGATATCCTGCCTATCCCCACCGACGAAGCCGTGCGGGAGATGCAGGGCCGTATCCTTGCCATTGAAACCGATATCACCCGCTGGCAGCAGAAGCAAAACGCCAATAATAACTTTACCGCCGCCGTCCCTTACGATCTGGAGCAACTGCGGACGGAGGCCAAGGAATTTCTGGATGAC
>CAZVLO010000151.1:0-4136 GCA_964628265.1 uncultured Papillibacter sp.
AGGGGATCTCTGCGGCCATTGGTATGGCGCTGGGATGTCGTATGAACAAATCCGACAGCATTACCTATCTCATCATCGGCGACGGTGAGTGCAACGAAGGCCAGGTCTGGGAGGGGGCCATGTTTGCCGCCGCCCATAAGCTGGATAACCTGATCGCCTTTGTGGACTGGAATAAGCAGCAGCTGGACGGCTTTACGAAAGACGTATTGGACATCGGCGATATCGGCGACAAATTCCGCAGCTTCGGCTGGTTTGTGCAGACTGTGAACGGCCATGACACAGGAGAGATCCTCGATGCCGTCACCGCCGCAAAAGCGAATAAGGGCAGCCCTTCCGTCATCGTCCTCGATACGGTAAAGGGCTTCGGGACGTTTGCCGCCGGCATCGAAGGAAACCACCATATGACCCTCGCGAAGGAGCAGATAGAAGAGGCGATTAAAAAGGTTACGGAAAAGCTTGAAGAAGCCAGGGCGGCTGTCGCGCATGAATGGCATGAGGACGAGAAAACCGCGACATCTGCGATCGGCGAAGAACCGGATGCTGAAGAGGGGGATGACAATGTTTAAGGTAAGCGAGTCGTTGGCGAAAAGCCCCACACTTATGCGGGACGCGTACTGTAAGACCCTGATGGATATGGCTGCTGAAAATGAGGATATTGTGGCGCTGGACGCCGACCTGGTCAGCTCGTCCGGTATGAAGCCGTTTTTCAATATGTTCCCGGACAGAGCAATTAACGTCGGCATTGCCGAGGCCAACATGATCGGCATCGCCGCCGGACTGTCCGCCGTGGGAAAAATTCCGTTTGCCCACAGCTTCGGCTGCTTTGCCTCCCGCAAAACCTGCGACCAGATTATGATCTCCGCCGCCTACGCCAAGCTGAACGTCAAAATTCTGGGGTCCGACCCCGGTGTGACAGCAGCCTACAACGGCGGTACACATATGCCCTTTGAGGATATGGGCGTCCTGCGGTCAATCCCCGACATTACACTGATTGAGCTGACTGACCCCGTCATGGTCCAGGACATTGTACGGCAGGTGGCCGACAGCTTTGGTGTCCACTATCTGCGCATGCCAAGAAAGAACGTCACGGCTGTTTATGAAGAAGGCTCTTCTTTTAATATCGGAAAGGGTAATATTCTCATGGACGGCAAAGACGTGACCATCATCGCCAGCGGTATCATGGTGGCCGAGGCAATGAAGGCGGCGCAGGCACTGAGGAACGAGAGGATATCCGCCCGGGTCGTCGACATGTTCACCTGGAAGCCCATTGACACACTGCTGGTTGAAAAATGCGCCAGGGAGACAAGGGCTATCGTTACGGCGGAAAACCATAACATTTTCGGCGGTCTCGGCTCAGCCGTATCGGAAGCCGTCGTTAAAACATACCCCGTACCCATTGAGATGGTGGGCGTACAGGACCTCTTCGGACAGGTCGGCACCGAGGACTGGCTGAAGGAAGAATACAACCTCACCGCCGCGGATATCATTGATAAGGTCAAGCGCGTTCTGCCCAGAAGAAAGCGGAGATTAATTCCGCTGGCGTTTCTCAATAAATGAGCATAGGGGCAGACCTCGTGTCTGCCCCTATGTTTACCCAAAAAGCCTCCCGCTTGGAGGGAGCCCACACGCACGAATAACTCATTCTGAAGATATACGAACAAGGGAGATAATTTATGTCCGACACCATAGCCGCCATTGCCACGGGCGGAGCTGTCACTGCCATAGGGATCATCAGGATCAGCGGTAAAAATGCGATCTCGGCTGCCGACAGTATATTTCGCGCGAAAAGCGGCATAAAAATGTGTGAAACGATCGACAGAAAGCTCATCTACGGTGAGCTTTTGAACAGCGACGGCGCTGTCATTGACATCTGTCTGTGTACTGTCAGCCGTGCCCCCAACAGCTACACGGGCGAGGACACGGCTGAACTGCACTGCCACGGGTCGCCCATCGTCCTGAGAGAGGGGCTGCGCGCGCTCTATAAAACCGGCGTGCGCCAGGCCGAGCCGGGGGAATTCACAAAGCGCGCGTTCTTAAACGGACTTCTCGACCTCTCCCAGGCGGAGGCTGTCATAGACCTCATCGAGGCGGAAACCGGAGCAGCTGCCCGCAACGCGGCAGGTCAGCTGAGCGGTATGCTCAGCCGGAAAATTGGGCGTATCTACGATACGCTGCTCCATATATCGGCCCATTTCTTTGCCGTTATCGATTATCCGGATGAAGATGTCGATACCTTTGAATTAAAAAACTACATCGATTCACTGAAGGGAGCGGAAACGGAACTTCAGGAGCTGCTTGCCTCGTTCAGCAGGGGAGACGTCCTGAAAAACGGTGTCCTGACAGCCATCATCGGAAAGCCGAACGTTGGCAAATCCTCACTTTTGAACGCGCTGCTGGGTTATGAGCGCGCCATCGTGACACCTGTGGCCGGGACCACGCGGGACACGATCGAGGAAAAGATCAGGCTCGGAAATCTGCTGCTGCGGCTGACTGACACGGCGGGCATCCGGGAAGCTGACGATGTTGTCGAGCGGTTGGGAATCGAGCGCGCTCGTGGAGCAGCCGAGAGCTCAAGGCTGGTCCTCGCGGTTTTCGACGCGGGACAGGCGCTGGACGACGATGACAGAACCGTCCTGAATACGGCGGCAGCTGTGCCGAATCGTATCGCGGTTATTAGCAAATCAGACCTGAATACCGTTATTGATATGGACGAGGTGCAAAACCGGCTGGGTACGGCATATTGCGTCTCGGCACTTACCGGGGAGGGGATCGACGCGCTGACCGGGGCGATCATGGCGATGTTTGACAGCAATACACAGGAGCCTACCGGCGATATCCTCACCAACACGCGCCAGGCGGACGCCGTCGCGCGGGCGCTGGACAGTATTCGGCAGGCTCAAACCGCATTGGGGACGGGCGTCACGCCGGACGCCATTTTGACGGAAATCGAGACGGCAATGTCCGCCCTCGGCGAAATCTCCGGGCGAACGATCAGGGAGGATATCGCCGCCAGGATATTCGAGCGGTTCTGCGTAGGGAAATAATTTATGTTAAAAAAACAGGACAAAATTAATAATTATCTGAATAATTTACCAAATTGTTGTCTTTGTCCTGATGTGGTGTTATAATGTGCAATTGAAAAATACGAAAGATTATCATAACAACAGGAGGATTCTTTGTGAGCACAAAATATGTCTATATGTTTTCCGAAGGCAACGGGAAGATGAAAGAGCTTCTCGGCGGTAAAGGCGCCAATCTTGCCGAGATGACGATACTCGGTATGCCTGTTCCTCAGGGCTTTACAATTACGACAGAAGCATGCACTAAATATTACGAGGACGGGGAGAAAATTTCTCCTGAAATCCAGCAGGAAATTATGGCCTATGTGGCGCGGCTTGAGGAGCACACCGGCAAGAAGTTCGGAGACAAGGAGAATCCTCTCCTTGTATCGGTCCGCTCGGGCGCACGCGCCTCCATGCCGGGTATGATGGACACTATTTTGAACCTCGGTCTCAACGAGGATGTCGTCGGGACCATTGCCAAGAAGTCCAGCAATCCGCGCTGGGCATGGGACTGCTACAGGCGTTTTATCCAGATGTATTCCGACGTGGTCATGGAGGTCGGCAAGAAATTCTTCGAAGAGCTCATCGACCAGATGAAAGAAAAACGCGGCATCCATGAGGATACCGACCTGACCGCTGACGATCTGAAAGAGCTGGCCATGCAGTTTAAGGCCGAGTATAAATCCAAGATCGGCACCGACTTCCCGACCGACCCTGTCGATCAGATGATGGGTGCCGTCAAGGCCGTGTTCCGCTCCTGGAATAACCCCCGCGCCATTGTCTACCGCCGTATGAACGATATTCCCGGCTCCTGGGGTACAGCTGTCAACGTACAGGAGATGGTGTTCGGCAATCTTGGCGAAACCTCCGGCACAGGCGTTGCATTCACCCGCAACCCGGCCACCGGCGAAAAGAAGCTGTTCGGCGAGTTTTTGATGAATGCCCAAGGCGAAGACGTTGTCGCCGGTATCCGCACGCCCCAGACCATCGACCAATTGAAGCAAGTCATGCCGTCAGCCTATGACGAATTTGTCAAAATCTGCGATGTTTTGGAGAACCACTACCGCGACATGC
>CAZVLO010000151.1:4146-5049 GCA_964628265.1 uncultured Papillibacter sp.
GAGGATAAAAAGCTGTTCATGCTCCAGACGAGAAACGGCAAGCGCACAGCAGCCGCCGCGCTGAAGATCGCCTGCGACCTGGTGGATGAAGGCCTTATAAACGAAAAAGAAGCCGTTCTTATGATCGACCCCAAGAATCTCGACGCCCTTCTGCACCCGCAGTTTGATGCCGCAGCGCTGAAGAAGGCAACAGTCATTGGCACAGGCTTGGCCGCTTCTCCCGGTGCTGCCAGCGGCAGAGCCGTATTTTCGGCTGAAGATGCGAAGGCCTGGGCTGAAAAGGGTGAAAAGGTCATCCTTGTCCGTCTTGAGACATCTCCGGAGGACATTGAGGGTATGCATGCCGCTCAGGGTATCCTGACAGTCCGCGGCGGTATGACATCCCATGCGGCTGTTGTCGCCCGCGGCATGGGTAAATGCTGCGTTGCCGGCTGCGGCGCCATCAAAATGGACGAGGAGAACAAACAGTTCAATCTGGGCGGCAAGACGTATAAAGAAGGCGACTGGCTGAGCCTTGACGGCTCCACCGGCAACATCTACGGCGAGGCTGTTGCCACCACCGACGCTTCCATCGTCGGCGAGTTCGGCCGCATCATGGCCTGGGCTGACAAATACAGAAAATTAAACGTACGCACCAACGCCGATACCCCGCGCGATGCGAAACAGGCGCGCCAATTCGGTGCTGAAGGCATCGGCCTGTGCCGCACGGAGCACATGTTCTTTGAGGCCGACAGGATTCCCGCCATCCGCGAGATGATCTGTGCCGACACCGTCGAGCAGCGTGAGAAAGCCCTTGCCAAGCTGGAGCCGATGCAGCAGTCCGACTTCGAGGGTATCTATGAAGCCATGGAAGGCTTCCCGGTTACCATCCGTTATCTGGATCCGCCGCTCCATGAGTTTGTC
>CAZVLO010000152.1:0-4958 GCA_964628265.1 uncultured Papillibacter sp.
GGCGGCAGGGGCTGCACCGGTAAGGACGGAGAGAGCCTCGTCATAAAAGTGCCGGACGGCACGGTTGTCAGAGACAAAGAAACCGGCGCGGTCATTCAGGACATGACGGGAGTTGAATCCTTTATGCTGGCCCGGGGTGGTACCGGCGGCTGGGGGAACAGGCGCTTTGCCACACCCACGCGGCAGGCCCCGCGATTTGCCAAAAGCGGGCTGCCGGGCGAAGAAAGAGAAGTGACCCTGGAACTGAAGCTCCTGGCCGACGTGGGTCTTGTGGGTTATCCCAATGTGGGGAAATCGACGCTTTTGTCCATCGTTTCAAAGGCGCATCCGAAAATCGCCGATTATCATTTTACGACGCTGTTTCCCAACCTCGGCGTCGTTTATGTCGGGGAGAATACGTCGTTTATTATGGCGGACATTCCCGGCATCATCGAAGGCGCTTCGGATGGAGCCGGACTCGGCCATGATTTTCTGCGGCACATCGACCGCTGCCGGCTGCTCATCCATGTCGTAGACATCTCCGGCAGCGAGGGCAGAGATCCCATCGAGGATTTCAAAACAATCAACGCGGAGCTTGAGCAGTACTCTCCGGACCTGGCAGCACGCCCTCAGTTGGTTGCGGCGAACAAAACAGACATTGCGGAGAACCCTGAGCAAATCGAGAAATTCAGAATATTTGTAAAGGAAAAAGGTTTGGAGCTGTTCGAGATTTCGGCGGCGACGAACGTAGGCGTCCGGGAGCTGATCAATGCTGCTGCGGCCAAGCTTGCGCATTTGCCGCCCATCACCGTCTACGAGCCCGAATTTATCGAAAAACCTGTGGGTGACGTATCGCCGGAGGATCTGGAAATTGAGGTGTTCGACGATGTATGGATGATCGAAGGAAAATGGATGGAGAGGCTTGTCCGCAACACCAATTTTTCCGACACCGAATCCATGGCCTTTTTTGACCGCATGCTCAGAAGCAACGGAATTTACGACATGCTCGAACAAAAAGGCATCAGGGAAGGCGACACCGTCAGTATCTACAATCTGGAGTTTGAGTACCGTCGATAAAATCAGCACGGGACATTTTGCGTCCCGCTAGTGCCGTACAGCACCGAAAATTGAACTCCATGGGTATGCAAATCCACTGCTTTATGTTATAATTTCAGTTTATAGCAAGCAAATTCTGACAGTTGGGAGTAGTATTGATGATATCCGAAAAAATGATGCAGCTGGCTCAGAACAACAGCGCCATCCGGGCGATGTTTGAAGAGGGGAATCAAATGGCCGCCCGGTACGGGCGCGAGAACGTATTCGATTTCAGCCTCGGCAACCCGAATTTCCCGGCACCGGATGCGGTAAGAAAGGCCATTTTTGATATTTTGAACAGCCAGGACTCAATGACAGTCCACGGCTATATGTCCAACGCGGGCTTTGAATCGACGCGGCAGGCTGTAGCCGATTCCCTGAACAAGCGGTTCGGCACAGCCTTTACTGTGAACAACATTATCATGTCCGTCGGCGCTGCCGGCGGACTGAACGTCGTTTTGAAGACACTCCTGAATCCCGGCGACGAGGTGGCGACATTTGCACCGTATTTTGTGGAATACGGCAATTATGTTAAAAATTATGACGGTGTCCTGATTGCCGTCCCGCCCAATACAAAGGATTTTCAGCCCGACCCGGAGAAGCTCGCCGCCGTCATCACGCCGAAGACGAAGGCTATCATCCTCAACTCGCCAAATAATCCCACCGGCGTCGTCTACTCGGCTGAATCGATCCGCAAAATAGCCGCTGTGCTGGAAGCAAAGCAAAAGGAATACGGCACGTCGATTTTCATCATCTCCGACGAGCCGTACAGGGAGCTGGCCTATGACGGTGTCGATGTGCCGTATATCACGAGGTTTTATAAAAACACAATCGTCTGCTACTCCTGGTCAAAATCATTATCTCTCCCCGGCGAGCGCATCGGCTATATTGTAATCCCGAGTGAAGCCGACGAATATCAGCTCGTCTATGACGCAGCCTGTATCGCAACGCGCGTTTCGGGTTTCGTGAACGCCCCGTCTCTTCAGCAGCTTGCGGTGGAAAAATGCCTTGACGAAACCACCGATGTGGGCGCGTATGACGTCAACAGGAAGCTTCTCTACAAAGGCCTCACCGACTGCGGCTTTACATGTGTTTATCCCCAGGGCGCCTTTTATATGTGGATGAAGACGCCTGCGGACGACAAGGAGTTTTCAAACGCCGCAAAGAAATACAACCTCCTCATCGTCCCCGGTGCCTCCTTCGGCTGCCCCGGTTATGTCCGCATCGCCTATTGCGTGGCGAAGAGCACAATCGAACGCTCCCTGCCCGCCTTCAAAAAGCTCGCCCAGGAATACGGGCTTTAAACCTATCAATAAGGATTTGACATCATGGAAGAAAAAAAGATCATTCTCTCCGGCATCAAGCCCAGCGGTTCGCTGACCCTCGGGTCTTACATTGGCGCGATTAAAAACTGGGTTGAGTTGTCCGAGACATATAATTGCTATTACATGATGGCCGACATGCATGCCATCACTGTCCGCCAGGACCCGGCGATGCTTAGGCGTACAACCCTGGCGCAGATCGCTCAGTACATCGCCTGCGGTCTTGACCCGGATAAAAATGTTATCTTCATCCAGAGCCAGGTTCCCGCACACGCGGAGCTGAGCTGGGTGCTCAGTTGTTATACCATGTTCGGTGAGCTGTCGCGCATGACGCAGTTCAAGGATAAATCGAAAAAGAACACCGACAATATTAACGCGGGTCTGTTTACATACCCGGCGCTGATGGCTGCCGATATTCTTATCTACCAGACCGATCTTGTGCCCGTCGGCGATGATCAGAAGCAGCATGTGGAGCTGACCCGCGACATCGCCGGCCGGTTCAACGGCATCTACGGAGACGTCTTCAAGCTGCCGGAGCCGTTTATCCCGAAGGTCGGCGCGCGGATCATGAGCCTGCAGGAACCCACATGCAAAATGTCAAAGTCAGAAACCGACAACGGCGGCTGCATATGCCTTATGGATAAACCGGAGGACATTATGCGCGCCTTCAAGCGCGCCGTTACCGACAGTGATACAAGTATCCGCTATGACATCAAAGAGAAGCCCGGTGTTTCAAATCTTATGCAGATTTATGCCGTCGCCACAGGGAAGACGCTCAAGGAAACCGAAAGCGAGTTTGACGGCAAAGGCTACGGCGTTTTCAAACAGGCTGTCGGTGAGGCTGTTGTGGAGCTGCTGCGCCCAATCCGCGAGGAAGCGGAGCGGCTCATGTCCGATAAGGCATATCTCGAAAAGGTCTATACAGAGGGCGCGGCGAAGGCGGCATATGCCGCCAACAAGACCCTGCGAAAAGTTTATAAGAAAATCGGCTTTGTGCAAAAAGCATAAAGACACCGGCCTGTAGTGGCAGGGTCAACCCGCCCAAACCACGGTATGACTAATGACAAACAGAATAGGCCGACCGCCGGCCGCAACGGCGGAAGGCGTATCGCTTGATATGCCGATTGGAGCACATGTATGCAATACGAGCTTTACATTCAGGTTGGAATAGCCGTCGCCGCGGCCGGTATCATCACGTTCGCGGCGACGCCGATAGTCAAATCCTTTGCATACCGCGTCGGTGCGATCGACGTGCCGAAGGACGGCCGCCGGATGCACACGCAGCCGATTCCGCGGCTCGGCGGACTGGCAATATTTTTGGGTTTTCTACTGAGTGTGGTGCTGTTTGCGGACATCAGCAGGGAGGTCCAGGGGATTCTGCTCGGCTCCGTTGTCATTGTCATTGTTGGAGTAATTGATGATATCGTACCCCTCCCGGCACTTGTCAAATTCGTCGTGCAAATTCTGGCGGCGCTGATTGCCGTCTACCACGGCGTCGTGGTTAACATCGTTTCAAACCCCGCAGTTTGGAGCGCGTCGGAGTATCTCGCCCTGGGTTATTTTTCGATACCGGTCACCGTATTGTGGATCGTCGCCATCACCAATTCTGTCAATCTCATCGACGGGCTTGACGGCCTGGCTGCCGGCGTATCGGCGATTTCGTCCTTCACGATGATGATTATCGCCATTGTTGTCTCACACAGCAATGTCGCCATTATCATGGCGGCGCTGGCCGGCTCCTGCCTTGGCTTTTTGCCTTACAACCGCAATCCCGCCAAGATTTTCATGGGCGATACGGGCGCGCTGCTATTAGGCTATGTCCTGGCGACTGTGTCAATTATCGGGCTTTTCAAGCTGTATGCCGTCATCTCGTTTGTCATACCGTTTCTTGTGGTCGGCCTGCCGCTCTTTGACACGGCTTTTGCTTTTCTGCGCCGCATTTTCAGCGGTAAGAATCCAATGTCGCCGGACAGAGGGCATTTTCACCACCGCCTCATAGACATGGGCTTCAGCCAAAAACAGGCCGTCGCCATTGCGTACGCCATCAGCGGCATATTGGGGCTTTGTGCCGTCGTCATCGCTACAAACGGCGAAATTAAGGCCATCATACTTCTTGCCGCATTTTTTGTCGCCGCCCTTATTGTCGTTTTGGTTGCTAGAGGCAAGGAGAGAGTCGGTGTAAATAAGTCGGATTTATCGTTGCACGACGCGCAGGCGGACGCTGTTCAGTCTGAACAGGAGGAGACGGAAACCGAAGCCGAACCGGATACGGAACTGACTGGGACAAGCCCGGAGGCGGCTGTCGCTTCGGAAGCCGATAAACATGACTCGGACCGGGAGGATCGGGATGAGCTCTAAGAGAGTGAGAATGATCTCACTTACGGGAATTATTCTCATCGTACTTATTATCGGCGTCAGCCTGATTGTAAACCATCTGTCAAAGGACACAAAAGAGGTTCCGCTGCCTGATTCGAATGTATCGGGCCGCCCGGCTGAGATCTCGGACGTCCCTGAGGACAACGGGCTTGAGTATGTTGCGGTTACAAAAGACAACGTGCAGGA
>CAZVLO010000153.1:0-4873 GCA_964628265.1 uncultured Papillibacter sp.
TGACCTTCTGCTGCCAGGAGGTAACGGTCGTTCAGGATTTCACGGACCTGACCGCCATTGGCCGGAAGCACTATATGGATCTTCACGGAGGACTTACCGAGGCCGAACAAAAGACGGTGGATTTCCGTAAAACCGCGCTCACCCTGCTGCTGACCGAGGAAGGGAAAATCACGCCCTACGGTGTGGTCTACGACAACGGCATGAAGCTGGAGCTCTGCTACGACGGGCTATACTTCCCCGATTACCGATACAGCGGCGACACCTTGCTGACTATAGCAGCAACGGATGACCATCTTCCGCAGGACACCAAAGATATCGCGTGGCTGTACCTGCCGATGGAGGAATGCCAGATAAAACGCGCGCTGATGCGAGTTGGGATAGAGGCCGGAGAAATGCGGCTGCGTATCGAGGAAAACGAGCTGCCGGAAGCACTGTCGGCGCTGGTGGAAATCGATGATGTTTACGAGCTGA
This sequence comes from uncultured Papillibacter sp., assembly GCA_964628265.1. Taxonomy (GTDB): domain Bacteria; phylum Bacillota; class Clostridia; order Oscillospirales; family Oscillospiraceae; genus Sporobacter. Next base: position 472 of record CAZVLO010000153.1, read on the forward strand.
ACAAGCTGTGCGCGAGCGTTCAAAAGCTGAGCCGCAATGATTATACCAAGCTCGAAGCGGCGCTCCTGCTGGCAAAACCATCCGATGTGGCAGAAGCCAGGCATCTTGCGGAACAGCTCGACCTGTTCGACTATATTCCCGACATCTCCACGCCCGAGGAATACGGGCGGCATATGATCATGCAGTCCGGCCACTTTGAATACGACGATAACCTGAACGAATTTTATGATTATGAAAAGTACGGCAAGTGGCGTATGGATCAGGAACAGGGTCGGTTTGTCGACGGCGGCTACGTCAGCTATCACGGCTTTATCTCTATGGATGAAGTGCTGGCCGGCAGCCAAAGCGAACGACTGGAATTGACGATGGGAGGAATGTGACATGCTCAAACTGCAGATAACCCGTGACGGCGCCAATGAAGACGAGTATCTGGAACTCCCGGCAACCCCGGCTGATGTCGGCGAGGTGATGGTACGGTTGGATGAAACAAGCACCGATGTGGCTTCCACCCGTATCTATGGCACCATAAGCGATGTCTGGAATATCGGAAACTACCTGAAACGCGCGGACGTGAACGACCCCGTGCAATTGAAAAAGTTGAACCACATAGCTGAGTTAACTCAGGTGCTGAGCTGGGACGAAAGTTATTTATTCGAGGGTGCGTTGGACTCGGAATCAATCAACTGTCTGGACGATGTGATCGACGTCGGGGAACATCTTGACCGTTATCTGTTAGTCCATAATATCACGAATGACCGGGAGCTTGGCCTCTACGTCGTGAACCATGGCATAAAACCCTTTGATGAGAGTGTCCAGCCGTATCTGGACTACACCCGAATCGGTATCGAGTATTACTCTAATCATGGCGGCGCATACACTCACGGCAACTGCTATGTACTCAGACGGGACAGTGCGGAGCAGGCCCTGCGGGACATTGTCGACGCCCGAAATAACCGACAGACGCTCGGAGCCATGAGAATGGAATAAGCCCCATGACCGTCATGTATAGACCCGGAGGTGAACCGTGGAAACAGAGCTGACCAAACGGATCAAGGCGCTGACCCACCATTATCGACCAAGGATAAATACAGAAAAAAGAACCATCCGATGGGCAGACGAGGTATGGACGCCCACTGGAATCGTGGATAGCATCCGATTTGAAGACTACTACGCGGAAGAAGAATACCTCTGCAGGGTTCTGGATATCTCGCGGTTTTCAGAGGCGGATCAGCGCACGATCGCATATATGCACGAACCCGGAAAGTGCTTCCGCGACGGCGGCACAGAGATGAATGACCGGAAATGCACTGGCTGTGTATTACGGTGCCACAACTGGAAGATCGGGATGATGATCACCTGCTTTGAGGTCAAAATCACCTACCCCGATTTCAGAGGTGCCAACGGCCACAACTTTCACGGCAACGGAAACTACTACTGCGTGCCGAAAGCCCTCGCTCCCAAGATTGCCGGCGAGATACCGGACGACATCGGAATCCTGGCTTATTACGAAGGGGAACGCCAATACGGACTCCGGCAGTTCAGACCGTCAGGCTGGCGGGACGTATCCGACCGGACCAAGGTGGAACTGCTGTACAACGCGATGAAAAAATGGTGCGACGGGGCAGTTTTTATATAAATACCTCTATAAACCTTTTGTCTCATTATGTTCCCGTATCTCTCTGAACAACTGCTCAACAGGACATTCTGACCGCTGTTTAAACATGAACCACCGTATAGGCTTATATGATCCACATGCAAGCGCGACACCCTTTTTCGCATTATTCTTATATACACAATCATTGCAAAGAGAATGAGGCTCTTCTTTTATTTTGCTTGCAATAACGATCAATACTGCCAATAGAGCAATTAAGCCAATGAGTAAAGGGATTTCCAATCCTCTCTCTGCCGCCCATTGATAAAGCTTAAAACCATCTACTATGATAATTACCTCCTCAAGCTGTGTGCCGTTGCTATCAGATGGAGCGATAAGCATCAGCAATTTTGTATATACTCCATGTGCATATTATAGCATAATTCGGGTACAATGAGTATACAGAAAAGCAATAATGTATACCTCGTGAGCACGGAATACCGTCTTATGTGTAATAGAATTATACGCAAGGAGGATGGTATTAAATGAAAGAGGACGACAGACACGAATATGAATCGCTGTTAATACGGCAATTAGAGAAATTCAGAGCAGCCAAAGGCGTATCTCAAAGGGAAATGTCTTTATCCCTCGGCCAATCAGCCGGATATATTGCCAAGTTGACAAGCGGGCACAATCTTCCAAGCATGATTGCTTTCTTTTGGATATGCGATTATTTCAATATCCACCCGAAAGATTTTTTCAACGAAGAAATCATCGGAAATCCAGCTCTTATCGATTCTATCGTTAAGGGCCTGTATAAGCTCAGCGATGACCAGCTCAACTATATTTTAGCTCTCGTGCAGGATTTGAGCAAAAAATCATAAAGGCAGCTTCGGATATACTTAAATTAATAACATAGCGCATCGGGTCATCAGATATGTCCCGATGCTTTTTTATTTCTGGACTTTCGCAACGTGTTACGGTATTGTGTTCCCTGCAAAATGGGACAATCAAGTCTTGCCAGTGTGAAATACCAGAAATGCGCCATGGCATCGAGCCATATAAATAAATTTTTTAGGAAAGGAAAACGCGTATGACGAATAAAGAAATCGGCGAGATGTTTAATCGCCACAATCTGGTCAGAGGGTACGTCTTCCCCTATGAGGGCTACCGGAGCGAATACTGGTTTGAGGAATCGCCCTCCAACATCGCAAACTTTATCATGCAGCACAGGGATGCGCGGGAGATCATCCTCACCGATACCATGGACTGCAAAATTCTGAATACCATCGGGGAGTTTATCGACCACTGCCCGGATCAGGCGCTGTTGCGGCAGATTCTGCCGTACCTCATTCCCATGCAGAAGGGAAAAACACAGCCCCAGGAATTCCCTGTGGCCACAGACGCGCAGGTCGAGGCATATTTCAACGGGCGCGGCGCGATGGAACAGCGCATGTAATCAATTTATCGGAGGTGATCAAAATGAGAGTAAACGCCAGAAAAGAAGAATTTGAGCATGTAGAGCTGTTCGGGAAACCGGCGCTTTTCACCAGCTCCAGAATCGACCGTTCCACGGTCCCGAAAGGCTTTTACTGCTATGACCTGCGCGGCTCCGACTATGACCCAGGCAAGCCGGTAAGATTGGAAAACTGGGTTGTCGCCAATCATGCGGGCACAGTGGTGACTGCAAAGCCTATTACCATCCCCAAAAGCGGGGCCAAACAACTGAGCGGCAAGCTCAACTTTCTCGGTGAGAGCCTGACACTGGCCGGCTTTTGCAGGGAACACGGACTGGAGCTTCCTCCCGACAACCGAAAATATATCCCGCGCCCCGCTCTCCCTGAAGAAGCGGGGCTTTTCTTCGCCCTTCCGGAAGAACAGGACGCGGCGCTTGGCGCGATAGGCCACATCAGGATTGATTTCGGCAGAGGCGGCGATGAGTTCTGGCATACCTGGCATCCCCGCGGCGATGAGGAACTGAACAGTCCTGCATTCAAAGCGGAGCTGACCGAGGTGATGAACGAGCTGCGGGAATTCGGGCCGCTGGGCAGCCTTGCCGCCATGTACCGCTACTGCGGCGAGCATGACGGCCGGATCGAGGGCGGCTGGCGGCAGAATTACGGCTATATCGTGGAAACAGAGCGTTACCGCTACTGCCTGCGGTGCAGCCCCGGCCAGGGCGACTACCACTCTTATTTGACCGCATTTGATCTGAGGGTGCAGCAAATGAACATGAAACAGAAATCAGCGGAGCAGAGCTTCGGCCTGACCGACAGCGGCAAACAGATGCTTCGGAACGCGGCGGATGAAACCCAGCCGCACAACTATCGTTGGTTTGTCTTCCGGGACTTCAATCAGCCCGGCGAGGTACTCACCGCCGATCTTACGCTGGCGGAGGCGATTCGCCTCTACAACGAAACGGACAGCGGCAATAAAAGGCTTGGCGTCACCAAGGATGAGATCGCCACCGTGGATTTCATCATCATGGAGGACGGCAAACAGCGGTTTTCAGAGGATTATATCAGCTTCGCCAGTTTCTCCGGTGACCAAAGCATCGCCGCAGCGGTCGAGACACTGAAGAACGCAATTACAGAACAGGCGCCCGGACAGGGCATGACAATGGGAGGTATGAGCTTATGAACCAGCATCCCGAATGGGTGAAATTCATGCGTGAGCAGTATCCGGTTGGTACGCGCATCCGACTCACCGAAATGCGTGACCCTTATGCACCCGTGCCGCCCGGCACCGAGGGAACCGTGATTCATATAGACGACGCATGCCAGTTCCACATGAAGTGGGACAATGGCCGGT
>CAZVLO010000154.1:0-248 GCA_964628265.1 uncultured Papillibacter sp.
CCAGTTCAAGCTTTTCTCCGGATGATAGAGCTCCGATGTCGTGAACCAGCGATGCTATGAATAATTCGTACTGCTGCTTTATCGGCAGGTTCATCTGAACCGCTAAACGGTAAGCGAGGTACGCTACGCGTTGATTGTGATAAGCAAGCTGTTCCGATATGAGGTTTTCAGAATTCGTAAAGCATGTCAAGAGCTCAAACAGATTGATTCTGATTTTTTCCATATAATTATATAATTATCCTTATAAC
>CAZVLO010000154.1:325-2265 GCA_964628265.1 uncultured Papillibacter sp.
AATAATTCATGGTCACTTCATATAAAAAGCGGTCGGTCTGTGTTCATAAAAGCGGATCGTCCGGTTCGGTACACACTTTATTTCGGCCTGTGTTCTTGGCGGCATAAGCAGCTTTATCGGCCCGGTCGATTATGTTTTCGTAATTTTTAACCTGCATGCCGCCGCAGTAGGCTACGCCTATGCTGACAGTCGTGCCGTATCCGTCCAGATCGAGGTTCTGCACGGCTATCCTCAGGCTTTCCGCGATCGACATCAGCTCCTTCCGCTCGTAACCGTATGCTATTGCGACAAACTCTTCTCCGCCGTAGCGGTAAAAATTAATTCTGAAATTCTGCGCGAATTTTACAAAAGATTCGCCGAGACGGCTCATGCATCTGTCACCTGCCGCGTGGCCGTAGGTGTCGTTGAATTTCTTGAAGTTGTCTATATCGATCATCAGGATTCCCGACAGCTTTTCGGCGTCCTCCGTTTCCAAAACGGCAAGGGTCTCGAAAAGTTTGCGCCTGTTGTAAAGGCCGGTCAGCACGTCCGTTTCTTTTTCGATGGTGAGCAGCCTCTGCGCTTCATAACCGTCAAGCCGGCCCCATATCATAATGGTGCCGATAAAGCAGCCGAGAATGGCGAAGCAAAGGCAGTTTATCGTATCGTCGAGCGCATACTGCGGCTTCATGATAAACGCCAAGACAGTTTGTACGATAAGCCAGAAGGACATAAACAGATTTATACGCGCGGGGCGGTCGATAAATCCCAGCGGCATGATACAGAAAGCACCCGGCAATATCGTCGCGCGCATGTCGGGCGTGTGAATAACGCTCAGATAAATCGCCAGCATAAAAAACACTGAAAAACAGAAATACAGTCCGACGAGCGTGTGTTTTTTCATTGAAGGCAGTCTGAATATAAGAAACAGTGAGAAAAAGATCGCTGATACAACAAGATAATAAGCAGCAATGGTACTCTTCGATTCGCTGAACGGAGATGTTAAAAACGGAAGCAATACCAAAACACCGCCTATCAGCGACTCCGCCAACAGCATTTTTTCGTTATATTCGCTTATTGATTTACGGTTCAGATATGCAAGCCGCGCATATTTCTTATCTTTTTCCACAAGAACTATAGCCCTTCTCCCATTTTGTCTTTGCCGGTTAACCTCCGGTCGCAATATAGCGCCGGATTGATATTATCTGATATGCTGCGATCCGATTACGGCATTGCTTATCTCATGTTTCTTTAAAAATTCGATAACTTCGTCTTCGTCGAGCGGCTTGCTGATCAGATATCCCTGTATCATGTCGCAATTGTGCTCTTTTAGGTATTTCATCTGGCTCTCGTATTCGACTCCTTCGGCAATTGTATAATGCCCGAGCTTTTTGGCTATGGAAATTATATCGCCTATTATAGCTCGTTTCGGGTCTATACTCAACAGTCTATCGAGAAAATATTTATCAATTTTCATGCAGTCGACATTTAAGCCTTTTTCTCTCGACAGTGAGGAGTGTCCCGTTCCGAAGTCGTCTATGGCAATAAACAGCCCTTTATCGCGCAGTTCCTTAATAATATCATTGATTCTTTCATATTCGGAGGTAAAGACCGATTCGGTGATCTCGAGTCCGATGTTTTCGGGGTTTATACCCATTCCGTTTATCAGCTCGAACAGTCTGCCGGTGAAATCCTTTTTTAACAGCTGTATGACGGAGATGTTGATCGAAATGTCGATGTCGCCGTAACCGTGCTCTTTCAGCTTGCGGAGAAAACGAAGCGCCTTGACGATGACCTTTTCGCCGGTCGATATTATCTGCTTTGTCTTCTCTGCCACCGGAATGAACTCGAGCGGCGAGACAAGCCCGAGTTTTTTCGAATTTAATCTGGCCAAGGCTTCGAAGGCGCAGATGCGGTCGGTATGAAGGTCCAAAATTGGCTGGTACTGAAGAAACAGTTCG
>CAZVLO010000154.1:2275-4865 GCA_964628265.1 uncultured Papillibacter sp.
CTGGAGTGAAATATGCAGTTGCACTCAGCTGTTGTACAGCTGCATTGCATCTTTGCTGTAAGCTTGCAGGTGAGAGACTTTACGGAAAGCCTGCAATTAGCCATGGTGCTCTTGAGGGGAGTCTATCCCAAGAATTGTGTAAACCTCCATGATGGTGTAGAATAGAAGCACCGTTATGGAGGTTTTACTATGTTAAGAAAGAATCGGACGCCGGAAGAAAACGCACGCAGAGCCAAAATCCGTGAGCTGTTGCAGATGGGCGGCATCAGCAGCATGGACGACATCCAGAATCTGTTCAAGGAAACCATTGCAGAGTTTATGGAAAATGGTCTCGACGCGGAGCTGGATGACGAGCTGGGTTACAGTAAATATGACTACAAGAACAAGGAAACGGACAACAGCCGCAACGGGCACAGCAGCAAAACACTGCGTACCAGCTTCGGCGATGTGGAGGTATCCGTGCCCCGGGATCGCAATGGCGAATTTGAGCCACAGATCCTGAAGAAGAACCAGACCGGCATCAGTCAGGACATTGAGGAAAAGATTCTGTCCATGTACGCCAAGGGCATGACGACCTCAGATATCGAGGCACATATCCGCGACATCTACGGCGTGGAGGTGTCCGACACCACCGTCAGCCGAATCACGGATAAGATCCTGCCCGTGGCCAGAGAATGGCAGCAGCGGCCGCTGGAAAGCGTCTACGCGGTTGTATTTTTGGATGCCATTCACTTCCACGTCCGCAGCGAAGGGCAGATTGTCAAAAAGGCCGTTTACATCGCAATCGGCATAGATTTGGACGGCAAAAAGGATGTTCTCGGTATGTGGGTGGGCGAAAACGAGAGCGCCAAATACTGGGCAAATGTACTGAATTCACTGCGAAATCGCGGTGTGGAGGACATTTTCATCGCCTGCACAGATAATCTCACCGGTTTTGCCAATGCCATTGAAGCTGTGTTCCCGAAAACCGAGATTCAGAACTGTATCATCCACCAGTTACGCAATTCTACAAAGTACGTTTCGTATAAGGACATCAAGGCGCTTGTAGCAGATTTGAAGGCGGTCTACGGAGCCGTGGACGAGCCTGCCGCATTGGACGCTCTGGACTCCTTCGCAGAAAAGTGGGACGGCAAATATCCGAAGATTGCCAAGTCCTGGCGGGACAACTGGCCGAACCTCAGTACCTACTTCAAGTACCCGGAAGAGGTGCGTCGGCTCGTCTATACGACCAATGCCATTGAGGGTTTCAACCGCCAGCTCCGCAAGGTGACGAAGGCGAAATCCGTCTTTCCAACGGATGACAGTCTTTTCAAGATGCTGTATTTGGCAATGATGGATATTACGAAAAAATGGACCGGCAGACGGCAGGACTGGAGCCGGATCCATGCGCAGCTGGCCGTCTATTTTGATGACCGTATGCCGGACTAACCGACCGCAGCGGCAGGTCAAGGGTCTACGCGGCGAATATTCGCCGCTCCGATGAACGGAGGCTCGCGCCTCCGCCCTTGACATACCCTCGATACGCTGTTATTTTGTAAGCAAGGCGGAAGCTGTTTACGCCGCTCCCGCCTCGAAAATATTTTGCTCTGTTTTGCACCGGAAACGGTGTTTACACAAAATTTGGGATATTACCCGAAATCCTTGCCGAACAGGTTCATGGACTTTTCCGACGTGATAAGAAGCCTTCTCAGCAGCAGGTCCACCGAGATATCGGCATCGCTCGCCCCGATTTCGAGTATGCCGATCCCGCCGCCTATTCTTTCGGTTATGAATATCGGCTCGAGCGACTTGGTTATCGCAGCGCAGAAATCGAGCAGCTCTTTTTTATCTTCGTAGTCGGTCACATAGAAGACGAAGCGGTTCTCATGCGCCTGGAACAGAAGGTGCGTTTCGGTTGCGTAGCTGTTTAACGCCTCAGCGGCTTTTTTAATAAGACCCTGAGTGTATATAAATCCGTAAATCGAAGTCAACAGCTGTACGGTGCTCAGGTTGACGCTGATAAGCGCCCTTTTCTGCGACGTATTGCGCTTGATCTCTTTGGCGAGGAGCGCTTCAAGGCAGTCGCGGTTTCTGAGGCCCGTCCACCTGTCGTGCTCGCTGATATATTTCCGTTCGATCTCTATCTGCTTTCTTTCGGAGATATCCTGTATAAGGCATATATAATTAAACGTATTGTCAACCATCGGAGCAAGCGCGGCGACTGTCATATAGACCCATACGATCGACCCGTCGGGACGTATGTACCGTTTCTCCATCGAGTAGCGTTTTATTTCGCCGGACTGCAGTCTTTTCAGGTTGTTTATGTCCTCCTCCACGTCGTCGGGATGCGTTATCGCCCGCCAGTCGGTTTTTAACAGCTCATCCTTCGTTCTGCCCGTGATCTGTTCGTAAACAGAGTTGACTCTTTTGACAGTAGTGTCTGTACTGTAAGGATCACAGCTTTGGGAGATCACAATGCCGATGGGAGCCTGCTCAAAAATCATGTCGAAGGTCAGCGTCTGCTCGTCGAGCCGTTTCTCCAGCGCCTGCTCCGCATGAATCAGCGCGACATGAATATCGATTCTTGCGCGCAGCGAATCCATTTGTATAG
>CAZVLO010000155.1:0-4057 GCA_964628265.1 uncultured Papillibacter sp.
GGGTCCGGTAGGCCAGGCCCTGTCCTCATCGACATCCCGAAGGATATTCAGCTGGGCACGACAGAGTACGAGCCCGTTGCTTTTGTCCCTGCGGCGAAGTCGGAGTCCTGCCCGGACCGGGAGATGCTGGAAAAGGCGGCGGCTTTAATCGCAGAGGCCAAACGGCCGTATATCTACTGCGGCGGCGGCGTCATAAACGCCGACGCGTCCGGCGAGATGATTACGTTTGCAGATTTGCTTGACGCCCCTATCGGCCTATCTATCATGGGCCTGACGGCTGTCCCCTATTCCCACCCGCGCTTTCTCGGTATGGTGGGTATGCACGGCCGTTACGGCGCGACGAAGGCTCTTTACGAGAGTGACCTGCTCATCGCCGTGGGCGTCCGCTTCTCCGACAGAGCTACGGGCAACAAATCGGAGTTCACGAAAAACAGGAAGGTCATCCAGATTGACATTGACCCAGCGGAAATCAACAAGAATATCGGTGTCAACGCCAGCCTCATCGGCGATGTCAAGTGCGTTCTGAACGCCCTCATCGGGATAGTGCAGAAGAAAGAAAATCCGGAATGGATGTCCCGCATCCGCCATATGAAGGAGCACCCGGACAACAATCTGGAGATGTGTACAGACCGCCTGTCCCCCCAGTCCGTTATCGAGGGCGCCTGCAGAAGAAACGGCGACAATGTCGTTGCTACCGACGTGGGTCAGCACCAGATGTGGACAACACAGTATTATCAGTTTAGCAAGCCGCGCACCTTCGTCACCAGCGGAGGCCTCGGCGCCATGGGCTTCGGCATGGGCGCAGCCATCGGTGCCTGCATCGGCAAAGGCTTTCAGCGGACGCTTCTGTTCACCAGTGACGGCAGCTTCCACATGAACATGAACGAGCTGGCAACCGCCGTTTCCAACAAACTCCCGCTCGTCGTCATTGTTCTGAATAACAACGCTCTGGGCATGGTTCGACAGTGGCAGACACTCTTCTTTGACGGCCGGTACTCCAACACCACACTGGACAGGAAAACCGACTATGTCAGACTGGCGGAAGCCTTCGGCGCGAAAGGCTTCCGAGCGAAAACCAAGGAAGAGTTTGAGAAGCACCTTGATGAAGCATTCGCCTGTAATGGTCCGACTCTCATCGAATGTGTCATCGACTGCGACGAACGCGTCCTGCCGATGATCCCGGCGGGCGGCAGCATCAACGATATAATTCTCAGGTGAAAGGAGGAATGATGCCATGCAAAACCAACAGTTTACCGTATCCCTTCTGGTTGCGAACCAATCCGGTGTTTTAACGCGCGTCTCTTCCCTCTTTTCGCGCCGGGCTTTCAACATCGACAGCCTGACCGTCGGCGAGACGGAGGACCCGACGCTCTCGCGCATGACCATCGTCTCCTGGGGCGACGATTACATGAAGGACCAGATCGTCAAGCAGCTGCAGAAGCTCCAGGATGTTAAAAAGGTGCAGCTGATGCAGTCCGACAAAATCGTCGTCCGGGAGCTGATGATTGTCAAGATTGGCCTGGACAAAGGCGTACTCCCCGAGCTCATGGAGGCTGTCAACGCTTATCGGGCCACCGTCGTCGACCTCTCCCCGGATTCCATGGCCATCGAGATCACCGGCGAAACCGTCAAGCTCAACGCGTTCCTCGATTATGTACGTCAATACACCATTATCGAAATGGCGCGCACAGGTCCCACAGCGATTGGGCGCAGCACCTATTGTCTGGAGAATGATTAAGCAGGAGCCTTATAACAGGGCGGATATGGAATCCGCCCCTACACAACAAAACATAGGAGGAATTGTTAAAATGGCAAACATGTATTACGAGAAAGACTGCGATTTCAGCGTACTCAAGGGGAAAACCGTCACGATCGTCGGCTACGGCAGCCAGGGCCACGCACACGCGCTCAATCTGCATGACAGCGGCGCGAATGTCGTTGTCGGGTTGTATGAGGGTTCCAAATCCGCTGAGGCTGCGAAGGCTGCCGGACTTAAGGTCATGGTGACGGCGGACGCCGTTCGGGCCGCTGATGTGGTGATGATCCTCGTCAACGACGAGAAGCAGGCCGCCCTTTATAAGAAAGACGTGGAGCCCAATCTCAAAAGCGGCGCGGCGCTGGCCTTTGACCACGGCTTCAATATCCATTACGGCCAGATTGTTCCTCCGGCAGATGTCGATGTCATTATGATCGCGCCAAAGGGACCCGGCCACACCGTCCGCAGCCAATTTGAGGAAGGCAAAGGCGTCCCCTGTCTCGTCGCCGTTTATCAAAACGCCACAGGTAAAGCGCGTGATATCGCTTTGGCTTATGCCTACGGCATCGGCGGTGCCCGGGGCGGCATCCTTGAAACCACGTTCCGCGAGGAGACGGAGACCGACCTCTTCGGCGAGCAGGCCGTCCTTTGCGGCGGCGTCTCGGAGCTGATGAAGGCAGGCTTCCAGACACTTGTCGAGGCGGGTTATGCGCCCGAGAATGCGTATTTCGAGTGCGTGCATGAGATGAAGCTGATCATCGATCTCGTCGTCAAGGGCGGACTTAACTTTATGCGCTACTCCATCAGCGACACCGCCGAATACGGTGACTACACCGTCGGCAAGCGCATCATCACCGACGAAACAAGAAAAGAAATGAAGAAGGTCCTCTCTGAGATTCAGGACGGTACTTTTGCCAGGAACTGGATCCTCGAGAATCAGGCCAACCGCCCGTATTTCAACGCCCGCCGCCGCCAGGAGCAGAACCTGCTTGTGGAGAAAACCGGCGGTGAACTGCGAAAGATGATGAGCTGGCAAAAAGACGACGGCAAGTAGGAACCTGAATTCGAGAGATGCTAAGTAAATCCGCTACTAAAGGCTTCCCCTGGGGGAAGCTGTCACCGAAGGTGACTGATGAGGGTCCGCCGCAGGCGGTTGAACCAAAAATTGTATTACGCGTCACAGGTTTACCCTCATCCGTCCCGAGACTTTGAAAAAGTCTCGTGCCACCTTCCCCCTCAGGGGAAGGCTTGGATGGCGCAATATCCATTAACACTCCACCGAAAGGACTGCATATATGAACAGTGACAAAATCAAGGAGGGCGTCGGCCGGGCGCCGCACCGGTCGCTTTTAAAAGCCACGGGACTGACAGGCGGTCAGATTAAAAAGCCGATTATCGGCATCGTCAACTCCTTTAACGAGATTGTCCCCGGCCATATCCACCTGCAGACGATCGCCAGAGCCGTCAAGGACGGAGTGCTGGCTGCCGGGGGCACGCCGCTGGAATTCAACACCATCGGCGTCTGCGACGGAATTGCCATGGGGCACGAGGGGATGCGCTATTCCCTGTGCACCCGGGAGCTCATCGCCGACACCGTCGAGTGCATGGTCCGCGCCCACTGCTTTGATGCGCTCGTCTTTATACCGAACTGCGACAAGATTGTGCCGGGGATGCTGATGGCTGCCGCACGTCTGAACCTGCCGTCCATCTTCGTCTCCGGCGGTCCGATGTTGTCTATCCCTGATGCCGGCGGCAGCTGCATGGATCTTAACAGCGTCTTTGAAGCGGTCGGCAGCCATAACGTCGGCAAGTGTAACGACGCGCAGCTGGAGTATTACGAAGACAACGCCTGCCCCGGCTGCGGCTCCTGCTCCGGTATGTTCACTGCTAACTCCATGAACTGCCTTTCGGAGGCCATCGGCATGGCGCTCCCCGGCAACGGTACCATCCCCGCTGTCTATTCCCATCGGATCAGACTCGCGAAAACTGCCGGCGAAAAAATTATGGAACTTCTTGAAAAAAATATACGGACGCTTGATATCCTGAACGAAAAATCGTTTGAAAACGCTTTGACTGTGGATATGGCGCTGGGCTGCTCGACAAACTCCGTGCTGCATCTGGCTGCCATCGCCAACGAGGCCGGCATCTCCTTTGATCTGAAGAAGATCAACGAAATCAGCCAGAGAACACCGAACCTCTGCAAGCTTGCCCCGGCCGGCAAGCACCACCTTCAGGACCTCAACGCCGCCGGCGGTGTCCACGCGGTCATGGCAGAGCTGAACAAAAAAGACTTCCTGAATA
>CAZVLO010000155.1:4071-4860 GCA_964628265.1 uncultured Papillibacter sp.
CCGTCACCACGGCTACAGGAGAAACACTCGCCGAAAACCTCAAGGGCCTCAAAAACTTTGATAACACCGTCATTCGGGATATCGATAACCCCTACTCCTCAACGGGCGGTCTCGCCATCCTTTTCGGGTCGCTGGCTCCCAACGGCGCTGTGGTCAAGCGGAGCGCCGTAGCGGAAAATATGCTGGTGCACAAAGGGCCTGCCCGTGTATTTGACTCGGAAGACGAAGCGCAGGAGGCCATCTTCGGCGGAAAGATAAAGTCCGGCGATGTGGTTGTCATTCGGTACGAGGGACCGGCAGGCGGCCCGGGTATGCGCGAAATGCTCTCCCCCACCTCAGCTATTGCCGGCATGGGGCTCGACAAATCCGTAGCGCTCGTCACGGACGGTCGTTTCTCCGGTGCCACCCGCGGCGCAGCCATCGGCCATATCTCCCCCGAGGCGGCCTCCGGCGGCAATATTGCCTACGTCAAAGAGGGCGATATGATCTCCATCAACATTCCCGAATACAGGCTCGATCTTTTGATTTCTGACGGAGAGCTTGAAAACCGCAGAAAAGCGATGGCCCTGAGGTCGAAAAAGGATTTTGGCGGCTACATCGGCCGATATATGCGGTACGTCTCGTCAGCGGAGACGGGCGCAGTTGTAAAGTAAGCAATCAGAAGAAGGCTCCCCGCCTCTCATAATTACACTCGTCCTCGTAGGGGCCGATGCCGTCATCGGCCCCTACGACAAGACTATCAAATAAACATATTTCAAATCTAACGAAAGGAGGATGCTATTAAATGGA
>CAZVLO010000156.1:0-4834 GCA_964628265.1 uncultured Papillibacter sp.
GCAATCCCGCAATTCATAAAAATATTATGCTGCGCTCCAAGGTCGTCAGCTTTTTGAGGCGGCGGATGGAGGAATTGGGATTCCTGGAGATCCATACGCCGATACTGACAGCGTCGTCGCCGGAGGGGGCGCGTGACTATCTTGTACCCAGCCGCAAACATAAGGGGAAATTTTACGCGCTGCCCCAGGCGCCGCAGCAGTTTAAGCAGATGCTGATGGTATCCGGTTTTGACCGGTATTTCCAGATTGCGCCGTGCTTCCGTGACGAGGATGCCAGAGGCGACCGGTCGCCGGGTGAGTTTTATCAGCTGGATTTCGAGATGGCCTTTGCCGAGCAGGAGGATGTGCTTACTGTGGCGGAGACGGTTCTGTACGACGCGTTTAAGGCTTTTACAGATAAGCCGGTCTCTCCGGCACCGTTTAAACGCCTCACCTATGCCGAGGCGATGATTCAGTACGGGACAGACAAACCGGATCTGCGCAATCCGCTGACAATCTGCGATTTGACGGAATTTTTCAGGGAAGTGGAATTTGCAGCCTTTAAAAATAAGCCGGTCCGCGGCATAGTCGCCGACTGTTCCGGCAGACCCCGCAGCTTTTTTGAAAATTCGCTGAAATTCGCCACCGGTATCGGTATGAAAGGCCTGGGCTATATCACCTTGAGCGAAGGCACTTTTAAAGGCCCCATCGAGAAATTCCTTTCACCTGAACAGAAGGAGTTTTTGATAAGCCACTGCGGTATCGGTGAAGGTCAGACGTTGTTTTTCATCAGTGACACACCCGTTAATGTCAACAGATTTGCCGGACAGATCCGCATGTGGCTGGGTGAAAACCTTGATATGATCAATAAGGACGCTTTTGAGTTTTGCTTTATCGTGGATTTCCCGATGTACGAGCGCAATCCCGATACAAACCAAATCGAGTTTACCCACAACCCGTTCTCCATGCCCCAGGGTGGACTGGAGGCGCTTGAGACGAAGGATCCGCTGGAGATTATGGCTTATCAGTACGATATTGTCTGCAACGGTGTAGAGCTCTCGTCGGGTGCTGTGCGGAACCATTCGCCCGAAATTATGAAAAAGGCGTTTGCCATCGCCGGATACTCGGAGGAGGAGCTTGAAAAACGGTTCGGGGCGCTGTATACGGCTTTCCATTACGGCGCACCGCCCCATGCCGGGATGGCGCCCGGTATCGACCGGATGGTCATGCTGCTGGCCGGTGAGGAGACGATACGCGATGTTATCGCATTCCCGCTGAACGGCAACGCGCAGGACCTGCTCATGGGTGCACCCTGTGAGGTCACCGAGCAGCAGCTGCGGGAAGTGCATATTAAAATAAGATAAGAAAGGCGGAGAAGAATGGACGTCGTAACGATGCTGCCGCTGGAGAGAGTCAATCAGCTGACGCTGACCGAAACGGAGCGCAGCCGCCTGCTGGAGTATTTTGGACGGCTCGGGGAAGAGGAGACAAAGCTGGGCGCCTGTGATACATCATCTGTTGAGAGAATGGTCCATGTCGTTGACTTGACGAACATTCTCCGGGAGGATGTTTCAAACCAGCCGTTTACCCGTGAGAGCCTCCTTGAAGGCGCGCCGGAGCATACAGACGCTTACTGGCAGGTGCCAAGGCTGATCGAATAGAGAGGAAGCGTGAACATGGGTTTTTATATTACAGAGCTGAAACCGGGCGGCTCCGATGCCGCATCCGAAAAAGCAATTGCCGTTGACGATACGATACTTGTTGAGGGTGTGACCGCGACAGCCGGATCAAAAATGCTCTATAACTTCATGCCGCTGTTTGACGCGGAGGCGGTGGCGCGGCTGAAAAGCGCGGGCTACGGGATCGCGGGAAAGACAAATGTCGGAGAATTCGGGTTAGATGTTCTTGGTGAGACTTCATTTGCGGGTCCTTCAATAGGCGACGACGGGACGCTTTCGGGCGCGGCCGCCGCGCTGGCGGCCGACGGCTCGGTGACAGGCGCGCTGAATGTGGACCTGAATGGTGCGCCGCGGCGCGCAGCAGCCCTGGCAGACGTCGTTTTTGTGAAGCCCACCTACGGAACCGTGTCGCGTTACGGCATCATCCCGTGCGCCTGCTCGGGCGAACAGATCGGTGTCACGGCTAAAAACGCCGGGACGGCTGCGGAGCTGCTGGCTATTATCGCAGGCCATGACGAAAAAGACGGCACAAGCTTACCAAATAAAGAATATGCTTATAAAATCGGTGATTCCGTCCGAGGCATGCGCTTTGGGATACCGAAGGAATATCTGGATAAAGCTGCCCCGGACGTTGTTGAGAGGGTGAGGGCTTTTGGCAGGCTGATGTCTGACGGCGGCGCGTCGGTGGAGGAGTTTTCCTTTGCCGAGGCCGCTTTGGCGCAGCCGGCGTGGCAGATACTGATGGCGGCGGAGACGTGCAATAATCTCTCCCGCTACGACGGCATTAAGTTCGGATACCGGACGGAGAATTTTCAGAATCTTGACGAGCTGTATACGAAATCGCGCACAGAGGCGTTTTCGCTGCTGACGAAAGCGGTCATCCTCTACGGCTCCGACGTTCTGTCAAAAGGGCGGTATGAGGACTGTTATGACAAAAGCCTGCGGGTAAGGCGCGTGCTGCGCGACAGGCTGACCGACTTGTTTATGACATATGACTGCCTGATTACGCCGGCCTGTTCAAAAAGCGCTTATCGGAAGGAAGAACTGGGCGACAGCCTTGACGCGGCATACGATGAAAGCTATTTTTCAGCGCTGGCCAGCATTACAGGTATCCCGGCTGTGAGCACCGGCGGTGTGCAGCTCTTAGCCGACAGCCATATGGAGCCCGCGCTGCTGACGGCCGCGGCTTGTTATGAAAGGGCGGTGGAAAAGCAGTGAATTACGAAACGGTTATCGGCCTTGAGGTCCACACGGAGCTGGCCACCAATTCAAAGATATTCTGTTCCTGCTCTGCCAAATACGGCGCGGAGCCAAATGAGAGCGTCTGCCCGGCGTGCTGCGGTATGCCCGGCATGCTGCCTGTGACAAATAAAAAAGTCATTGATCTGGGCATGACGGCGGGAATGCTCACAAATTGCAGAATAAACCGCGTAACGACGTTTGACAAGAAGAGCTATTATTATCCGGATCTGCCCTGCGCGTACCAGATCACACAGTGGTTTGCGCCCATCGCCGTCGACGGCGGGATTGAGATTGAAACCGCCGGCGGCAGAAAGACCATCGGTATAAAGCAGATCCATATGGAGGAAGACGCCGGGAAGCTGGTTCACGACGACTGGACGGGCTCGACGTTGGTTGACTTCAACAGGACCAGCGTGCCGCTCATTGAGATCGTCAGCAAGCCCGATCTCCGCAGTGCCGACGAAGTATTGGCGTATCTGGAAAGGCTGAGAACGCTTTTGAAATTCGCAAAGGTGTCCGACTGCCGATGGGAGGAGGGCTCCATGCGCTGCGACGTCAATCTCTCGATCCGTCCAAGCGGGTCGACTGAGCTGGGCGTGCGCACCGAGATGAAAAATATGAACTCCCTGTCTGCCATCGTCCGCGCAATAGAATATGAGGAAGCGCGCCATATCGACGCCCTGGAGCGCGGTGCGGAGACACTCGTACAGGAGACGCGGCGATGGGACGATGTCAAAGGCCGGAGCTACGCCATGCGCAATAAAGAAACGGCGGCGGATTACAGGTATTTTCCCGATCCGAACCTGGCACCTGTCGTCATTGACGATGCGTGGTTTGAACGGATCAGAGCCACACTGCCGGAGCTGCCGGAAGAGAAGATGCGGCGTTATATTTCCGAATACGGGCTGGCGGAGGCCGACAGTGCCATATTGACCTCAAGCCGGGTATTCTGTGATGTTTTTGAAGAAGCGAGCCGCATCAGCGGCGCTCCGAAGGAGACGGCCGGTTGGTTGATTGGCGACTGCATGAGCATACTGCGTAAAAAGAAGCTGACGGCGGACGATCTGGTTATCGACCCGGTGAAGCTGGGCGAGCTTGTGAAAATGTCGAATTCGGGAGAGGTCACGCGAAGCGCCGCCAGGCGCATTCTGACTGCCGTGATTGAAGAGGATGTTGAGCCGAGACAGTATTGCAAGGCTCACGGTCTTGCCGCCCAGAGTGATGAAAGTGCAATCGGTGATGCCGTGCAGAAGGCAATCCGTGAGAACGAAAAGATGGTTCGGGATTATAAAAACGGGAAAACTAAAGCGATGCAGGGATTATTCGGCTGTATCATGAGAGAATTACGGGGCAACGGCGATCCCGCGGCGATACAGAAGCTGCTGCAGGATGCCCTGGATAAGATTGAGTGACCTGTGAAAGAGCCGCCGGTGGCGTCCGCGCCATGAGCGGCTCTTGCTGATGAAGACAGTAACGGAGTTGAAGAGATGATCACGCATGAGGAACTGAAAAAGCTAGCGGCACTGGCGAAGCTGTCGCTGGATGGGGAAGATACGGACAAGCTGGCCAAGGATATCACAAGCGTACTGAGTTTTGCCGAAACCGTTTCGCAGGCGGCTGTCGGGCTGCCGGAAGATAATGCTACCGGAGACGACTGCGATTGGTCCTTCAGGGAGGATATCCTGCAGCCGTCTTTTCCGGTGGATGAGATACTGGTAAACGCAGGCGAGCGGCAGGACGGATTTTTTATAGCGCGCAAAAAAGGCGGGCAGAACGAATGAACACGATAAGTGAGGTAAGGCGTCTCCTGGCCAGCAGGGAAATCTCCTGCCGTGAGCTGACTGGTTCTTTTTTAAGGGCTGCTAAGGAAACAAACCCAACGATCTCGGCGTATATCACGCTGGCAGAGGAGACGGCGCTGCAAAGCGCGGATC
>CAZVLO010000157.1:0-1676 GCA_964628265.1 uncultured Papillibacter sp.
ATTTTCCGGTCGCCGACCTGGCCGGGCTGCGCACGACCGCCAGCCACCTGGCTGCCTGAATATGGGCAATATCACAGCTGCAGAAGGCAAAAACAGCTCTACCCTGGCCGGCGGCATCGCGGGCATCAACTATGCGGTGATTGTTTCATCCGCCAATGAGGGCAAAATAAAGGCGATGGACGGATATTACGCGAGGACTGGCGGCGGCGTAGCGGCCGTAAACTACGGTGAGATTACAGCATGCTATAACACGGGGCTCGTCGGCGGATCAGGCGCCTCGGCGGTTTCAAATGACGTCGTCGCCGGCGGCATTGCCGGTACAAACGACGGCGGCAATATAAAAGCGTGCTACAATGCCGGCGTAATCTATACGGACGGCGGCTCGCCGGCAAGACACGTCGGCGGAGCCATTGTCGGGCGGAACATATACGGCGGAACTTCCGAAA
Organism: uncultured Papillibacter sp.; assembly: GCA_964628265.1. Taxonomy (GTDB): domain Bacteria; phylum Bacillota; class Clostridia; order Oscillospirales; family Oscillospiraceae; genus Sporobacter. The sequence continues at coordinate 447 of CAZVLO010000157.1, forward strand.
ACTGCTATTCGGTCATAATCGACGTTTCCGGCGTCAGCCTTCCCTCTGGTTCGGAAAATAAGGTAAATCCTGAAACAGGTCTCACAGACAACGATTATCCGGTGGAGACAAACACCGACCAGGCGGTATCTATAGAGAACTTCACGGGAACACTCCCCGTAAACTTTACCGGAATCGGCTACTGCCCGGCAGATGGCAATACGGGTGAAGACCTTGACTGCCATGCCAATGGAATAGAGCCCGCTTGGCATGCTGAAGAAGGCAACTACCCGGCACTCACAGCTTTTGACTAAGATAAAACTACACAACCATAGCAGGCATGCTGTATAATCCGCTGTGAAAATAAAGGGGATCGAACAGGAAACCCATTGACGTACCCATATACGATAGAAAGCTCGGAAAAGCCATTGATTTTCCGAGCTTTCTGTGTGGTGGAGACAGCCGGGATCGAACCGATGACCTCTTGAATGCCATTCAAGCGTTCTCCTGCTACATATGGCTTGTAATATGTCGTTCATGTATGTCGCCTTCTGTCAGTAAGTAACACACAGTACTACAGTTTGCGCGGGAAAGCTACTGCCTCTTTTCATATTCCAACACGAGGCACAGGCCAGGTGGCTTAATATTTTTTTATTCTTTCTATTGACATTTTCATTCTTCATATGTAGAATGAAAATGTCAATGATTCTTCAAATGTAGAAAGAGGTAAAACCATGAATAAAACGATAAAGCGCTTACCCGATTCAGAGCTTGAAATTATGATGATCATATGGGAAGCGAACGAACCCGTTACTTCCGCGTATGTCAGCGAAAAGCTGAAAGATAAAAAGGAATGGAAGATCACTTCCGTCCTGACGTTTCTTGCGCGGCTTACGGAAAAAGGATTTATCACGAGCCGGCGCGAGGGAAAAATTAATATTTATTCCGCAGTCGTCGGCGAGCAAGAGTATCTTGAAAATGAAGGCAAATCCTTTTTGGAGAAGCTGTATGGCAATTCCCTCACAACCTTCGTCGCGTCGCTTTATAAAGGCAATGCAATCAGCGATAAAGATCTCACGGAACTCCGGCGGTTTATCGACAAAGCGACACAGGGGGATTAAGCTATGGTACAGAGCCTGTTCCAGGATGTCATCCGGGTATCGCTTACCACATCCGCTGTGATTGCGGTACTGCTGCTCCTGATTCCCCTGATTCATAAGAATTATACCGCCAAGTGGCGGTGCTTTGTGT
>CAZVLO010000157.1:1686-4545 GCA_964628265.1 uncultured Papillibacter sp.
GCCCGTCGTTTCCGCAGACGCCCATAGAGATTATGCCTGTTTCACAAAACATAGAAATTAAAATGCCGGTACAAAGAAGCGCGGATTTCGCTCCGCTGGTCAGTCAAAAGGTCGGGCAGCCGGGCGAAAAGCCTCCTGCTGCCTCCCCGGTATCTTCATCTTCAGCGTCGCGTACAGTCATGCTGAATGAAATTCTGTCCATGGTATGGGTTTTGGGAATCGCGCTTTTTATGTTTTATCATCTGATAGGGTATTTTATATTTAAAAAATCGATCCTGCGTTTTTCAAAGCCCGTTGAAAATAAGCATACCGCCGCATTTTTGCTTGAAGTAAAAAAAGAGATGAAAATCAGCCATAATATCCGGCTGCTGCTCTGTAAAAGGGTACAAAGTCCAATGATGACAGGACTTTTCAGGCCTCTTCTTCTTTTACCGGATTTGGATTACAGTGATGCGGATCTGAAGATCATCCTGAAGCATGAGCTAATCCATTACAAGCGAAGGGATATCTGGTATAAGCTATTCATGGTGTGCGCCAATGCGGTGCATTGGTTTAATCCGCTTGTTTATCTTATGACGGCTGCATCCAATAAGGATATTGAAATGGCCTGTGATTCCGAACTGATCAAGGATTCGGACAGCACTTTCAGGAGGCAATACAGTGAAACAATTTTATTGGCAATTCACAAGGGAAATCATCACCAGACAGCGTTTTCCACTTATTTTTACGGAGGGAAGAAGGCAATGAAAGAAAGATTTATAAATATTTTTGATATGAATAAAAAACGTAAGGGGATTGCTGCATTATGCGCAGTCATTATTGTCGTAGGCATTGCCGGAGCATCGGTAGCTTACGGAGTCGACAACAGCAAAGCAGGAAAGGCAATCAACAATGTTGCGCTTCTCAACTCGGGAAATTCGTATAACCTGATCGACGGGAAATTCGTCATATCGTACGGTGCAGAAAGCTCCGCCGTGGTGCCGCTTACCCCGGATACCGATGACCAGACGGCATATTTTGAAGACAAAGCGGTTTACATATCTGATGAAGTAACGGCCGTGGCCTATGGCGGACACAATAATAATGCTTCAGGCGAGTTCATTCCTGTCTCCGTCTTGATCAGCGGCGACAAAGGGCAAACCTGGAGCGCCTATACCGTCACGGATGCAAAAACAGTTAGCTATGAAACCAAATATATTGGTTTCACCACCAAAGATGACGGCTGGCTGCTGCTCGGTGGGGGCGTTTCCATGGGCCATCAAAACAACCGGATCTTTGAGACGTCGAACGGCGGGAAGACCTGGCGTGAAATCGGCAATACCAGCGACACGTACCCCCGCGTTGCGACAGGGGCCGGGTTTGCCAATAAAAACATCGGTTTTGTTTCGTTCCGATACGATATGGATGTCAATCCGGTCGTGTATCGCACGCAAAACAAGGGCAAGACATGGACGAAATGCTCTCTTGAAATACCGGACTCCTTCAAAGGCATCGCGACTTACGCCACCGCGCTGTCCCCCGTTTTTAACGGCGCAAACGGCGTCCTGCCGGTCGTCTTCCGCAACAACGGCTTTGACGCAAGCGGCGAGCCTGTGGACGTGGAACCTGTGGACGTGACGGTGCGGTATGAAAGCTCCGATTATGGAAAGACATGGACTTTTAACGAAAAGTACAACCTCGCCCTTATCTGGGCGGACGCCTGGTCGACCAGGGATGGCAGGGCACGGTATGGGATTATGAGCCGAAAAATGCAGTCCGATTTCCGGGCGCAACAGCAAGACCCGGACAACCCGAGCGTGATTTATTATTCTATCCGATGGTCCAGTCCGTGGGTGGTCAGATACGATGTGACGCTTGACAGGGATCAGGCCGTCGTCACATATTTGTATACGGACTCCACCACCAGCACGTATCAGGGCGTCGAGCGCCTCTCGTTCGGAAACGAAAACGGGCGGACGGTTGTAACGAGCTGCCAGACGGAAGTCGAACTGAAGGAATATGTGGATACGTCCGGCTGGAAATCCGTCGCTACGGACTTGTTTACATTTTCAATGCCCGGCTACTGGGACGCACAGGTTACAACGGACGAAGCGGTTAGCTTTACACTGGCGGCAAACGGTGAACAGCTGGGAACACTTTCAATTCTATACTATGATTCATCGGCAGCGATGACTCAGTTTGCGGGAAACCATGCGGAAATACTGAATACAAAAACGCTTGAGAACTGCAATTATCCGGCGACAAAGATGATCATCCGCCGGACTCAGCCGGCGGCGGCGAATGATGATTCCTATGTAGATGAAAAGCACATCTATCTGATCCCCGAAAAACAGCAAATATGCCTATGATTTATGTTTTACTTCCAATCTGGTAAGTCAAAAAGCGGATGAAATTGCCAGAAGCCTTGAAATAGACACGGACCGTGCGGCACTTTATGACCAGATATTGAACATCGGGTACCGGTGGGCTGAAGCGGTACAGAGCCGCGACGGCAAAGCGCAGTACGATTTGATAAGCTCAAAACTCCAAAAAAGCGTGTATGAAGACTATCAGGAAAACCATTGGGTAACGGGTATGTCCAGTCCATGGGTGGAGAGCTATGGGGTAGAACCCGGCGATCATATAGCTCTAATTACCTACACATACATGACCTCTACCGGATTTGCGGGCTATTATGAACAAACGCTTTCCCTCACCGAGGAAAATGGCCGTCTGGTGATTTCGGACGCAACCCAACCGGAGCGGCCGGGCGGGCGGAGCGAGGGCATTGTCATCAGCTATCTGGTCGGCGAATACGCCTTTGCCAATCCCAAGGTGACGCTCGCCCCCACGCCCGAGCCGGAAATCACGCCCACGCCC
>CAZVLO010000157.1:4555-4831 GCA_964628265.1 uncultured Papillibacter sp.
GACAGGAAAACATATCTTTCGGCGGGCAACTTGAAAGGCGGGATGTTCTCCGATATGACGCTTTCCATAAACGGCAGAACAAAGCGTTTCCCGTGGGAGACCATTAACTTCCTTTCGTTTTTTCCGGAGCTCGGCTATGCGGATGTTGACGGGGACGGCCAAAGCGAGCTGATTGTTATATTGTGTAAAGGGAAAGGGACCGGCGTGCTTGAGGAGGAAATACATGTATTAAATCCGGAAGACTTTTCTGAAATTACGGTTCAGAACCCGCTGACG
>CAZVLO010000158.1:0-4784 GCA_964628265.1 uncultured Papillibacter sp.
GCCGGATGGGGCATCCCGAGAGCGAAGTGTATCTGGCCAGCCCCGCCGTTGCCGCAGCCTCGGCATTAGCGGGTAAGATCGCTCCCGCGGAATAAGACAGGAGGACGAGAATATGAAACTGACTGGCAACATCATCAAATACGGAGATAACGTTGATACTGACGTCATCATCCCGGCGCGCTATCTCAACACGTCCAGTGCCAAGGAGCTGGCCGCCCACTGCATGGAGGACCTGGACGCGACGTTTGTAGGGCGCGTCAAAAAAGGTGACATCATGGCCGCCGGGTCGAATTTCGGCTGCGGCTCCTCACGCGCGCACGCACCGCTGGCCATCAAGGAAACCGGCATCGGCGCCGTCGTGGCCAAAAGCTTCGCCCGCATCTTTTACAGGAACGCCATTAATATCGGGCTGCCCATCATCGAATGCGATGCCGACATTTCCGAGGGCGATAAAGTGGAAATCGATTTTAACAAAGGCGAGCTTCATAACCTGACAAAGAATACCGTGACGGCCTTCGCGCCATTCCCGCCGTTTCTTCAGAACATTATTTCGGCGGGCGGACTTCTCAATTCAATCAATGCGGGCAACGGGGGTGCAAAATGAACTACAACATCGCTGTGATCGAGGGCGACGGCATCGGGCCGGAGATTGTGAACGCCGCCCTTGAGGTTCTGAATGTCATCGGCAATAAACACGGCTTTGGTTTTACTTTTAAGAAAGTCGCCGCCGGGGGAAACGCCATCGACGCTTTTGGCGGCCCGCTGCCCGAGGAGAGCCCGGCCACCTCCGTCCTGAGAAAGCGCTGCTAGGTATCCGCAAAGAACTTGGCCTCTATGCCAACATCCGTCCCGCAAGGCTGCTGCCGGAGCTGAAGAACGCCTGTCCGCTGAAGCAAGCTGTTGCCGACGCCGGATTTGACATGATCGTCGTCCGGGAGCTCACCGGCGGCATGTACTTCGGCGAGAGCGGACGCCGCGAGGGCCAATACGGTCCCGAGGCGTATGACACCGAGTGCTACAGTGAGATGGAGATCGAACGCATCGGCGTCACAGCCTTCGAGCTGGCCCGGACCCGCTCCAAAAAGCTCATCAGTATCGATAAAGCCAATGTGCTGGAGAGTTCCCGCCTCTGGCGCGAAGTCATGCACAGGCTGGCCGAGCGCTACCCCGATGTGACGCTCACCGACATGCTTGTCGATAACGCGGCCATGCAGCTTGTAAGAAACCCGAAGCAGTTTGACGTAGCCGTGACGAGCAACATGTTCGGCGATATTCTCACCGACGAAGCCTCCCAGATCACCGGCTCCATCGGGCTATTGCCGTCGGCGTCACTGGGCGAAACGAAACGCGGCATGTACGAGCCCATCCACGGGTCCGCTCCCGACATTGCCGGTAAGGATATGGCCAATCCTATCGCCACGATTTTGTCTGTCGCCATGATGCTCCGCATGTCATTCGGCCAAAATGAAGCGGCGCAGGATATCGAAGACGCTGTCTCCCGCGTACTGGCCAAAGGCCTCCGCACCGCGGACATCGCCGCCCCAGGGGAAAAGGCGCTTTCCTGCAGCGCCATGAAAAAGGCGATATTGGATGAACTGAAGTGAGCATATGAAAAATCCCCTCCTCCGAGGGGATTTTTTGCGCTATAATGAAAAAGATTTACTAACCGAATGTGCTTTTCTTCCACTATCTGATTGAGAGAGAAAAAATCCTTGCGGACGGAGGTGAGGTTTTGGAAAGGGAGATATCCGACAAGCTTATAACAGATACGGCGAAAACACTGTTTTCCTATTGCCGTACGCGTACAAACTCGAAGGAAGAAGCCGAGGATTTATCACAGGATATTATCCTCGAACTCTTAAGAACACGGGAAAATTTGCGCGACGACAAAGCGTTTTACGGTTTATGTGGGCGGTAGCCGGCAATGTCTACAAATACTGGTGGAAAACGCAAAAAACCATTGAATGCGAACATGATGAAAGCACATCAGACGACAGCAATCCCCTCGTCAGAGGGGATTTTCATTCGTTCTTGCCAACTGTATCAGTCAAGAAAATGGTCGGTAATTTCATCCAAATAATCTGTCGCCGCGGATTCCGCTTTGTCCCGCCGGTTGATACCGCTCAGGTACGGATCTCTCAAGGACCGGTACAGGCCGATTTCTGTTTTGAGCGCATTAACGCAACTGCAAGTGTCATACACTGGCACTGATTTTGTCAGCTCTGTCATGTACTCCGGCGCGACTTTTTCAAGACGGCGGACGCCCCGGGGGTGACCACCTTTTTGAACGTGCAGCAACGGGCCGAGGACGGTGGAGCGGAGATAGGTAATCATATCGATGGCCTCGAACAGCTCGCCCCTTGCTATTTTCAGTGTGGCGTAATGCACCCAGACCCAGAAGCGGTCTTCAAGCCATTGTAGATCGAGGGACGCGTGATACGGGGAAAGATCCCTGTGGTTTTTTGAGAGGCTTCCGTCCCTGTCGTAGATGATGGCCGTACCGTTGAACCGCTCCCCTGCTCTGTCATACGGTATGAAACTAAAATCCGCGTGGATAAGGGGCTTGTCAAACAGGCAGATTAAAAGGTCCGGTACACCGATATGGTCGCCCGGGAAGGCGGACAGCAGTTCTCCCAGCCCGGCTACAATCGTGAACCTCTCTTCCTGAATCTGATTGAAGCTGCCTGCTTCAACGGCCAGCATAAAATCCAGGTCCGAGTACTCGTCCATATTGCCCGTGACGTACGAGCCGCACAGGGAGACGGCACGGATTCGCAAATCCTGCTTTAAGACGTCTACGGCGTTGACGATAAACTCCTGATGCCTGACCGGTATCATGACAATTCCTCCCCTTATCAGATGAGCCATTATGACATATTTTTTCAGAATTGTCTATTTGTTAACATGACATCAGCATGACGTGTTATACTGCATGGGGGTGATACGATGAAAATAGACCGTCTTCTGGGCATCATCACAACGCTATTGCAAAAGGGCAAGGTGACGGCACCGTATCTGGCTGAAAGATTCGAGGTGTCCCGCCGGACGATTTTACGCGATCTGGATGATATCTGTCGGGCGGGTATCCCCGTCGTCACCACCCAGGGCGGCGACGGCGGCATCTCCATCGCCGAGGGGTACAAGCTGGACAAAAGCGTTCTGACAATCAGCGAGCTCCAAAGCATTATTGCCGGATTGCGCAGTATTGAGGGTATTGAAAAGCCTGCCAATATCGAGCGGCTCGTCCAAAAGCTGGCGCCGGATAATGATAAGGCGTCCGACGGTGCGATTGTCTCGCTGCGGGACAGCATGGTGATCGATCTGGCCTCCCATTATAAAAACGATCTTTCGGAGAAGATTGGGATTATTAAGGACGCTATTAACGACCGGCGTCAGATCGAGTTTGACTACTATTACAGCAAGGGCCAAACCCACCGGCGCATTGAACCGTATTTTATCGCCTTCAAGTGGTCAGGCTGGTATGTGTTCGGCTACTGCACCCAGCGGCAGGATTTCCGGGTCTTCAAGCTGAACAGGCTGTGGGAGCTGTCGGTGATGGAAGACGTCTATACTCCCCGGGAAATCCCGCCGGATCGGCTGGAGCTGGGCGGTTCCCTAGTGGATACAAACGAGGTGCAGGTTTTGTTTGACCCCAGCGTCCGTTACCGGCTGATCGAGGATTTTGGCTTCAGGTCTTTTAAGGAAAAGGAAAGCGGAGAGCTGCTGTTCTCGGTCGGCTATACGAACAAGGATTATATCCTGTCGTGGATATTGGCTTTCGGCGACAAGGCCCGGGTGGTCTCTCCGCCCGAGCTGGCGGACGAAATAAAACGAATTGCTGAAAATATTGTTCACAACTCAAAATGAACATGACATACAGATGTCCTGTTCGAATTGTATAATAAAGCCAATTCCGATGAAAAGGGGTAACAAACCATGAAAATCGAAATCGGCGAAAAACGACCGGCGCACTTTAAGGAATACTGGGACGGCCAATATGACCTGTACTCGCACTTCGAATTTGCCGCAGGCATCCCGAAAATGCTCTTTGCCATTACAACAATCAAAGAAAACGGCAAACCGAATGTCTGCCTGTCCTCCTGGAGCACGTTCACGGGAAACTGCAGTGTCTATTACGCCGTCCTCGGCGGTGTGAGCAAGCGCAATCATACCTACGCGAACATCATACGAACCGGTGAATTTACGATCAATTTTCTAAGCCGGGACTATTACGGCGCCCTCTCGGAGACCATTGTCCACAACGACCCCGATGACGACGAGTTCAAGGCGGGCGGCTTCACCGCCGAGGCATCAAAAACCGTCTCCGCACCGCGGATCAGGGAAGCGTTTCTCAATCTGGAATGTACGCTGGAGAAAATCGACGAGCTGGCGGACGGCGCGCTGCCGCTCATCATCGGCCGGGTGCGTCTCATCGCCATGCAGGAGGAATTCGCCGGTAACTTTGACGAGAAATACGGCGAAAACGGCTTTATGTTCCATGTCCACAGTCCGATCGATCTGCGCTCCGGCGAGGGCAACACCGGCGGCGCCGCCGTCTGCGGGGATATCAGATTTATCTATTAGGAGTATCTTCAATGCTGAGAACATACGCGGAATTTCTGTCCTATGCCGAAGCGTGCGGCGTCATGGTCTTTGCCGGGAAATTCACCGAGGGATTCCCGAACCTGTCGGAGCTGACGACATGGAATCAGTGGCATACCGGTAATCTAGACACCGACCCGTGGCAGTGGCGGGACCGGGCGGCGATGGACAAGCGCCTGGCC
>CAZVLO010000159.1:0-4625 GCA_964628265.1 uncultured Papillibacter sp.
CTCTCGCCACCAGCAGAACAAAAGTCATAGCAATCATAGCGCCGACAAAAGCCGCCGCAATCAAAGCCGTCGAATTGACCGTGTAGTGCCGGATAAGCGCCATAACCATGACGAGGGCTACCACCAGTTTGGCGCCGGATGAAATTCCCAGCACATAAGGTCCGGCGATGGGATTGTTGAAATACGTCTGCAGCAAAAAACCCGACAGCGCCAAAGCGCCGCCGAGAATGATACCAGCCATCGTTCGGGGTAGACGAATCTTCCAGATGATGTCATGATCTGTTACGTTTCCGCCCTGATGGAACAGTATTTTGCCAATGTCCTGAATCTGTACAGTTACGCTGCCTAAACCGATATTCATTAAAACCAGTACAACAACGACGACAAGGAGTATCGCCAGCGTGATGCCGTATCTCCAATGCCTCTTAGTAGTCTCATCTTGCTTTCCCATTTAATTTCCTCACTGTGCCCGTTTCATCGTCGATATCATTTAAGCTTGTACATGAAATTCAGCTTCGTCAAGCTCCCGTCGCTTTCCGTAAGCATCCGGTGTATATCCGAAATCATTAATCCAAGCTGGGTTGTCTCCTGAAAAAGATTCTTGTCTGTACACCAGACATTACCTTTTTGCACAGCCTTGAAGTCTTTCAGCAGGCTGTTTTTACTTATTAATTCGTCCAGCGAGGTAATTTCGCCGCCAATGGTGCTGTCGTAGATGATGAAGTCCGCCTCCTTGGCCGTCGCGTAAAACTTTTCCATCTCCAGCGTCACCGTGCTCGTGGCTTTGGTTGGATCCCCGAGATTTTTAAAGATATAGTTGCCACCGGCCAGCTCAATTATTTTTGTTACATAGTTCCCCGATTTTTGGGCGACAGCATAGCCCGAGGAGCTGATATGAAAAAACGCCACCGTTTTGCCGGTGTTTTTCAGACCAGCAACGCTGTTCATATAAGCAATCTGCTCGTCAAAAAGCCGTTTAGCGGTATCTTCTTTTCCCACGAACGCCGCGTAAAGCTTAATCCACTCGGTACGTCCCAGCGGGTGCGTTTCGTAGCTTGATTGGTCTACCAGCACCGGGATACCTACGTCTTCCAGTTTTTCTTTTACTTCCGGAGCATGGCTGATCATGGTGGATTCTATGGCCAGATTGCACCCATTGGACATGATAAGCTCATAGTCCGGCGCGCTGTATTTGCCGGCGTAGAGAATGTCGCCGGCTTCCATGGCCGCTCTGGCGTTTTTGATATACCAGTCTCGGGCTTTGGTACCGGACAGGCTGATGCTGTCCAGAGCATCCAGCGCATCGAATAGGGACATCGCCGAAGTGGCGACGAGATAGATATTGTTAACCGGGCGGTGCAGGACTGTAATATCCGTGTCGATGCCTGCCGGAATCTCGCCATCCTGCGGAACGACCAGATACCTGCTGCCGTCGGATATGGTGATCAGGGTATAGCCGCCGCTGTAATAATCTACGCTGAAGTTTTTGGCATACTGCAGTTCCATACTGCTTTCCGGCTGCCAGCCGTTGCCAAGCCCCTTGTTCAGGGTGTTAACCGTGCTGCCGTCGCAACCGGACAGCATGGAGAGTATCATTATTACACTAAGTATCAGAATTACATATCGTTTCATTCTCATTCTTCTTAAATCCTGCTTTCCCTCTGGCGTTTTTTAAGCAAGGAAACACCCGCCAATATGATGATAAGAATTGCCGCTGCTACAGCTCCGGCACCAAGCGGGGTAAGCGGGGATCCATCACCGGCAAGCGGCTTGAGCGTGGCCGAATCGAAATGTAGGGTATAGCTGATTTCGTGAGGTTCGCTCATCGCAATGGTCTGGGCGCTGACCGCCATATCCGTATCAAGCGAAACAGGAATCTCAAAGGTGGAATTCCCGCCGTGATTGATTGGATAATAGTAAGTTCCATCAATCAGCATATACTCGTAATAAGGGCTGCTCCAGATGACCGTAGCCGTCGCTGCGCCGCTCGTGACTGTCAGTGTTGCCGGAGACTCCACCTGCACCCGGCCCGTGCCGCCCTCCAGCGTCACTCTCACCATATATTGCCCGTCCGCTGGTGGCTTTGGTGCCGCCATCATCTGACCCGGCAGCAGTAATACCAATAAGAATATGATCAGAAAACCCCATTTTTTCATAATTATATTATACCCCGCTTGAGCATAATCACCGACAGGGAAACAGGAACTGTCATGAGAGATTCAGGCAGCTCCTGTTTCCCTGCCTTTATTCCGCTGTTATCGCGTCCTCAGGGATCAGCGAGGACTGAAAGACCAAAACTCTGTCGTACCACTTCTGCTTTTTGATGCTCCATGCGGCGCAGTTGGTATCCTGGTTCAGCGCGGCTACCGGTACGGTATAAGTGTATTTACCTTCAGCATCTTTTACAAAATAAATACACTTGTCGTCCGTATCGGTGAGCGCCTGCTCACCGGTGCCCATGTATAATTTCTCATAGCCAGTTCCGCTTAAGGTCAGGACAGCCGACATTTTTCCGCCCGCTACCGTAAGCTGAGCATCAATGACCCGAAACATGGAGGAACTGGAAGAAACCTCAATCTTGTACGTTCCATCTTTAATCTGGTTGCCATAGATGGGTTTCGGTTTCTCATTCTCCGCAGGAGCCTGCTCTCCGCTTGTAGCAGGCGCGGGTGTCCCGCTTGTGGCAGGAGGAGTTTTCGCACCGCAGCCTGTAAACACCATGCAGGCAAGTACGGCTGTCAATAAAAAAATCAATGTTCCTTTCATTTTACCATTCTCCTGAAATCAAGTCTTGTTTGCCACTGAATCTTAAAAGCATGTGACTTTTAGCCGGCTGGTTTTCGCAGCCGGCCGGAAGTCCACATTTTTCTTCTTACTGAGCTATCGTTTCGCCTACATGTTTGACTATAAGATTCTGAATACCCTGCATCTGACCAAGGCCCTTTATGACAGTTTCGACCTCAAAGCCCGCCTTCTCAAATTCTTTCTTCCAAGATCCGTCTTCGTCACCGGCCATATCATTGTTGGCATGGTCGCCCGCGACGATCATCAGCGGCTCCAGCACAACCTTTTTTGCCCCGGATTTCTTCGCCAGAGTAATCACGTCTTGCAAAGTGGGAGCGGCCTCGACCGTCCCGACGAAGTAGCGCTTGTAACCCGCGTCGGTCAGAACCTTTTGCAGCTTGGCGTAGGTAGCGTTCGACGGAGCCTCGGTACCATGACCCATAAACACGATTGCCGTCCCGTCAACATCATAGGATTTCGTCTCTTCCGCTATGATTGAAGCGACCTCTTGATAATCAGCATCGGAACTCAGCAAATTCTTACCGATTTTAAAACTGTCAAACTTATCTTTATAGGGCGTGATCTCGGAGACAATATCGTCGTACTCATATCCGTCCATCACATGCGTAGGCTGAATCACGACATCTTTGACGCCGTCAGCCACCAGACGATCCATCGCTTCTTTTACATTGTCAGTCTGGATGTTATCGCGCTCTTTGAGCTTGTCAATGATGATCTGGCTTGTGAATGCGCGCCGGACCTCGTAATCGGGGTACGCCGTCTGCAGCGCCTTCTCAATGCCGCCTATGGACAAATCACGGTTGTCGTTGTAGCTTGTCCCAAAACTGACTGCTAGCAGAACCTTTTTCGGCGTATTAGGCGTGGAATCTGTGTCGGACGAATCCGCAGGTGCGTTAGAACAGCCTGCCACTGCCAGCATCAATAGGAACAACGACAGAGTCAGCATCAATGTTACAAGTCCTTTAGCATTTTTTTTCATTGTTGATTCTCCTTTTTATTTATTATTTATTGTTTTTAACCGCTGATGAGAAGTCTTAACGGAACATCAGCAAAAACAAACCAGGAAAGAAAAAAAAACGCCTGCACTCAATTTGCAGACGTTCGTTGTTTTCGTTTTTTTATGCGTACAAAACTCTGACACACCCTTATAAACGGCAGATGTGCCTCCTTCGCATTTACGGCCCCGGTCGTCCGCAGGGTTGTATGGCACCGCGCTACCGGCGCGGCAGGAAACAGGCAAGTATTCTGGCTTATCGCTTGCGTCAGCTTAAGAACGCAACCTTTGGCGCCTTCCCGGAGTTTCTTCCAGTGGCATTAGCCAAAGTATCGGCGAATTACAGCAACGGCCTTGCGTGGGATTCACACCCAACTTCCATGACCAAGTTTCCAATATTCAGTTCAAGGCCAGTATAGCACTGCAAGAATCCTTTTGTCAATGCCGTAATTGTATCGCCTCTTGACAAGCATTTGTTTTTAGCGCATACTAATATAAACTAAACTGGGGAAGCAGGGTGTAATTCCCTCGCAAGTCCGTTTACCGTAACAGCCGGGCTACCAAGACTCATATTCCTTTGCGGGCACCGAAGGATATGATTTAAATGGGAACCCGTTTCTCTCATAAATCAGCCCTCGGCGCTTCGACGCCGGGGGTTTTTGTATGGAATTTATGCGAAATATAAACGGGAAATTATTACGCTGCGGTTATACCACCGGCTCTTGCGCGGCGGCAGCAGCAAAAGCGGCCGGTATCATGCTGCTTGGAGGCGCTCCGGTAGACCGGGTGACCATCGGCACGCCAAAGGGTGTCGCCTTGACGCTGG
>CAZVLO010000160.1:0-246 GCA_964628265.1 uncultured Papillibacter sp.
CGCCCACGAGACCCCCGCCCAGAACGACGACACGGTTTCCGGCCTTGTCGGGGTGGTAGTAGATGTCTTCCGCGCTGAAGACATTCGGACCGTCGATGCCTTTGCTATTGGGAACAACGGGGCGCGCGCCCAGGGCGGCGATGATCACGTCCGGGCGGAGGTTTTCGGCCAGCGCCGGTGTCACCGGCGTGCTGAGGCGGACGTCAATGGCCGCCCTATGTACCCGTTTCGCCTGCCGTTCCAGAT
>CAZVLO010000160.1:256-4601 GCA_964628265.1 uncultured Papillibacter sp.
CCCGCCAGATGCTTTTTGAAGGGGACGCCGTCCTCGCACAGGAGCGCACCGCCCAGGTGGCTTGCTTTCTCGCACAGGATGACCTCGTGGCCCCGTTCGGCGGCGGTCAGAGCCGCCTGCATGCCTCCGATGCCGCCGCCGGCAATCAGAACTCGTTGCTTTTTCGCTGGCGGGAGCGCGAATTTGGCCTCATACTCATGCCCGATCACGGGGTTGATGGCGCAGATAAACTGGCTTTTGGCCATGAGGTTACTGAAGCAGGCGAGACAGCGCATACATTTGTTAATGTCATCCTCCCGGCCCGAGCGTGCTTTTAACGGCAGGTCCGGGTCGGCGATCAGCCCCCGGGCAACATCCACGATATCGGCCTTGCCCGAGGCAATGATCTCCTCCATCAGGTCGGGGTCGGACAGAGCGCCGACGGTGGCCACATACGACTTTTTGATGTGCTTTTTAATTTCGGCGGCATACTTAACGTTGGCGCCGTCCTCCAGAAACATGCTGGGATGGGTGACGGTGAACACGTCCCACACCTCATGGCTGCCCGCTGAGACATGAATGATGTCGGCGTGCCCGTCCAGCTGTTTGGCAATTTCGATGCCCTCGTCGATATCGTACCCGCCGGGGTGGCACTCCGAGCCGCTGATGCGAATCTCAATCGGGAAGCCGGGGCCGACGGCACGGCGCACAGCGTCACAGACAGCCACGGCGAGGCGGCAGCGGTTTTCGATGCTTCCGCCCCAGCGGTCGGTGCGGGTGTTGCTGACGGGGGAGACGAACTGTGAAATGAGCCAGCCATGTCCACCGTGGATCGTCACCATGCCGAAGCCCACCCGTTTGCACCAGGCCGCCGCCTCGGCGAATTTATTGATGGTCATCTCAATGATTTCTTCCGTCATGGGGAGCACATGGCAGCCGTTTTCATGGGTATATTCCACCGGCCCGTATATTTGATTGCCGTCCTCGAAGGAGCCGAAGGAATGGCTGCCGCCGTGCTGGAGCTCCACCGATGCCACCGCGCCGTGGCGGGAAATGGCGTCGGCCAGCTTGGCCATGGCGGAAAACGCGCCCTGCTCGCCCAGCCTGATGCGGCTGCTGCCGGTTCGGCCGTGGACGGCGTCCACCGAACAGTCGCCCACGCAGACGGAGGCTGCGCCGCCAAGGGCCTTGCGCTCGTAATAGGCGCACGTCTCCGGTGTCGGGTAATAATGGGACGATAGGTTGCTGGGCCCCGTGGGGGAGCCGAAAATGCGGTTTCTGAAGACCGTGCCGCCGATGGTGAGCGGCTCAAACAAATGCGGATATTTCATATGGCTCATAATTCTCTTTGAGCGCTGAACGCGCACTCCTTCCGATATGCTTATATTTGAGAAAAATTATAGCCGCTGGAGAATTGAATGTCAAAAGATTACTGCGAAAGCGACACAATTTGCGCCGTTGCCAGCAAAGAAAGTGTGTGGTATAATTTTACTGGCAGATGATAAACCCAGACGTTAACGATTAGCGTCTGGATTTTTATGGGCGTTATCATTGCATTTTATAGTAAATAAATGAAAATGGAGATATATGATGAAGCATGTTTCCGCTCAAAATGAAACCGGACAGAAGATTCTCGGCAGCAAAGGCCTGTTGTTCTTCCTGGTGCTGCTCAGCGCATTCGTGCCCCTGTCCACCGATCTATACCTGCCGGCGCTGCCGGCAATGACGGATGAATTCAATGTTCCCAAGGCACTGGTTACCCTGACCCTCATCCTATTTTTCCTCTTTTACAGCGTCGCGTCGTTGGTCTGGGGGCCGCTGTCCGACAAGTACGGGCGCCGGCCGATCCTCCTCATCGGGCTCATCGGATATACCGGCGCCAGTCTCCTGTGCGCCGTATCGCCGTCGGTCTATATGCTGATTGTCAGCCGTGTGCTGCAGGCTATCGGCGCCGGGGCGGCAGCGGCGACTTCAACGGCCATCGTCAAGGACGTCTACACCGGTAGAAGTCTGGAGAAGAAAATTGCCGCCATTCAGACGATTTCTGTCATCACCCCCGTCGCTGCGCCGATGCTTGGCGCGCTGCTGCTGAAGCTGACAGACTGGCGGGGTGCTTTCTATACCCAGGCGATTATCGGTGTCGTAGTTGTCGCGTTGGCGCTCATGTACACGGAGACGATTCACCGGAAGGGCACCGGCAATATCATTAAGACGATGGGGCGGCTTTTTGTGGTTCTGCGGGACAGGAGGTTCACGGCGCTTTTATTGATATTCTCCGCCTCGAGTATCACCTTTATGGCGTACATATCAGTCTCCTCTTACATTTATCAGGACATATTCGGGCTTTCCGAGCAGATGTACAGCTATTTGTTCTCATTCAACGCCGCAATGATGTTTGTGGGGCCAATCCTGTATATCAGGTTGTCGGCAAAATTTTCTCGCTTTGCGCTTGTGAACGCGGCTTTCATCATCACCATCGCTGCCGGTATTCTCATCAGCACTGTCGGGCATCTTGGACCCTGGGCTTTTTTGTTGTCACTCCTGCCGGCGACCATCATGGGCAGCTTTGTTGCGCCGCCCAGCAGATACCTCATGCTGTCGCAGGTGCCTGAAGGGGATTCCGGCTCGGCCTCCGCTATTATGATGGCCGTCAGTTCTATTGCCGGCAGCGCCGGTATGACGGCCGCGTCCCTGAATCTCGGCGATCTGGTCCTCGTTGTCGGCGGGCTGAACATCGTTATCAGCCTCATCTGCAGCGGTGCCTTGATTTTCTTCACCAGCCGACCCTTCATGCGGGATTTGAGGGGATAAAAAACCACGGCGGATCATAACAGACAGCAGGGAGCGGGTTCTGCCCGCTCCTTGTCTTATGCTTTACTTATGCGGTTGTGATGGTAATCGGCTCCGTATCAATGATTGTATTGTACGACGGCATCATAGATGTGAAAGGACAGTTCAATGGTATCGACGCTTTGGATGCCGTTGACTTCCAGATCGGATGACAGAATCGTTATATCATCGATTGCCATCTTTCCGTTATATACCGTGCCGGAGAAAAGCGGCGTGACCATAAATCCGTTGACGGACATGTTTTCACAGCTGATGCCGATATTTTTACCGGTCGAATTTTCGATATACAGCAAAACAGCCGCGCCCCAGAAGCTCTCTTCATCCACATACTTGCCGACGATTCTGATGCCGTCCCGATTCAGCAGCTCTTTTCCGTCATCCATAGCCTTTATATCCATAGAGTCATAATCGGATGTTTTAATCGTGACACCGTCGGCATCAAAAAGCGTTTCATAAGTGTCGGAATTGAAAACATGAAAATACACTTCGATCTGGCCAATTTTGTTAATGCCTGAGGCTGATAGTCCGGATGATGAAATATACATGGTTTCGTTTGATTTCTTCCCGGCTGCAATATTGGAGGAGAACAGCTCCGTGATCATATAATTGTTGACGATGAGAGCGTTGCAGCCGACGCCCAGATTGGTATCGCTGCTGTTTTCTATCAGCAGCTTGACCCCCACGCCCCATATCGGATCATTCACAAGCCCCTTTGCTGTAATTTTGAGTCCGTCTTGCTCCAAAAGGACCTGCTCGCTTATTGAAAGCGCCGTGTTGATTCCGGCGGTGTTCGCAGCAGCCCCGTTGCTTGTTTGAGGCGCGGCCGTTGCGTTTGTAATATCCTTCGGCGGTGTCTTGCCGCCCGGGACGCATCCGGTTAGCGCAAACAATATTGCCAGGATAACGAGACTCCGGCTAAGATTCCTCTTGTTTTTCATTATATAATTACCCAATACCAAAAGCTCCCTCTCTGCCTACTTTTGCTGGCATACGCTTTGATCATACATATTATATCTCGGAATTTCTATTATAAGCGGAGTAATCATGAGATAGTAAAATATCTTTACAGCTATATTTGAAGACAGCGCCGCCAATACTATCCGTGAGGTGAGTTCATGCCGAAGGACGGACAGCTGGACCCGAAGGAGGTGCGCCGGAAAAAGGCCCGCGGTGGGCCGACGATGGCGCAGAGTAATCTGGACGGGGAGAGCAGCAACAATAAAAAGCAGACCGGGAGCCGGCACAAATCCGGCGATGACAAGGCGCAGTCATAAAATACCAAGATGCCAAATAGTTGTAACAGATTTATGGAACATTTATGAAAAGCTTTCGTCATAACTGGCGACACACACACTTAATATTTTCCCCCGCGAAAACCGGCAGAGCTGAAGTCTGCCGGTTTAACTATTAATATCTGCATACAGATGTTATGGTGATAAAAAAATAACCGGCGGAGTACATCTTAGTGTAAAATAATCATTGGCAAAAAAAGAGGAGGAATAGCAAAAACTATTCC
>CAZVLO010000161.1:0-2072 GCA_964628265.1 uncultured Papillibacter sp.
TTATCCTACGATTGGGGGATTTCTTTCAATGTCCGTTTTTTGTGGTGCAGTACACCTCGGCGCGGGGGTTTCGTTGCTTGCGGCTGTTGTTAATTCGTCGTAATTTTCCCGTCTTCAAACGCGGTTAACTTGCCGTCCAGGAAAATCACATACGATTCATCATTCTTGACAAAGTCTTCGTTAAAGCTGTTCTTGCCCAGGATCGACGCTGGCTTTTCCGAGGCTGCAAATATTCCGAAAGCCGCGGCGTTGTCCTTGTCAAAATAAGCCCGGATAACTTCATATGTGTCGTTGGACGGATAATAATACTGTGCTGCGTATGCGTCGCCGAGGAAGACATACTCAAAGAATATGGCAATTTCACCGTCGGCGTCTAATAATGTTGAAGACATCTGGTCTTTACCGGGGTCATATGTACAAGTCTGACTGATCTGCGCACCATCAGAATCGGTGTAGGTGATCGTATAGTCGTTGCCGTTACCGGTAATTTTTGCGCCCTCCATGCCCAGCATACCCATTGCCGTCTCCGACGACTTGAGGTCATCTGTAATCATGGTAATTGATATCAGAGACAGGTCGATCATCGCGACGCCGAGATAACCGAAGCTTACCGTCATCGCCAGAGCATCCGACCCTTCGGATGCGGTGGTTATTCTGTCATAAGCCGCGCTTTTGTAGGTAGAGTAATTGCTGAACCCTTCTGACGGATTCCCCGCCGGCTTCAGGGCATCAACGCCGCTGCTGCCGGAATCATCATTATCCTGAGACTCGATATCTCCCGAATTTCCGGCGTCTTCTCCTGTTGTATCGTTACGGTCTTCAGGTTGCGATTCTGTCGGCTTGGGAATTAGATTTTTCGGAGCTCCGCCACATCCACCGAGAATTGAAAGAACCAACGCCAATACTACGAAAGCTGCTGCTGTCTTTTTCATATTAACCCTCATTCCACATCATTCGTGATTTTATCGAGGCATCCCCTTTTTGCTGAATTTGTCCGCAAAGTTTCCAATGACGGGTATTTTGTATTCGAAATAGCCGTAGGCTTTAACCATTGCAATGATTGCAAAGACTGTCAGGATGATACCGATGATAACGCTTAACGCGGTTACGATACCGATACCGCCAAGGCCGCGTCCGTAGCTGAATATTGCGTTTCTCCACATTGCGGCATAAATGATTGCAAAAATAAGCATAAATACCCAGTTGACAAGTTCAAGAATAAACGCTTGTATTGCATGGAATTTGACGAATGGGCTTTCCTTCTCAATAAAGAATATCACCAGTGGCGCCAGCGGCGCAATGTACTTGATATAAGGAATCCAAGCGAGAACAAATGCTGCCAGGTAACACAAAAGGGCCATGATATTCGCGTCCATACCAAGAGATGATCTGTGCGGATTAACCTTCATAGTATTCCCTCCCCAATTTTTTACATGGATTCACCATGATTTACTAAATTACGCCAATATCTTACCATATTGTTTAAAATTATGCAAGAGTAAGAAATCAAAACGCCTGCGTGACACCTTATTGGAGCATTACCATAAACTCTTCCTCCGAAATTACCGGAATACCGAGACCCTGCGCTTTTGTCAGCTTTGACCCGGCATCCTCCCCAGCCAGGACCCAGGTCGTCTTTTTTGATACCGAGGACGACACACTGCCGCCGTGCTTCATAATGAGCTCGCCTGTTTCATCCCGCGTGAAATTTTTCAGCGCGCCCGTCAGGACAAATGTTTGACCGGCAAACCGCGCATCGGTTTTTTCGGCGCGGCTGGTCATGTTGACCCCCGCCTCTTTCAGGCGCTTGAGCAAATGCTGCGCCTGTGGGTTTTGAAACCAAGCGATGATGTTTTTTGCCGTCACCGCTCCAATATCGCCGACAACTGTCAACTCCTCCGGCGTTGCCATTTCAATCGCCTCCAGCGTACCAAAGTGCTCTGCCAGCGCCTTGGACGCGCTCTGTCCCACCTGTAAAATCCCCAGGCCATTCAGAAGCCTGGACAGGTCGTTATCCCTGGACTTCACCAGAGCGTTCATCAGATTATCAGCCGACTTTTTCCCGAATCTCG
>CAZVLO010000161.1:2082-3124 GCA_964628265.1 uncultured Papillibacter sp.
GAAGCCAAGGATTGAGCGTCAAGATAATAAAGGTCTCCGGCTGACTCAATAAGCCCGGCGTCCAGCAGCAGCTGCACAACAGCGATACCAAGCCCTTCAATATCCATCGCGTTTCTCGATGCGAAATGCACGATATTCCGAAGCCGCTGCGCCGGACATTCTGCTCCTGTGCAGCGGATTGCCGCCCCACCCTCATCCCTCATAACAGCGCTGCCGCACTCAGGGCATTCATCGGGAAATGCAAAAGGCTCCGCGTCCTTTGGACGTTTTTCCAAAACAACCCCCAGGACCTCGGGTATGATCTCCCCCGCTTTCTGAATGATGATTGTGTCCCCGATGCGTATATCCTTATCCCGGATATAGTCCTCGTTGTGGAGCGTCGCGTTCGTCACCGTTGTGCCGGCCAGCCGTACAGGCGCCACAACGGCTTTCGGCGTCAGGACGCCTGTGCGTCCCACTTGAATCGTGATATTCAGGAGCTCCGTTTCTTTTTTCTCCGGCGGATATTTATAAGCGACCGCCCAGCGCGGCGCTTTTGATGTGCTGCCTAATTTCGTCCGGGCTTGCAGGGAGTTCAGTTTGATCACGGCACCGTCGATATCATATTCCATCGACTCACGGTTGTCCCCAAGCCATGCAATTCTCTCCAGGCATTCGTCAATGCCGTCGAACCGCGCGCCGTCAATGACCTTGAACCCAAGCTCCCGCAAGTATTCAAGAGATTCATCGTGAGTTTTGAATTCAAGTCCTTTGACGGCCTGAATGTTGAATACCAGCAAATCCAGCCGCCGGGCCGCCGCTATTTTGGGATCAAGCTGCCGCAGCGACCCCGCCGCAGCATTCCTCGGATTGGCCAGCAGCTGCTCACCGTTAACCTCGCGTTCCTCGTTGAGCTTCTTGAAAACAGTGCGCGGCATAAAAACCTCGCCCCTGACAGCAAGATGCTCCGGTGCGTTTTTCAGCGTTAACGGCAGGGATTTAATGGTTTTCAGATTGTGGGTCACATCCTCACCGGTTATACCGTCTCCCCTTGTGGCGCCGC
>CAZVLO010000161.1:3134-4555 GCA_964628265.1 uncultured Papillibacter sp.
GCGCCGCAGGTGAGCATGCCGTTGTCGTAATACAGCGCAACGGACAGCCCGTCGATCTTTGGTTCAACCACATACCCCTCATCAGCGGCGGCATCACCGACACGGGCACCGAAAGCGAGGATTTCCTCAGATGAGAAAACATCGTTGAGGCTCTCCAGAGGTACCTCGTGAGTCACAGGAGAAAAGACAGCCGAAGCTTTTCCTCCGACCTTCTGTGTGGGGGAATCAAGTGTCATAAGCTCCGGATTCGCCGCTTCAAGCTCCCTGAGCCGGCGGGTGAGGCTGTCGTATTCATAATCCTCAACGATGGGCGCGTCCAAGTTATAATATGCGTCGTTGTATGCCTCCAGCTTTTTGCGCAGGGCGGCGATTTCTTCTTTTACATTCATGCGCTTCCTCCGGAACTACCTATTTCTGCGTACATATTCGGGACCTTGCCTGCAATGATGGTTTCACAAACAGCGACATTTGTTGATACCGTCAAAGTATCTTCGGCATATCCCGGTATCATGATATTGACTGCGACCTTTATATCCAAATAAATCGTGTGGCGCGTATTGTTTAGCCCAACCGATGAATAGCTGTTTGAAAACGCGGTATCAACATCGGCAATAGAGAGTGTTTTTACCTTGAAATTCGGGCCGCGCCCCGAAAAGACAATACCGCCGATCGCGTTGCCGATGGGAATCTCCAGATCTGTAACCAGCTGATCGGCAACCTTTTCATAAACGCCGTTAGAGATTTTCGTCTGAAGTGTATTAATCATTGCCGTATTCATGAGCAATGCTGAAATGTTCCCGTCAAAATCTTTTTCCAGTGTCACAAGCTGAGTATAATCAAAAGAACCATTCAATATCTCCTGCTCGACCACATTGTTGACCTCAATCAGTAAAATATCGGTGACTACCGTTTTCGCCAGACTGAACATCAGAGGCTTCAGTTGGATGAGTATAACGGATACAGCTGCCAAAAGCGCCAATAAAAGGAACAACAGGAATAGCATGATTCTTTGGGCGAGCGGCAGCGGCGTGCGATATGTATTGATATGTATTCTTCTTCGTCTCAGGCGGCGGTAAAACATATGGATCACACCCTTTATGCATCCATATGCGCGGTATTCTGTAATTATTTGTGCGTAAGCATGTCTGCTGCAGTCATTATTCCCAGCTTACCCGACTCAAATGTCAAGCCGCCCTGCAGATACGCGCAGTAAGGCTCCCGCATGGGCCCGTCCGCCGATAATTCGATGGACGCACCTTGTATAAAGGCTCCCGCCGCCATGATAACTTCACAATCGTAGCCCGGCATATCCCAGGGCTCGGGGGTAACATAAGCGTCTACAGGCGCGCCTGCCTGTATCCCTCTACAGAAGCGCTTGAGCAGATCAGGACTCCCGAACTCCACCATCTGTATAATGTCGG
>CAZVLO010000162.1:0-4331 GCA_964628265.1 uncultured Papillibacter sp.
GAAATGCGAAGAGGCCGTACCCTTCAAGAAAAAGATCAGGGATTACCTTGGATATCAGTCCAGGCAGATTGCCAATGCGCCCATCGATGTCCGGCTGAATACCACCGTGACACCGGAGCTGGCTGCGGCACTGAATCCCGACGTCATCATCGCCGCGCTGGGCGCACGCCCCGTCGTCCCTTCAATCAAGGGGATTGACTGCCCGAACGTTTTCAGCGCTGAATATGTATACGAGCATACGGAGGCGGTGGGGCAAAAGGCGGTCGTACTGTCGCTCGGAAAAGATATCACCGTCGTGGAGATGATGCCTGAAATAAATAACGGCGGCAACATCCTCCATCAGCATGCGCTGGACGTTGAAATTGACCGGCTGAACATCCGTCTCGCCCTGGGTACAAAAGCGGTTGAAATCAGCAGCCAAGGCGTGTTGGGCTGCAGGGACGGCCGGGAGGAGCTCTTTGAGGCTGACACGGTGATTTATGCCGTGGGACAGGCCCCCCTGTCCGAAGAAGCTGACACACTGCAGGCCTGCGCCCCGGAGTTTTATATCATCGGCGACTGCGGCATTCCGAAAAACATCATGCACGCCACGTCCATGGCCGACGCCGCTGCAAAGAACCTGGGCAGAGTGTAAATAAGTATCCTGCAAAAGGGCCTGCGCATTTTAAATACGCAGGCCCTTGCTGTTTGATTGTTTTCAGCCGGTGACGGCCGCGGATGGGGTGTTCGCGGCGGACGGGACAGTCGCTGTTATGAGCGGCGGGTCCGGGACTACCGGGAAGGTCCCGGTGATCTCGGGATAAGGGTATGCGTCAAGCTCCGTGTACCAGTCCACAAAGGCGAGGTATTCCCTGTAGTTGTCCCGGGTAATTATCACGGCCGGGAGGCGCAGGTCGGCATAGCGCTCGCCACCGTTTCTGTCTATCCACCGCGGCCACAGCGTCCCGGCTGACGCCTTGCCTGTCATCATGGCGTACAAACCGCAAAAGATCGGCTCGGCGTAGAGTCTCGGCTCTATGCACACGGCGGATTTCAATGAGCCGGTGCCGCCGGCGTCCCATTGCTTGATCAGAGCCGTGCCGCCTGCTGTCGAGCAGACGGTGGTTTCGGCCAGACCGGCAGCGGCAGCGGCCCGTACAATGCCGATGGAATAGTCGTCGAAAAAGCCGCAGCCGATCCAATACTTTATTTTTGGTTTGGCAGCCATGACGGTTGCGGCCAGGTTTTGCGCCGTCTGAGCGGTCATATCGCTGTCTGCGCCGTCCAGAAAGAAAAAGTTCTGATCCTTATAACCGTTCCCGAGCCAGGCGTCGTAAGCGCCACTGTGACGGAGCTCGGGCATCCGAAGGTCCGAGTAGCCGATGAATATGCCTCCGGTGTTCTCGGGCGTTGACTCCGGCCAGTTGGCTTCGGCGTATTTGATGCACCATTTGAACATGTCGAAGCCGATTGCATAGTCGTCATAGCCGACAGCCGGGTGAAGGAGCTTCATGTTTTCATCACAAGCGGAGGTCATGCCGCTCATCCACGGGATGCCGTTCCGGTTGGCAAGCTCAATAACAGCCGGATAGGATGCTGAATCAGGATCGAGTATCAAGCCGGCAAAGCCCCGGTCGCAGTATGTCTGCATTTTCTCCAGGAACTCTTCGGTGGCTGCCGCCGAATAACTGCTGTATTCGACATTCATCCGGTCTGACCACGCCTCGAAGGCGGCGCTTAACATATCGTTCACAACACTTTCGCCAAAATATATATAGGCGACTTTGTACCGCTTCGCAGATTCATAGTCGATGGACGGGTCATAGAAGCCGAGTTCCAGAGCGTCTCTTGGCGCTTCGGGTGTAGGAGTTATGTCAACCGCCGCGTCGGTCGGGGTGTCCGGAGCGAGTGATTCCGCCGATTTGGCGCCGCAGGCGAAAAGCGCGAAAACTATGGATAGTGCGATGAGCGTCGCCGGAATTTTTCTCATGAATCGGGTTTCCTCCACTTATATTAGTTCTTCCGGTCTGCAGGCAGACTCCTGTGTATATATTCTACACGTTATCCGGCAGAAGCTCGTAGATTTCCAGTGTGGCATCCAGAAACTTGTCCAGCGCCTCAGGTGTCAGCTGGCCCTTGCTGATGCCGTATCGAAGCCGCGTCAGGTATCTGAACCATTCGGAGGCTTCATCGGCTGAAATACTCCAGCCGGAACGGACATTCATGCTGGTCCATATCAGATTGCAACGCATGTTGACTTCCTGCAGGGTCCTCTTTTTTGATTCCTTCCGGTTCGGGTCCTCGGCCATCTCGATGATGGTTTTTACCTTGCCCGTACTGCCCTCGTCCAGATCCGCGACAATGTGACGAATTTTCGCAGGCGGTGTTTCCTCTTCCGCTTTTTTTACAGCAGGCGCGCTCAGATCGACCAGTATGGATTCCGCCGGTATGATCTTTTTTTTCGGGGGTGGCGGCAAGGGTTCCTCCGGGACGAAAATCGGTGACTCCGGCGGCTTGACCGGTCTGTCCGGTACCGTCTCTTTTCGCGATGAATATCTGATGCGCGTATAGCCCTTCTCCCCGGCGCGGAGGCAATAGCCTCTATCGATAAGCCGGTCGAATTCCAGATCAATGACTGATTTAAAGCTGTCAGGCTTATATACGGAATTCGGCAGGCTGCCGTAGGTCTGAATAATCTGCAGTGTTTCGTCGATTCCGGGACGCTTGAGGTTCATCATATAATTCAAAGCCGTTCCGGCCATCTGATCCATAACACAGGCCCTGCCTCTTAACGGCCGGCGGGCTTCTGCCCCCTCAGTCATCTCCTGAACAATCGGCTCCAGTGTGCTCAGCGCTTTTTTCATCATGGCGGGCGCTTCCGGCAGGAACGGGATGCCCGAAACCCTGACACCCGGTAAATCGTCGATGCCGAAGCCGAGCTCCGACGCCGTCAGCCGGAAGGCAGTGTCATAGTAGAGCTTGCGCGCCCTATGTACAGATATATCGACCTCGTCATTGCCGTAAATAAGCTCTGTTTTTGCAATGGCATAAGCTTGCATCCGCTGCAGATTCATCCACTGGTTGATGGCATAGCCGGTTTTATAATCAGTAATCCGCTCAAACAGCGCCTTTCCGAAGGTGTCCGTTGCCGACAGATTTTTGACCCACAGCTCCTCAAGCCCTTTATTCTCCGATGCGCAAATATACTCGATAATGCAATCAAGGGCAATTTGAGCAAATTCCGAGTGCATGAGCGCCGCGTAGTACGGATGGCAATTCCGCAGCAATTCCTTGAGCGCCAGCGCTTTCGGGAGGACATCTTCCCCGTTTCGCAGCTGCTGCCTGTAAATTTGTGCGCACTGTTCCCCGAAATACTTCAGATCAAATCCAATAAAGCGTATGAGCGTAAAACCCAACTGCAGATCGTGAATTGAAGTGCTTCCTGGAACGGAAAATGATATGATGTCTTTCATATAATACTCCATTCCGCCAAAAAATACTCTTATATCATGTAAAATCTTAGCATAGCGTACGTTTGTTTTCAATATTTATATATTTATAATATTTCTTGCCATCTAACCATTTCAAATCTTGCTATCTACCATTTCAAAAACAATGTTGTATTTCACTTTTTTATGGGATATAATTTTACCGTATTCAACTAATTTCAGCAAAGTATAACAATGTATTACATTGAATGGATGGTTGAGATATGACCTTTACGAACGAGTCAGAATCGTTGACGCAGTTGACCGATATGATCCTGAAGGCGGGGGCCAATCTGTTCAAAGCGACAAAATATCTTTACGCGCTGACTGCCGAGAGCTACTACAATTGCAACATCAAGGATTTTTTCAAGGTTATCCTGAACAACATCTTCAATGCCGACATCATGAGTGCTTTTCACATCTCCATCGACGATAACGCCTGCGCTCCCATGAATACGCGCGAGTATTTCGATGTTTTCCGGCTGATCATATACAGCTTTGCCGTCAGGCTTCCGGCGCTCTGCCATGTGTCGGTCGGGGGCGATTATATGACAGCCAGGCAGATAGCGGCTGTCTATGAGGCAGTTATGGAAAAAGGCGTCATCAATCACGGCGATGCAATCTCCGAAAGCTTCCAGCAGATTGCATCTGATGTCAAAAAAGGAAAGAGTATCGCACCGTACAATTCAGAATGGTTCAAAACTTATGTTTTTACAACGATACCTGAACTGGCGGAAATCAGCAATCGCAACCTCTTTTTCATGGGTGCTGCCGACATGCTTTTTTCGCTCTATTATCTCTGTCTGGAGCAAGAATTTGACAAGCGCATAAATGCGTTGGTTTTACAAGGTGCCGTCCCGTCGG
>CAZVLO010000163.1:0-2753 GCA_964628265.1 uncultured Papillibacter sp.
CTCAAAGCCGCTTTCATGGATAACCTGAAAGCGGCTTTGTCTACAGTCTGAAACCACAAGGCTAAAGCCTTGTGGTTTTTTTGTCCGATTCATTAGCTTACAGAGTCTGTTCGCTTCTCGTAATAACATCCTCTTGGATTTCTGGCGACAGCTGCACGAAATACGCACTGAAACCGCCGATACGGACAATCAAATCCTTATGCTCCTGCGGTTTGACCTTTGCTTCCTTTAATTCTTCGGTATCCGTGATGTTGTATTGGATATGCGTTCCGCCGCCGGACATAAAAGCGTTGGTGAACATCATGAGGTTTTCACGACTTTCGGGACTCTGGAGAAGTGCTGAAGAGAACTTTTGGTTGAGCACGTGTGCGTAGGAATCTTCAAACTCGGCCTTCAGCACAGAACGAATAACGGCTGTGGGACCTTCTGTATCGGCACCGCGCATCGGGGAAGCCGAGCCGTCGTTAAGCGGCTCAAACGCCTTACGCCCGTTTGGCAGCGCACCGACGCCCAGCCCGCCGAAATAGTGCCAGGCGAGCCCTTCCCGTGCCACCATATAATTGCGAAACGGTGCGTTGTCATAACTTTTAATGACGCCGGCGGAGAATGCACTGACCTTTTTCGCCATTAAATCCACTTCATCAATATCATTGCCGAACTTCGGCTGTTTGAGGCACAGCTGACGAATCTCTTCACCGTTTGACCCTGAGAAATTTGTATCAAGCGCATTCATAAGCTCATCCATTGTAAGCTTCTGTTCGTCAAAAACGAGCTTTTTAACGGCAATCAGCGAATCGGCCACATCGATCACCGCCCTGTCGGAAATGCCGAACATGGCGTAATCGGGGTGCGGGAGGAGGACGTCGCGCCCAAGGTCCATACTGGCCTGCAGGCCTAGCGTTGAGAGCAGAGGCAGCCTTAGGTATTTATGCTGCTCGTTTCTGGCTATAGCGGCAAGCCGGAAGATTCTATCCGTCACGAATTTATGCTGGGTTTTGAAAGCTTCATAAAGCTGCTCAAAGGCTTCAAAATCAGATGCGCTGCCCGTTTCCGGACCAATACGCTGTCCTGTGACTGCCACGCCGTTGTGCAAAGCCAGATGTAAAATAGCCGCAAGATTATAACCGGCGATACCTTCAGCGCCGTAGTGCTCGGCGCGGGACGGCAGGCAGGGGTAGACGCAGCCGAGACCACACCACTCACAGGCTTCCTCGTAGGGGATACCGTCTTCCACATAATGCCGGATGACGACCTCGTCGTTCTGAAATAGTGGGATGCCGCCCTTGGTTTTCAGATTCGTTTCAATCGCTTTTCTCATCAGCCAATCAGGTGTCTGCCGGTTCCAGCGGATCCCGACAGTGGGGGAGGACAGCTGCAGGAGACCCACCAAATGTAAAAACAGATAGCTCAGCTCGTTGGAGGCGTCCTTTCTGTTTTGATCAAGTCCGCCCAGCAAAATATTATTGATACCGAAGTTTACCTGATGAGACTCGCGCTGTGATTCATTTGTCACGAAAATCTGGGTTCCCCATCTCCCGATGAGCTCTGCTAAAAGCTCAGCCGCACGATCCAATGTGATTTTACCGCTGCTGATATCATTTATGAAGAAGGAATAGAGATATTGATCGCCGCGTCCCCACTGCGCATTATTGTGCATGGGATGCTCAAGAAGCTTGCAGACATTGACAATAGCCATGGACTGCAGCGCCTCATGGAATGACCGCGCCGGATGCTCGGGTACGTACTCACAGACCTCTGCGATGTTCAAAAGCTCAGCCTTGCGTAAAGGATTCGGTTCGGTAAGTGCTTTATTTCTTGCCAGGTCGGCATATCTGTGCGCGTGATCGATTACTGCCTGACAAACGATGACGGCAGATTGCCAGAAGTATATTTTTGATACGTCCGGGTCCTGCTGTTCCCTGAACGCAGCGATATGAGCTTCTGCCTCTTTAATGAAGCTTCCCAGACCTTTATTGATAATTTTTCCCCACATCAGCACGGAAGTCGCCTGACCGAAGATGCCCGCGTCGATTGTTGGATCCTTAATTTTCGCATCGGTAACGTCTTTTGGCCAGCTGCCATATACGGCGGACCAGGCTTTGGCAACCATTTCCGGCGCTGTTTTTCCTTTGAACACATTAGCGCTCTCGCGCAGAACAGCAAGGTCTTGGTTCTCAATGTCAGCATCCGCGTTCATCGTAAGATTGATTGCGTCGGTGTCATCCCAGAGGCCGGGGATATAGTCACCACAGACATCAATCGTTGTACAGGTACCGATGACGCCGGGCGTAGGTCTGCCGACGATCACATCAAAATCATGAATAGCGATTTCGATGTTGTCCAAAACGTTTTTCAAAAGTTTGGCTCGTCGGAGTTGAATATCTTCACCCATGGTTTCTCTCCAGGAGGAAACCGTATATTTTTCCCGCTCAGCATAGAGCTTCCAGGGGGAAGAACGCATAGCGTCCCGCCAGGCAAGAATCCGATCGGAGAGGCTTAAGCTGTCTATCTGCTGCAGGAGCATTTCATTGATGCCGGTCTGTTTCATTACCATTCTCCTCCATGTTTATTTCGATATCGTACAGTACACACCACAGTCTATGTAGCGCTGTTTTACTTCTTCAAGCTGATCTTGCGCCATTACCGTCATACCCTGCGTCAAAATTGGTTGATTAAGAGCTTTATACTTGCTTTCGCCGAGTCTGTGGTACGGCATGAGCTGAATACTGTGCTGCCCCGGCAGGCGAAGAACA
>CAZVLO010000163.1:2763-4173 GCA_964628265.1 uncultured Papillibacter sp.
GCCTTGATGTTTTTCTCATCATCATTCACGCCGGGAATCAGCGGGATTCTGAAAGTGATGTCTGCGTCTTTTTCTGCCGCCAGCGCGGCGTTTCTAAGAATAACATCGTTCGATTTACCTGTGTATTTTTGATGAAGCTCCGGGTTCATATGCTTCAGGTCGAAAAGCAGATGATCGGTCAGCGGCAATATGTCCAGGAGGTTCTGCTCCGGTGCATAACCGCATGTTTCCATGCAGGTGTTAATACCGCCGTCCTTGCACAACTTGAACAGCTCTTTGACAAAGGCCGGCAGTAAAAGGGGTTCACCGCCGGATACGGTCACACCGCCGCCGCTGTTGTCATAAAACATCTTGTCACGGCGGACGACATCAAAAACCTCGCGGGCGCTCATCTCCGAGCCGTACCGGACAAGCGCCTTGTAATTGCAGACCTCAACGCATTTCCTGCAACCGGTGCACCTTTCATAATCGATCCGATGGCACGCGGGATTTTCTGTCAGGGCGTTTTCCGGACAGACGGAAAAGCATTTGCGGCAACCGGCGCAGAGGCTGGCGATAAACCCGATCTGAACAGCCGGGGAGATGCACTCCGGATTTGCGCACCAGCGGCAGCGCAGTGGGCAGCCCTTGAAAAAAACCACCGTCCGGATTCCCGGTCCGTCATGGATTGAATAACCCTGAATGTTGGTTATGACTGCCTTCATCACATCACCTCCGCCTATTTGCATATATAAAGCATATCACATCTGCCACTGTATGAATATACTGGTGAATCAGCTGAATTAAGGCAACTATTCGCCTGAATCGGATGGTAGCGGCATCCGACGTCACGTCATGCAAGCCTTTAAAAAACAATCGGGCGTGATGACGGACCACCGATTTCGATGGTATGTTATCACGCCCGCAAGGGGTTCCGGAGCAGCGCTTCTGTGCTGTCACCGCTTGGCGCCCGATTTCCGCAGCAACCGGTTTCTGCTGCTTCTGACCGAAATGTAGTCAAATATGAGCGCGATCAGGAGCAGAAGTCCGGACGCGACCGACTGCCAGTAAGGTGAGACGCCCAGGATGGACAAGCCGTTACTGAAGCTGTTGATAATGAGAAGCCCAATGAAACATCCGAACATTGTACCGGAGCCGCCGGTAAATGAGATGCCGCCGATGATTGCCGCTGTGATCGCATCGAAGGTATACGTGTTAGTACCTTCGACATTTCCGGCTTTCAGGCGCCCCGCGTAAACAATGCCGGCTAAAGCGCCGAGAAATCCGCTGTTGGCGAACAGGATATAGGAAATTTTCTTGGGCTCGATGCCGGCAAAACGGGAGGCCATTTTATTGCTCCCGATTAAGTAAACGCTTCTTCCTAATTCGCTCTTTGACAGAATGATACCAGAGACAGTGATCACAACAAGG
>CAZVLO010000164.1:0-1335 GCA_964628265.1 uncultured Papillibacter sp.
CGAGGCACGGCCCGCAGGTGGGGGTGGACACGGCGCAGCCGGCGTCGATAAACGTCTTCAGAAGCCCCATTTCCATGGCGTCCAGATATATCTGCTGGGTCGCCGGTATGACGATGCACCGCACATGACCTGCGATCTTTTTGCCTTTCAGTATTTCCGCCGAGATAATCAGATCCTCCAGCCGCCCGTTGGTGCAGGAGCCGATGACCACCTGGTCGATGCGGATATCGGGAATCTCGTCAAAGGTTTTTGCGTTTTCCGGCAGGTGGGGGAAGGCGACGGTCTGCTTTACTTTAGACAGGTCAATGTCGATAACCCGCTCATACTCGGCGTCCGCGTCGGCTTCGTAAACCATGGGTTTCCGGTCGGTGCGGCCCTTTACGTAGTCAAGGGTCACGTCGTCAACAGGGAAGATACCGTTTTTTGCCCCGCCCTCGATGGCCATGTTGGCGATGCAGAGCCTGTCGCTCATGGAGAGGGTTTTGACGCCGTCGCCTGAAAATTCCATGGACTTGTACAGCGCGCCGTCCACGCCGATGAGGCCCAGAATGTGCAAAATCACGTCCTTGCCCCAGACATTTTTGGAGAGCTTGCCGGTCAGGTTGAACTTAATGGCGGAAGGCACTTTGAGCCAGACCTTGCCGGTGGCCATGCCGGCGGCCATGTCGGTGGAGCCGACACCGGTTGAAAAAGCCCCCAGCGCGCCGTAGGTACAGGTGTGGCTGTCCGCGCCGATGACGAGGTCGCCCGGGACGACCATGCCCTTTTCCGGCAAAAGCGCGTGCTCCACGCCCATTGTGCCCACATCGAAGAAGTTCACAACGCCCTTGTCCCAGGCAAATTCTCGTATTTGCTTAGACTGCTCGGCGGCCTTGATGTCCTTGTTCGGGACGAAGTGGTCCATGACGAAGACGACCTTGTTCTTGTTAAAAACACAGTCGCAGCCGGCCTTGTTGAACTCATTGATGGCCACCGGCGTCGTAATGTCGTTTCCCAGAACAAGGTCCAGCTCCGCCATGATGATCTGACCCGCTGTCACGCTCTTTTCCCCGCAATGGGCTGCCAGTATTTTCTGTGTCATTGTCATTCCCATATAAAGCTCCATTTCCGCCGCTGCGCCCCGGCTGTTGTAGAACAAATGCCGCGCAGATAAGTATATTTTCAATCAAAAGACAGGTTAAGAATGTATCATAGGATACAATCTGCCGATGGATTAACAATAATTTATCAGTGACTTCGTAGGGCGGGATGCCCACATCCCGCCGTAATTACGGGCTGATGTGGGCATCGGCCCCTACGTAATGCATGAAAGTGGTCAAACGAGTGCCTTCATTT
>CAZVLO010000164.1:1345-4087 GCA_964628265.1 uncultured Papillibacter sp.
CTCCATACACAGCTTATACTCCAGCGAATCGACAAGGGCAGCAAAGCTGGCCTCGATGATGTCAGTGGAGACGCCGACGGTGAGCCATTTGCGGTGTCCGTCCGACGATTCGATAAGCACGCGGACGTGGGAGCCGGTGGCGCAGCCCGTTTCCAGAACGCGCACCTTGTAATCGACAAGGTGGACATTCGACAATACAGGGTAGAAGACGCACAAAGCCTTCCGGAGCGCCGCATCCAGCGCGTTGACGGGGCCGTTGCCCATAGCCGCCGTCGTCTCGGCGCTGCCGTCCACCTTGATCTTGATCATGGCGTTGGAATTCAATTCGCCGTCGGGGGCGGGCCTGAACTTGCCGATGACCTTTTTCACCATCAGCTCAAAGCTGGCCTCCGCCGCTTCAAACTGGTATCCCATATGCTCAAGCTCCTTGAGCCGCTCCAGTATCGCCGCTGTTTCGGGGCTATCCTTCGTGAGCTCCGGCGCGATGTCCTTGATTTTTAGCAATACCGCCTTTTTGCCCGATACCTCCGAGAGCAGAAACTTACGGCTGTTGCCCACAAGGGCGGGGCCGACATGCTCAAAGGAGCGGGAAAGCTTATCAACACCATCAATGTGCATACCGCCTTTGTGGGCAAAGGCGCTCTCACCGACGTAGGGCTTGTTCCTCGGCACCGTCATGTTGGCGATTTCAGCGATTTTGATAACCGTTTCACTGAGTGTTTCAAGATTTCCGGTGATGCAGTCATAACCATTCTTGAGCTGCAGGTTCGGGATAATGACCGACAGGTCGGCGTTTCCGCAGCGCTCGCCAATGCCCATAAACGTCCCCTGTACATGGCAGCCTCCCGCTTCGACGGCCATCATGGAGTTGGCGTCGGCGCAGCCGGAATCGTTGTGGCAGTGGATGCCGACACGTATCCCGGGGAACTTTTCGCAGACGGTTTTGACGGTCTCATAAACCCGTAGCGGCAGCGTCCCACCGTTGGTATCGCACAGAACGAGGACATCCGCACCGCCTTCCTTCGCAGCTTCCAGCACGCGGAGGGCATACCCGGGATTATGCCTGTAGCCATCAAAAAAGTGTTCCGCGTCGAAAATAACCTCCTTGCTCTTGCTTTTGAAAAACCGCACCGTCTCCAAAACGCAGTTGAGGTTTTCCTCCAGAGTCGTATTCAGAATTTCCGTGGCATGCAGGTCCCAGGATTTTCCGAATATTGCAATGGCCTCAGTCTTCGCCTCAAGGAGAGACATGACGTTGCTGTCATCCTCGACGGGGATGTTTTTGCGTTTTGTACTGCCGAAGGCCACAAGCCGCGCGTTCTTCAGTTGAAATCCGGCGGCGGATTTGAAGAATTCCATATCCTTGGGGTTGGAGCCCGGATTACCGGCTTCGATATAGCGGACACCGATTTCATCCAGAGCTTTAACGATAGCCAGTTTGTCGGATACCGAAAACGATACGCCTT
The DNA here is from genome assembly GCA_964628265.1 of uncultured Papillibacter sp. Taxonomy (GTDB): domain Bacteria; phylum Bacillota; class Clostridia; order Oscillospirales; family Oscillospiraceae; genus Sporobacter. The sequence continues at coordinate 2,812 of CAZVLO010000164.1, forward strand.
CTGTCTGTGCCCCGTCGCGGAGTGTTGTGTCAAACATCTCAAGCTTTCGCACACACATCTCTCCTTTCAAGTATTTTATTCACACCGTTTAAATAGGCGAGAATGCTCGATTCGATGATATTGGTGGACAAGCCCCTGCCGGTGACGATCCTGTCGCCGGTTTTTATTTTCACGACCACCTCGCCCAGAGCGTCCTTACCATCGGATACGGAATGAATTGCATAGTCCTCCAGCGTGTGGACCGGCGCGTCAATGAGCTTGTCGATGGCGTTATATGACGCGTCGATGGGGCCGTCGCCGAGGGCTACATCCTCCATGATTTCACCGTCCGATTCCAGGCTCATGACGCAGGTACCCCGGGAGGCGTTTGAGGTGAAGCTTTTTGAATTCTTCGAAGTATTTGTTGAGTTCGGCCTCCGACAGGGAATAGCCGAGACTTGTTATCCTGTCTGTAAAGGCATGCCTTCCGCTGTGCTTGCCCAGCACAAGCTTGCTTTTGGCAAGGCCTATGGACTCTGGTGACATGATCTCGTACGTCGTCCGCTCGGACAGGACGCCATGCTGGTGGATGCCCGACTCGTGGGCGAAGGCACTGGCGCCGACAATGGCCTTATTCATGGGGGCTGGTACGCCGATAATGCTGTAGACCAGCTTGCTGGCCCTATAAATCTGCGTCGTATCGATCCGGGAGGATGCTTTGAAGTAATCCTTTCGCGTGCGCAGCGCCATAGCGATCTCCTCCAGCGCCGCGTTGCCCGCACGTTCACCGATGCCGTTGATCGTACATTCAACCTGTGTCGCGCCCGCGCCCACGGCAGCCAGCGAATTCGCCACAGCCATACCGAGATCATCGTGGCAGTGGACGGATATCACAGCTTTTTCGATATTTTTGATGTTGGCTTTCAGATACCCGATAAGCTGCGCGTATTCCTCCGGTGTCGTGTAGCCTACGGTGTCAGGTACGTTGATGACAGTGGCCCCGTTTGAAATGGCTGCTTGAAAAACCTTTACAAGAAAGTCCCAATCACTGCGCGTGGCGTCCTGAGCGGAAAATTCAACGGCCGGGCATTTTTTCGCGGCATACTTCACCATAGCCGCCGTCTTTTCCAATACCTGCTCCGGCGACATTTTCATCACATACTGCATGTGGACGGGAGAGGTGGAGATGAACGTGTGGATAAGCGGCGATGCGGCGTGTTTAACCGCGTTGTATGCCGCGTCGATATCCGCTTCATTCGTCCGCGCGAGAGACGCGACGGTACAGTCCTTGATCTCT
>CAZVLO010000165.1:0-4074 GCA_964628265.1 uncultured Papillibacter sp.
TTTCTCCTCCAGCACGCTCTGCATAACAGTGGTGATGGATACCGGCAGATCATCCTGGTTCTCAATGCCAAGGCTGGTGGTCAGGCTGCTCTGCGGGTCTGCATCGACAAGCAAAACACGTTTTCCCATTCGGGCCAGACCAACGCCCAGGTTGACCGCCGTGGTCGTTTTACCCACTCCGCCTTTCTGGTTCGTGATGGCGATAATCTTACAGTTGCTCATCTGGTTTTCCTCCCTTCAAATAGTTTTAGCCGCTCATTTCGGTTGAAATGAACGGCTATGTAAATTAGTTTATATTCCGTTGAGGATGATTGTACTCGTACCTTCCACTTTTTCGATTAGCAGGATTTTGAGCTCACTTTTTTCTCAAATTAGCAGGAAGGGCATTTTCGTTAGCAACTTTTCAAAAAATCTTGCTAATCGTTAGCAGAAATCACTGCTCACACACTGCATTTGGTGCCGACGGATCTCGAACTAAAAATTAGCAAAAAGCTCTTTTGCTAATTAAAGATTTCCCAGGTATTGAAAGATTTCGATTTTTCGCGTATAATACAAAAAGACCGAAAGCCTTGAAAAATCAAGGGTTTTCGGTCTCGTGGTTGGCACGCCCGGCGCGATTCGAACGCGCGACCTTCCGCTTAGGAGGCGGACGCTCTATCCTGCTGAGCTACGGGCGCATGTATGAAATTGTTGTGTTTGAACCTTATGCCCTTTTAGCCAAGGTGGAAGGTTTTCCGTGACCTTAGGAGGCGGGTGCTCTATCCTCTGAGCTACGGGCGCATATTCATTTTTTATACATCAAAAGGATTCGAACGATCTTCCGCTTAGGAGGCGATCGCTCTATCCTGCTGAGCTACGGGGACAAATATGGGGCTTTCCGATTTCATGAAACGTGAAAATTATTTTAGCGCAATCACTTCCATGTGTCAAGTCTTCTCAGGGAATTCCCTCCGCATTTCATTTTGGGAACAATTTTTCAGTTCCTTCGTCTCACCATATAGTACTGCACATTGTTTACAATATTTGTATTCTATGGTATAACATTGTGACGGTATATGCCATTTTATGGGGAGCTGGTCGCATGCTCAGGAGAATAAACAACGACGGAAAAGCCGTCGGCTCGACAAAGGCGTTCAAGCGCATCGCAGCGATGCTGGACATTATCGCTCTGGCTGCTTCACTCATCTTAATTCTTGCCGCCTGCGCGGCTTCAAAACCTGAGCGCAGCAGCACGGCTGATACCAGCCCGGCTCTTTCGGACAGCCCGCCCGTAACGTCAGATATTTCCACCGATACAACGCCGCCTGAAGCACTCTATCCCGAATACGCGCCGGTGAACATCTACAGAGACGACAGCCGGGAATTCATAAGATTGGCTTCCCAATTGGATTCGTCGCAGATTGATAATATCGCCCAACTAATCTGCTACGACCTGAGCCTTGATAAGGACACGGTCATACCTCAGCTGGAGAGCTACCGAAAGGGTGGCGGGCTGAACGAAATGGAACAGCTTGTCGTCAGCGATATCCTGCGTTATTTCGCGCTCTGGTACGTGGACTAAATAACCCTGCTGACAGGAGGCTATATATTGAATATAAATTCAATATATATATTTAAAGCAGTTTGCTTTGCTTTTATCACATTGGCGATCGTATTCGGTTTGACTTCCTGCGCGCTTGTACCGTCGAAGGCTCCCGGAATACCCGATGTCAGTGCTGCGCCTTCGGAAACCGGAACGGTTGCGCCATCAGCATCAGCGGACGCTTCACCGAGCCCCGCAACAACGCCGTCCGCACCCTTAACCGACAAACAGATCAGAGATGCGTATGATGTCAACGGTTTGTCCGTTCTGGAGATCCGTGATGCCGGAGAATATACAATGGTGCATTACTACAGCCTTGAAGTTCCCAATGACAAGATATCCCGCTTTGATTGGTTTGACAGGAAAACGGGAGAAAGGGAACTCGTGTACGGCTGGGTCTATGCCGACAAATTTGAGATCACCGCGGATAAATCCCTTACGGTGCTGACCACGGGCGTACACCCCTCAGACGGAATGCAGTCCTTCCCTAAAATCTTCACGTCGTGTTATACCGAGCAGGACGGCGCGGTCGAATTTTACAGTACCGAACAGGAGTATTATATGCCCCTGGAACAGCACTTTACAGTGGGCTCTGACAGGCCGGAATGCCTGAAAAGGGTCTGTTTTGACAGTGGCTCCATGCTGCTGACCTTCAGCGAGCGACCGGGTTATGAGGCGGAGTTTCACGGCGCTGCCGAGACGGTGCCAAAGATCAGCGTGATAAACCAGGACGGCGTCAGCACGGTCACGATTTACAATACGATTTTATCCGACAACTTCGTGCAAACCGCCGGCCGGATGCTGGGCAGCGCCCCGAGCCCCCTGACGGTCATCTGCGACGGTACGGATACGGTAATTACATTTAAGCTGTATGCATCGGCCGGGCGTTATAATATCCGCAGCTTCAACACTCCCGTTGAACACATTCCCCACGCCGTGATTACATATGGGACAAGCGAATTCGGTTATCCGAAGGGCTGGTGAGTAAAGCTCACCGCACGCTCACCCGGCTGTGTTTTCGATCTGACCCGGGAGTGATAGCAAACATACTTAACGATTGGCAGGCGATAAAATTCGCCCGCCAATCGTTTTATTAACCCGCTAAACATGATTCATTCATCATTGCAAATAATAGAGCAGATGATATTACCGGTACTTAATGCAATCCCACTACTAAATTTAACATAAAAGTGTTATGATAATTACATGTACAAATATCGATGAAAAAGATAATCAGGCGCGGAGGTTGCGATGAGAAAGACAAAAATTATCTGTACACTGGGGCCCGCTGTCGATAATACCGGCATGATGAAAAAGCTCCTGCAAAGCGGTGTCAACGCGATGCGTTTTAATTTTTCCCACGGCTCCCACGAGGAGCACAAAGCGCGGCTGGACATGCTTCGAAATGCAGCCGGCGAGTTGGGCGTATTCCCGGCAACGATCTTGGATACGCGAGGCCCGGAAATCCGGATAAAGTCGTTTAAAGATGACCGCGTGACTCTAAAGAGTGGCGACAGATTCACCATCACAACTGAGGATGCCGAGGGGGATTCCAGCCGCGTATCCACCACCTACGAAAATCTCCATAACGAACTGAAGCACGGGAACAGAATTCTCCTGGACGACGGCCTCATCGAACTGAAGGTTTCGGAGATATGCGGGAAAGACATCGTCTGCAATGTGATCAGCGGCGGCGCTCTCTCCAACAACAAGAGTATTAACATCCCGGGTGTCAGTATAAATGTGACCAGCCTGACCGAATCGGATGAGCGGGACATCATATTCGCCATCGAGAACGATATGGATTTTATCGCCGCTTCGTTTATCCGGAGGGCGGCAGACGTCCTGGCTATCAGAAACATATTGAAAAAGCACGGTGGTGACGGCATACGGATTATTTCAAAGCTGGAAAACCGTGAGGGAATAAAAAACCTCGCCGAGATCATTGAAGCGTCTGACGCCATCATGGTCGCCAGAGGCGATTTGGGCGTGGAAGTCAACGCCTGGGAGGTGCCTATTCTCCAGAAGCGCATCATACGCGAGGGCACATTGGCCGGCAAGCCTGTCATTGTCGCCACGCAGATGCTTGATTCAATGATACGGAACCCGCGGCCTACACGGGCAGAGGTCAGCGATGTGGCGAACGCCGTTTTTGACGGGGCCAGCTGCGTCATGTTGTCCGGCGAAACTGCCGCCGGTAAATATCCCCTTGAAAGCGTTATCACCATGGACAAGACAGCCCGGACAGCCGAAGGCGCCATCGATTACTGGAAACGCTTCCGGGAGCTCGGTTTTGAAAAGAAAACAGCCGTCAACGATGCCATCACCCATGCCGGCTGTGCGACAGCCATGGATCTCGGTGCCAGTGCCATTGTCTCCGTTACATCCTCTGGCCATACAGCCCGGATGATCTCCCGCTTTCGGCCTCAATGTCCCATCGTCGCGCTGACCGAAAACACAAGAGTTCGACGGCAGCTCTCCATCTCCTGGGG
>CAZVLO010000166.1:0-3647 GCA_964628265.1 uncultured Papillibacter sp.
CATATAGGTCGCGGCCGCGAACCCGGCCAGATCCCCCACAACACCGCCGCCCAGGGCAACGACAGCATCGGCACGGGTGAGTTTCGCGTCGGCAAGATGGTTCAAAAGCGCGATGAATTGAGAGGCGTTCTTTGACGGCTCCCCGTTGGGGATGACGTGTTTGATAACGGCGAAGCCGGCTGTGGCAAGGGACGCGGTCAGACGGTCCGAATAAAGCGCATCTACCCGGTCATCCGTCACGATGGCGGCGATATGCCCTTTGACGGTATCGGCAATGTAGCTGCCGGCCTGATCCAGCAGCCCGGCACCGATATGAATATCGTAAGTTTTTGACGCGTTGACTGTGATATTTTTCATCTTCCGTCCAGTTCCTCCTTAATCGCCCGGCCTTCGTCCAGGAGCGTGCGCATTTTCCCCCTGTCGTCAGCTGTGAGTGCTTCACGGTATTTGACAATCGAGTCAATGAAGAAATCAAGTTCCCTGATGAGCACGTCGCGGTTTTCCAGAAACAGTTCCGACCACATGTCGGGGTTGAGCCACGCCACGCGGGTCAAATCCTTATAGCTGCCGGCGGAATAGCCCTTGTGGCCGCGGGCTGTCGGGCTTTTTATATAGGCATTGGAAACAATGTGCGCCATTTGTGAGGTGAAGGCAATCATCTCGTCGTGCTTTTCAGCCGTCGTCACAGTCAGCCTTCCGAAGCCGACCGGTTTGAGAACCCTTTCCAAACGGTCATAGAGCAAAACGTCGTCATAGGCGGGAGGGACGAGAATCATGGCCGCGCCTTTGAAAAGCGTATCCCTGCTGTGCTTAAAGCCGGAATTGTGTGTGCCGGCCATGGGATGGCCGCCCACAAACGTGAAGCCGTACTGCCTCGCGATGGCAAAGCATTCTTCGCAGACACAGCGCTTGACGCCGCAGCAGTCAATCACCAGTGTCTCTATGGGAATCAGAGCAGCTGTACTCTCAAGATATGCAACGGCGGCCCTTGGATAGACGGCAAGAAAGATAACGTCGCACTTGTCCACTGTGCTGCTGTCGAGAGCGCCGTCAACAGCGCCGGACAGCTGCGCAATGCCAAGTATGGATTCATCCTGATCCAATCCAAAGACAGTGTGCCCCTCGCGCTTGTAGGCTTTTGCCAGGGAACCGCCGATAAGGCCAAGTCCGACAATACCGATAATCATCCCGATATCACCCCGCGGATTTTTTGGACCCTGTCGGCAACGTCGCGGAATTGTTCCGGAGTCAGTGACTGTGCGCCGTCACAAAGGGCGTTTGCCGGGTCGTTGTGCACCTCTATCATGATACCGTCTGCGCCGGCAGCGGCGGCAGCCATCGCCATGGGCTTCACCAGGCGCGCTGTGCCGGTGGCATGGCTGGGGTCGACGACAATCGGAAGATGGGTCAGCTCCCGGAGCATCGGGACGGCGGAGAGGTCCAGTGTGTTTCGGGTATATGTTTCAAAGGTCCTGATGCCGCGTTCACAGAGAATGACCTTTTCGTTGCCGCCGGCCATGATATACTCGGCGCTCATCAGAAACTCCTTGAGCGTATTGGCAAGTCCCCGCTTTAAAAGAACAGGTTTGCGGGTCTTGCCCAGTTCCTTAAGAAGCTCAAAGTTCTGCATATTGCGCGCCCCAACCTGGATGATATCAACCACATCGAATAAGGGCAGGTGATTGGCGTTCATGATCTCTGTAACGATCGGCATGCCTGTTTTTTTCTTTGCTTCGAGAAGTAGCTCAATCCCCTCGGCGCGAAGCCCCTGGAAATCGTAGGGGGAGGTGCGGGGCTTGAACGCGCCGCCGCGCAGGATTGACGCGCCGGATGCTTTGACGCTTTCGGCGATGCCAAGAATCTGCTCCTCCGATTCGACGGAGCAGGGCCCAGCGATCAGCTGAAAGTGCCCACCGCCGATGAGAACGCCGTTGCCAACGTCGATGGACGTGTCGTCCGGATGGAATTTCCTGTTGGCGCTCTTGAAGGGTTCGGTGATGCGCTTGACGGATTCGATCATGTCAAGGCCTTCGAGGAGTTCCACATCGATGATAGTCGTGTCGCCAATCAGTCCGAGGATTGTGCGGTACTGGCCGACCGACAGATGGACGTCAAGTCCCTTGCTTTTGAACCAGTTGATGAGATTATCAATCTGCTGCTTTGTCGTGCCCGGCTTTAATACTGCAATCATTTTTATTATCCTCCAAAAATAACAAGAAATAAATAGGGGCTGTGCAGCGATTTATCTGCACAGCCCCTTGCAATGTTGTCAGTTACTTTTTGTGGTAACCGCTATATTGCGCTTTTTGCAGCATCAATCGCTTTTACTTTGCCTGTAAAGTAAAAGTAATAGTATGCATATGCAAAAAGAACGTTTTTCATTTTGTCCCCTTCTTGTCTTGAATTTCAAATGACAAGAACTAACTATTTTTAACAATGTAACATAACATATCCTGTGTGTCAATACTTTGAGGTGCTAAATTTATTTTAGTGCATTTCTATTGACATTTGACGCATAAGCAAGTACAATCGCTGATATAATTAATTAGTTAATCTAACTAATTGGTTTGAAGGTGATGGGAAGAAATGCAAAGTTTCCAGATGATGCTGAACAATATGCTCATAGAAGTCTATCATAATATCGTTCGCTTAGAAGAGGAATTTTTACAGAGAAACAGCCGTATTAACCTCACAATTCGCGAAATGCATCTGATTGAGTGCGTCGGAGAGGACAGGGAAGAAGGCAAGACGGTCAGCGAAATCGCTGAATATCTCAAAATTGCCAGACCGTCCGTCACCGTTGCCGTCAAAAAACTCGAAAAAAAGGGTTATCTCAATAAGAACAGCTGCGAGACAGACGGACGAGTCGTCCATGTCACGCTGACCCGGGAAGGCCGGAAGGTATATACCTATCATAAACGCTATCATATGAGCATGATTCATGAGATTGAAAGTGAATTTGATGAGAGCGAGCAGGAGCTTCTTGTCCGCGTCATCGCCAAACTGAATAAATTTTTCGAAAAAAGCGTTGGAGCGGAGACATGAGTTTTAAAATCTTGGGAACAGGTCATTGCGTGCCGTCGCGTACGGTGACAAACAAAGAGCTGTCCGATTATGTTGAGACATCGGACGAATGGATCAGACAACGTGTCGGCATTGGGGAACGCCGCATCTGTACGACGGAGACGGCCGCAGACCTTGCCTGCGCTGCAGCAAAAGCGGCGCTGGATATGAGCCATACGTCACCCGGCGAACTGGACCTGATTATTTGCGCGACGGTCAGCCCCGATGACGCGTCGCCGTCAATGGCCTGTATGGTTCAGAATCTTCTGGGAGCAGCCTGCCCGGCTTTTGATGTCAATGCCGCTTGCAGCGGGTTCATTTACGCCCTTGATACAGCCGCCGGATATTTCGCGCGCCGGAAGGTAAAAAAGCTGCTTGTGGTCGGCGGGGAACGCCTGAGCCGTCTGATAGACTGGTCCGACAGGAACACCTGTGTCATCTTTGCCGACGGCGCGGGGGCCATGGTCCTTGGGGAGGGTGACGGTTACCTGTCGTCGAAGCTCTACGCCAGGGGCGGCAGCAACGTTATAAGCATCCCGCACTATGACGGGAAATCACCGTTTTACACCGTGGAGCCGCGACAT
>CAZVLO010000166.1:3657-4057 GCA_964628265.1 uncultured Papillibacter sp.
AGGAGACATTCAAATTTGCCGTCAACGCGTTGACGGGCGATTTGATTGATGTCATCCGGGACGCGGGACTGCAGCCGTCCGACATCGCCTGGTTCATACCGCATCAGGCAAACGCCCGCATTATCGACGCGGCCGTCAGGAAGCTGGATATCCCCGCGGAGAGATTTGCCAAAAATATCGAAAAATACGGCAACACCTCGTCCGCCAGCATACCGATACTGCTGGATGAGCTTAATCGGGAGGGCAGGCTTAAAGACGGTGATTATATCGCAATGTCCGCTTTCGGCGGCGGTCTGACAAGCGCGGCTTGTGTCATCCGCTGGGGAGATATTTAATTACAGACCAGCTATACCTGCCAATAGATGTCAAGCCCCAAAGTTATAAAATTAGTTGCCCATTT
>CAZVLO010000167.1:0-798 GCA_964628265.1 uncultured Papillibacter sp.
TCCTTTTGAAAGGAGCTGTCACCCGCAGGGTGACTGAGGATTGTTTCACCTGCACTATCCACCCCGCGGCAATGCCCTCATGTCATGCCCGTGAAGGCGGGAATTCACGCATTTTTAAGGGGTATTTTTGAATTTTTGCCTCCTATTTTCTTAAAAAAGCGTTTTTTTGCCTTGTATTTTCGCTTAATTGTTACGAAAGTATTAAGAAAAACGCGTCCCAACAGGCGGAAAAGCATTGCAATTGCTGGATAACTCGATTTTGAAAATCTTTTTTTTGCTATGTATATATTTTTTCAGACGATCTCGAATTGACATTTGTATTACAGATATACCTAAATTACAGCGTCTCCGGTGTCATTATAACACCGGAGACGTGATTAATCGGCATTCTGCCAACCCGTTTTCGCCGCAAATACTGCGGGGTGCAGATCAAGACCGTTCCCTGCGCGGCACACGACAGCAGGCAGGCACATTCCAGTAAACTTAAGAACTTCCGGTATTTGTTCATTGTGGATTCACTTTTTGTACGATACAGTTGTCCTGTAATTTAAGCACTGCAGGAGGACACATATGTACAGAATGAAAAAAATATGCTTACTGCTGTCTGCCTTCATCCTGACGTCACTTGTTTCAGGTATCGACGCCGGAGCGGCGGACTACAGGTTTAATATGTCTTACATATACTTCGGAAATGCCGCGGGCTATACAAGGCTCGTGGACACAGCGCAGAATTCCCTCCACGAGGTCTCGCCCAATTACTTCGAATTGGACGCATCAGGTAATCTTGTTTTGACGACC
>CAZVLO010000167.1:808-3911 GCA_964628265.1 uncultured Papillibacter sp.
GTTAGCCGGACGTTTGTGGACCAGATGCACCAAAAGGGCATCGAGGTCGTGCCGTTTGTGACCAACCACTGGAACAGGTCGGCGGGTATCAGCGCCTTGAACAACAGGTCGGCGCTGGCTGATTCCCTTGCCGCAGCGGTTGAAGCGTATAATCTGGATGGCGTCAACGTGGATCTTGAGAACCTTACCGAACTGCAGCGCGTCGATTACGTTGATTTTGTCCGGCTGCTGCGGGAAAAGCTCCCGCCCGGCAAGACGCTTGCCGTGGCTGTCGCCGCCAATCCGAACGGTTACAAAACAGGCTGGCACGGCTCCTACGACTATGCAGGACTGGCCGCGCACAGCGATTACCTGATGATAATGGCCTCTGACGAATCCTGGGACGGCAGCAAGCCCGGGTCGGTAGCGAGCTTGTCCTTCGTTGAGAAGTCAATCATATACGCGCTCGGACATGCACCGAAGGAAAAAATTGTTCTGGGTCTCCCCTTCTACGGCCGCATCTGGTCCGACAGCGGCGTTTACCCCAATGGCTACGGCATCAGCAACACAAGAGTGGCGCAGTATATCGACAAATACGCAGGCCGTGTAACCGTGGACGGTACGAGCCTCTCGGCAAAGGCGATCATAACGGTTAACGCCGAAGATGAGAAGCCTGTCGTCGGCGGGAAGACATTAGCCGCCGGTACATACACCATCTGGTATGAAAACGAGGAAACGCTGAAAGCAAAGCTGGCTCTTGTCCGGAAATACGATATCAAGGGCGCCGGCAGCTGGAGTCTGGGACAGGAGACCGGCGACACCTGGGATTATTACAGGCTGTGGCTCAACGGCTGCACCTTCGGCGATATTCAGAATAACTGGGCAAAAGACTACATACTCCACGCTTATATAAATAAATGGGTGCAGGGTGTCTCTCCCGACAGCTTTGCCCCCGATAAATCCCTGACCCGTGCCGAGGCCGCCGCTGTTCTTGTCCGGATGCTTGGTTACCCTGTTGAAGCAAACAAAAACTACAGCTTTGCTGACACACAGGGCAGCTGGGCTGAAGCGTATATCAACTCCGCCAGGCGGTATCAGCTCATCTCCGGTATCGGCGGAAACCGCTTCGCGCCGGACAGGCCCGTGTCACGGCAGGAGCTGGCCGTGATGTTCAACAACCATCTGGGCTATGTGCCGACCGGCGAAAAGCCGTCTTTCTCCGACATCAGTGCCGCTGCATATGCCTGGTCCTATGACGCCATCAGCGCCCTGAGCGGAAGGGGCATCATCACCGGTTACCCCGACGGCAGCTTCCGACCCGAGGTCAGCATCTCCCGGGCTGAGATGACGGCACTGGCGGTACGGGTGGGTATGATGTTGTCTTAAATCTGTCATCCTTCCTCGCATAGCTCCTCAGGATGACAAACCAAGGGTCATTGCTTATGAAAAAACGATGGCGCGTCGGAGAGCGTCCTACAAGATTGGTCTTATGGTACGGCGTTACGCGGGACAGTTCCCCCCTGCAGGCGCCTTTGGCGCCAGCTCCCCCAAGGTGGAGCTTGGGGCGCGTACTTGACGCGCCCGCGATTTGCTTGCACTTCGGCGCCAGACTCGTAGGGGCCGATGACCACATCGGCCCGTTTGCCGTCTTGTGCGGCGTTACGCGGCACGGGCTCCCTCATCAGTCGCCTTCTCCCAAGGGATGCCTTTGTTGAGTGCGGCATCCTTACATAGAATGTTATTCCCATCTGAAAAACCGGAGGGACACGCCGATACAGATAACGGCAAGGGCAAGCATAACAATGACGGGTAACAGGACGCTATCCGCCGGAAGGCCGAGGGACGCCGCCTTCATCAGCTTGATCCCCTGGGTCAGCGGCATGAAATCGGCCAGTCTTTGAAGCACGGGCGGCATGACCTCGTAGGGCAGCGTCGCGCCTGAAAAGATGAGCATTGGGAAATACAGGACGCTGCAGAGGAGATTCGAGATTTTTGTGTTCGGCGAAACGCCGCCCACCATCATGCCGATACTGTAAATGGACAGCAGTACGAGAAGATACGCGCCCAGAAAGGATAAAACAGAACCGCTCATCCGGTAACCGAAAAAGAGCGCGGCGACACCGTAGATAAGAATCAGCGATACGAAAGCGTATAAAAAATTGACAGCCACTTGAACAGCCAGCAGCATGCCCGGACTGACGGGCGTAACGCGAAAGCGTTTCAGGATTTTTTTGTGCCGGTAATCCGAGACGACCAGCGGCAGACCCATAACGCCCGCCGCGCAGACGGCAATGGACGCTACCGCGCCGAAGGACTGCTCCAGAAACGTATACCCGGCGCCCTCGAAGGCCGGCTTCGTCCCGTAAATGACACCGAGGATCACCATGACGACAGCCGGCATGATGACGGCGAAGATGACCATATCCATACCGCGTAGGGACAGGCGCAGCTCCGTTTTCAGCATCGCGTTAAAAGCTTTCATTTTCATTCTCCTCCTCCGTATACCACAGATATGCCTCCTCAAGCTTTTCGCAGGGACTTGACGCCACGGCCTCCCTGACCGTCCCCAAGAAGACCGTCCGGCCGTTCTTCAGAATATTAACCGTATCGCACAGTGCCTCGACCTCATCCATGAAATGCGACGTCAGCAGGATGGTCATCCCCTTTTCCTTCAGTGCCGACAGATACTTCCAAACCTCCCGGCGCGCTTTGGCGTCCAAGCCCGAGGTGAGCTCGTCAAGAAAAACCACCTCCGGGTTCGGAATCAGCGCCAGGACGATGAACAGCCGTTGCTTCAGGCCGCCCGAGAGCTCGTTGACGAAGCTTTTTTGCTTGTCCGCCAGCCCGAACTGCCGGAGCAGTTCACCACTGTCCGCCGGATTTTTATACAGCGCGCGGGTGACGGCGGCGAGCTCCCCGACCGTGATTTTATCCTGGAAGCTTGATTCCTGAAACTGAACGCCGACGCGCTCAAAGAGCGCTTTCCTATCCCTATCGGGGTCCAGGCCGAGAATCGACACCGCCCCGCTGTCCGGTTTCCTGGTCCCCAGGATACATTCAATGGCGGTGCTCTTCCCCGCCCCGTTGGCACCCAGCAAGCCGTAGACCTGGCCGCGACCGACGG
>CAZVLO010000168.1:0-2828 GCA_964628265.1 uncultured Papillibacter sp.
GAGCAGTTTCTCTCTGCCTTTGTCGACGCGCCGGCGGAAACCCTCATTGCTTTCTGCGTCCTCGGCGGTATTTTTTCCGAAGGCATCGATCTCAAGGGCAGCCGCCTCATCGGCTCTGTCATCGTCAGCGTAGGCCTGCCCCAGCTGAGTGTCCAGCAGAACATTATTAAAGACTATTTCAACGTGAAAAACGGCATGGGCTTCGAATACGCCTACATGTACCCCGGCATGAACAAGGTTCTGCAGGCCGCCGGACGTGTCATCCGCAGCGAAACAGACGCCGGTGCTGTCCTGCTCATCGACGAGCGCTTCGGCCATCGTAATTATGTAAATCTGTTCCCCGCCCATTGGCACGGCTGCCAACCTGTCAGGGACGAGAAGTCCCTGGAGGCCCTGTTGGACGCGTTTTGGAGAAGCGTCTCGGCCCCGGGCGGCTCATAAGAGAACCCCGCGTCTGACGCGGGGTTTTCTTATGCAGCAAAAAGGGCATGGGGCGAAGCCCCATACATTATTAGCGGGAGGGTTGGCGGGTTAAATATCCAGGGCGGCGAAGTGGCCGCGGAAGACAGCCTGGGTGACCTGGGCGGGTTTGACGCAGTCGCCGAGCTCGATGACCTCGGGGGCGCTGTCGCGGAGCTTATCCGCCACATCGCGCAGGGGGCGCTGACCGGCGGCGACGATGATGGTATCGGCCTTGAAGGTGATCTCGTTGCCGTCTCTGTCGACGGTGACGAGGGCGTCTTTTAATCTCCACAACCGTCACGTCCTTCCCCTCCCGGGCAAGATGGACCGCTGTTTCGCAGCCCACAAGGCCGCCGCCGAGAATGACAACCTTTCGGCCGACCTCATGGCGGCGCGCATACAGGTCATTCGCGACGATGACTTGACTGCCTTCGATACCGGGTATGGGGGGTATGACCGGTGATGCGCCGACGGCGACGATCAAAACATCAGGGCTTATTCCCTCCGCCAGCTTCGGCGTCACCTCGGTATTCAGGCGCACCTCCACCCCTGCTTTTTCAAGCTGATGCGCTTTTGTGCCCACAAAGGCGTACAGGTCTTTCTTAAACGAGATTCCCCGCTCGGACTTCAAGGCGCCGCCCAACTCGTCAGATTTCTCGCAGAGGATCACCCGATGACCGCGCAGGGCCGCCGTCAATGCCGCTTCCATTCCCCCCGGCCCGCCGCCCGCTACGAGGACCTTTTTCGGCGTTGTGGGCGCAGAGGCAAAGCTCAATTCATACTCATTGCCGATGACTGGATTTAACGCGCAGATACGCAGTCCCGTCGTCAGGCGCTCGGCCATACACGTGAAACAGCGGCAGCAGCGGACAATCTCGTCGTCCCTGTTCATATACGCCTTCTTCGGCAGGAACGGATCAGCCAGGAGCGCCCGCGCCATAACAACGGCGTCGGCTTTGCCGGAGGATATGATATCGTCCATCATCTGCGGCTCGTTTAGCGCGCCGATGGTTGAAACAGGAATTTGAACATGCTTTTTGATTTCCTCGGCAAAATGGACATTGACGCCCCGCTCCATGAACATGGACGGGTGCGTCTTGTCAAAGCTGCCGTGATGCGCGCCGGTGGAGACCTGGAGCAAATCGACCTTGTCCTGGACGAGCTTGGCGAATTCAATGACGTCCTCTAAGGGATAGCCGTCATCCATGTATTCCGAAGCGCTGATGCGCAGCTCCAGCGGAAAGCCGGGTCCGACGACGGACCGTACTTTATCCAGAACCTCCAGGGCAAACCGCGCGCGATTGGGGAGACTGCCGCCGTATTCGTCCGTCCTCTTATTTGTGGTCGGCGAGAGGAACTGGTGAAGGAGCCAGCCGTGTCCGCCATGGATGAGCATCATTTCAAACCCGGCGTCCTTCGTCAGCTTCGCCGCTTTGCCGTAAGCTTCAATCAGCCCGTTGATTTCTTCCTTCGTCATGGCGCGGGCTGTTTTTTTACCGTCTTCAAAATCGTCGCTGGGGCTGAGCGGCAAGCCTTCCGTAATGGCGTATTTACCGCCGTGAGAGAGCTCAATGCTCGGTATTGCGCCATGCCGCTTGATTGCGCGGGCCGCCATGGCGAGACTGTCCTTGGCGTTGGCCGCGTCCAATACGACCTGTATCGGGTAATACTTGCCCGTTTTGCTGTCAACAATGACCTCGCTGACGGTGACGACGGCCGCGCCGCCTTTCGCGCGCAGCTCATAAAAGGCAATAGCCTCCGGCGTCAGACAGCCGTCGGACGTTAAAATCGGGTATGTCATGGGCGCTGAGATAATGCGGTTTTTCAAAGTAACGGCGCCCACCTTCAGGGGACTGAACATATGTGGAAATTTTCTCTGCAATCAAATCACGCTCTCTCTTTTTTCACTATGTGCTGATTATACCATACGGCATATGGGTTATGAAAGGTACAAAGCGAAGACCACAGTGTACATATCGGCATTTTTCATAATTAACAGAAGATTCGGACTTGACACATACGGGCAGCAATACTAATATCGATAATGAACGACTGATTGATTGACGAGGTACCGATATGCCTGATATGGAAAATACAGTGCCGCCTATTTCTGTCCAGACGCTGAAGCGCCTGCCGATTTATTTGAATTATTTGAAATCAATCGACAGGGAGAAGACGAAGATCATAGCCGCCCCTGCCATCGCCAGGGCGCTGGGCCTGAATGAGGTTATGGTCAGAAAAGATCTGGCAGCCATCAAGAGCGGCGGCAGGCCTCGGACCGGTTATCTTCTTGAAAAGCTCATTGTCGATCTGAGCACATATCTCGGCTACGGAAATGTCAAGGAGGCGGTACTCGCCGGCGTTGG
>CAZVLO010000168.1:2838-3811 GCA_964628265.1 uncultured Papillibacter sp.
CTGGGGCGCGCGCTCTTGTCCTATAATGGTTTCGATGACAGCGGGCTTGACATTGTCGTGGGTTTTGACACCGATGAGAATGTGATAGGGACGGAAGTCGGCGGCAAGAAAGTGCTGCACATTGACAAGATGGTCAGCCTGTGCGAGAGGATGCACATCAACATCGGCATCATCACCGTACCGGCTTGCGAGGCACAGCACGTCTGCGACCGGATGATTGAGGGCGGCATTCTGGCCGTCTGGAACTTTGCGCCCGTTCAGCTCAAAGTGCCGGACAACATTCTTGTTCAAAACGAAAACATGGCGTCGTCGCTTGCCGTGCTTTCAAAGCACCTGAAGAAAAAAATCAAAAATGACCTCATGGATCGAGGATAACCAAACCGAAAGAATATCTGGGGAGGCGATTGTCCTGTCAGGTCAGAAGCAAGACAGCAGGCTGAAACTCAACCTCTGCTTCGGTACCGGCTGCTTTATCCGGGGCGCGCAGGATCTCTATACGAAGCTGATGGATTACATGAAGACCCGGGGCATTTCGGACATCACGGAATTTAAGGTGTCCTTCTGCGGTGAGCAGTGCGAAAAAGGGCCGAACCTCATCGTCAACGGCGAGACCATCCACCATTGTACAATCGAAAAGGCTGTCGAAGCGATAGAGAAGATTATATAGCATCGGCTGCACGCAGCCCGCCGGCCGTTTTGTACGTCGCTGCGCGGGCGGACAGAAAGCCAGCTTATCACGTCTCCGGTGTTATAATGACCCGGGAGGCGCTATATTTTACGTATATCTATCATATAAATGCCGATTCGAGGCCGGCTGAAAAAACATATACACAGCACAAAAAGAGATTTTCAAAATCGAGTTATCCGGCAATCCCAATGCTTTGCCGCCTGTTAAGATGCAATTTTCTTAATACTTTTGTAACAATTAAGCGAAAATACAAGGCAAAAAAACGCTTTTTGAAGAAAATAGAAG
>CAZVLO010000169.1:0-3572 GCA_964628265.1 uncultured Papillibacter sp.
TCAGAACTACTTGGAGCTGTCATTTTCAATTTCTACGGAGTTTGGGGCAGTTTCTGACGCGGCCAAGCTTATAGTAAGCCGCAATGAAAGGCCGCTGATAGTATTTGTGACGAATAGCAGCAAATACACAATACTTGGTTATGAGGTGGCTTTCAGGTACCTGATCAAACCGATTACATACGAGCAGTTGAGGGCTGTCCTGAAAGCGTCCCAGAAGCAGATTGTCCCGAAAAAGATTATGATTGAAGTTAATGGAAAAAGCATGATGATCTCGACAAAAGATATTTATTATTTTGAGGTATTTGACCACAACGTCAGGGTACGAACAGACAAGAGCATTTACGATTACAGAGAATCGCTGAAAAATCTTGAGGAAATGCTCAGCGGGGGAAGCTTCGTTCGACCGCACAAAAGTTATCTGGTTAATCTTGAGCATGTTGTCAGTACGACACAATCGGAATTTATTATGGAAGATGGCCATGTCATCAGCATCAGCCGGAATAGGAAAGACGACGTTTTTAAAGCACTGCATCAATATCTTAGGAGGTAGCGCAGGGTGTTTATTGCGATTGAGTTCGCTGCGGCGATTCTGGAAATGCTTATACTCAGTATTTTTCTGAGAGGCATGAATCAGAATTATGTCAAAAGCAACTTTTTTGTGTGGGCGTCCTATATCGTAACAGGAATCGTAAGGTGCCTTCTTGGCGCCTTTTCTGCCTCACCGATGATCCTGTTGGGATTCAATTTTCTATCGTACTTTATCCTGTCCATGCTGCTGTTCGGTTCCAAATGGTTGAACGCTTTTTATGGTGCCCTGCTCTTGTGCGGGATTAATATAACTGTTGAATATACTATTTCCGGACTGATGATGTTCTACGGGATCCAGGCCGAAACACTGACGGGTTACGGAAATATCCGGGTTTTCTATATTGTTTTGGGAAAACTATTCCAATTCTTGCTTATCATCATGGTTATTCGCCTGACAAAATGGAAAAAGTCACAGGATTCATTAATGGAGGCAGTCCCTCTTCTGCTGTGTCAGGTCTTCAGCATAATTGTCTGTTATTTTATGTATCTTGCCGTGCGTGAAGAAGCTGCGCAGCTGACTTGGAGCTTTATTGTGGGCGCCGTCGGTATTCTTTACATAAACATCGTGATTATAATATATGTGGAACGGATTAAGACAGCAAGTGAAATGAAGCGCCAGAACGAGCTGGCAGAGCTGCAATACAGGATGAAGGTAGATTATTTCAACCAGATTAAGGAGGACCAGGACAAAACGCGGGCGCTCTGGCACGATATCAGGAAGTATCTGAATACAATGAATGAGCTTATATGCAGGAATGACATCGTCCATGCCAGAGAATGCATCGCCCAGGTGTCTGTGCTGTTTGACGATCTCGGAAATATCGTCGATGTTGGGAACACGGTTGTCAGCGCTGTGCTGAACGCCAGCATACAGAAAGCGCGGAGAATGAAAATCGAAACGGAACTTGATATCAGGGTCCGGCCGGACCTGAATATTTCCGCCGCAGATCTGAGCGTCATCATAGGCAATACCGTCGATAACGCCATCGAAGCATGTCTCCGGCTGATAGAAGGGCGGAGGAGAATTTCAATACAGCTCATCCAGAAAGGCGCGCTGCTGTATTACGAAATCAAAAACCCGTACGGAGAACATGCCCGCGAATCGGAGCAGGATGAAAAAAACACGGATATACACGGCTACGGCCTGAAAAATGTCGCTCGTTGTATCGACAAGTATAAGGGTAAAATGAACATCGATATCGATCAGACGCATTTTACCGTTTCGATACACATTAACATACCGGTCGCGCCGGTCGCGAAAACCGCTCGGCAGCAACCCTTAGGAGTATCATGAAAAAGAATGGGTGTTTATTTGGAATCTCCGCAGCATTTTAATAAAAACTATCAATACTTACCGAAATCGTCTTCCAGAGAGATCTTGGATTTTACCGCGGCGGCAGGCTGGGGGTCTATTTCACCCCTGGGTCTTTCTGCAGGACGTTTTGTAACCGGAATATTTTCTGTTTCAATGGTGAACGCGTTGACGGCTTCCTTCAGCTGAGCTGCCTGGGCGGAGAGTTCTTCACTGGCCGCGGCGCTTTCCTCAGCTGTGGCGGCGTTCGTCTGAACAACCTCCGAAACGAGGGAGATGCTCTGGTTGATCTGCTCAATTGCCATAGCTTGCTCGTTGGAGGAAATGGTAATCGCATTTACGAGGCTTGCCGCCTTTTCAATCTGCTCAACAATCTGGTTTAGCGCGTCGGCTGTATTGTTGGCAATCTTCGTTCCGGCCTCAACCTTTTTCATGGAGCCTTCAATCATATCAGTGGTTTCTTTGGCAGCGTTAGCCGATTTAGCCGCGAGATTCCGAACCTCTTCGGCCACAACTGCAAACCCTTTGCCGTGCTGGCCTGCACGGGCGGCCTCGACGGCGGCATTTAACGCGAGGATGTTCGTCTGGAAGGCAATATCGTCAATGACCTTTATAATTCTGCCGATATTATTAGATGAGACGTTGATTTCGTCCATAGCCCCGAGCATTTCCTTCATCTGTTCGTTGCCCAGATCGGCATTGTTTTTGGCATTCTGAGCCAGCTCGTTTGCCTTAAAGGCATTCTGGGCACTTTCGTTTGTTTTTGCTGAAACCTCCGTCAGAGAAGCTGTCAGCTGCTGAACGGAGCTTGCCTGGGCGGCGGCACCCTGGGATAGAGCATAACTGGAATCGGAAACCATGTTTGCCCCAGAGGCAACCTGGTCGGCCGTCACAGAGATCGCACTGACGATCTGATGAGTGTTGTGGACGAGCTCGTTCAGCGCGTTGCCGAGCTGATCATTGGGGCATCTGACATGTATCTGCGTCGTCAGGTCGCCGCTGGCAATTTGATTTGTGTCCGAAACCTTCTCCCGCGTGGCAAACAGAAGGTCAAGAAAGTACGCACTGTGCAGGATCAGTTCGTCTTTTGTATCCTTGCCGATAATCATATCGTTATCGAAATACGACAAATCACCCTCCGTCATCTTTTGAAGGCCAAGGGTCATACCTTCCAGAGGATATTTCAAATAACCTCCGAGGAATCGTGATAAGTAAAAAGACAGAAAGATGCCGAATGCGGTGAGAACACCGATTATTATCAGTGTAACGAGCGTTTTCGCCGCAAGGTTCAATAGGACCAGAAGCCCCAGAATAACGGCGGCGGTCAGGAACGCTGCCGTGATCAGCTGGCATATAAGTACCTTTGTACCGAGGCGCGCGTTAACGAACGGTTTGATTTTATAGAGCATGATGATTCCTCCATATGTCCTGATTCTATGCTGTAGGGGTGACATAGTATAATATCGGTTCGTTTTAAAAAATATTTAGTATAAAAAGCCGCCCTGCAGAAAGTTTTCAGCGCATGGGCGGTTACTTTATTCTGAGAGGCAGAGCATGAAGAATCTCCGGTCGATTCCGCTTGGGTAAAAGGCGGAAGGATACCCGGAGATTCTTTGATTGGCTTTTATCGCGTATTTAAATAATTTTGTGTGCTTTGATGAGATTCGACGTG
>CAZVLO010000170.1:0-737 GCA_964628265.1 uncultured Papillibacter sp.
CAAAGAGGATGCCTTCTTTCAGAAATTATCCTACAACAAGTTGACAGCGTCATAATGATGTTTGTCGTTGTCTTTTTTTACCATTTGTGATACTATGTGTATAGGTTTAAATGTGCAATAAAATATGTTGGCAAAGCAGCTGAAAGGCTGTGACACAAAACTAAAGGGCCTGATCCGAACGATATGGGATGGCAGCCAGTTGCGATGAGACAAGCATCTGTCTATTCCTATAATTAGGAGGAAGGACAGGAGCGTTTTGTATTTTAAGCCTTCGATATGGATGCGCTTGGCACTGTGGAGAAATACCATGGCTGAGATATACGAAAGAAAGCATGAAACACTTAATTTAGGAGGGTAAAAGGGAATGAAGGAATATCTGAATTGGCTTCAGGACGAGGAAAGCGGCCAGGGCATGGTGGAGTATGGCCTGATCATCGCGCTTGTCGCCATCGTGGTTGTTGGCGCTCTCTTGCTGCTTGGTCCGTCCATTACCAATCTGTTTAATAACGTCACGAATCGACTGAATAATCCGTCGGCTTAATCTGCCGGCAGTGTTTTAATCGGTGCAGAGGGTGGTATCAATACCCGGCAGCCGCAGTACGGTATTGCGCCCTGAAATGAAAAGCAATAGAACCGTATGAGAAGCAATAAGCCAGATATTCGCTGCGGAATACTCTGGCTTTGCTTTTCTGTAATAAACGTTCTGACGGGAGATAAAGGGGTGACCGCCATGGGTT
>CAZVLO010000170.1:747-978 GCA_964628265.1 uncultured Papillibacter sp.
CCCGTTACTCAGCCATCCACATTTATGACGATCAGACGTTTAATGAACAGGATGTCGCCGATGCCAGGGCGGTTGTCATGGCCAGTTCTGCCATCCTTCCGGATGCGCTGACCGTCGACCTGGCGGTTACCGACAACGATGTGACTGTAACGGTGACCTCGCCCACCGCGGTTCTTACGGGGTTTACCTCCGCAATTTTTGGAGGCAAAACATTCGATCTGGACGCCGTCA
>CAZVLO010000170.1:988-2672 GCA_964628265.1 uncultured Papillibacter sp.
CCATGCGGCTTGAGATGTAGCGCCGTTTTTTAGGCCTGCGCAGACGCGGGCCTTCTGTTTTTGACGCCCATAACGGAAAGCGACGTTGGAACCCTTGGCCGGGGAACGCCGGCTTTCCGCTTTCTTATTTATTGCCCCGCAGGGAGGTCTCGACTGCCATGAAAAAAGTCAAACTGATCGCCGTACTTGCCGCCGCAGTGGCGGGTCTCAGCCTTTTTCTATTCCTTCAAGAGGCGACAAAACCTGTGGAGACCCCTCTGAACACAGTAGTGGTGGCCGCCGTAGATATTAGGGAGAACGCTATAATAACCGGGGAAATGCTAAAATATGTGAAGGTCCCGCCGGAATCCATATTATCCGGGGCGGCGTCCTCTACGGAGGACGTCATCGGAAAGGTTGCCAATTCGATGATTCTGGCCGGGGAGCAGATCCGCGTCGGACGGCTGGTAGACCTTGTTTCCACCGATAACGTCAATTCCCTGGCTTATACGGTGCCGGAGGGAATGCGGGCCGTTACCGTTGCGGTCACGCCGACCAGCGGCGTGGCGGGCATGCTCCTGCCGGGGAACCGGGCCGATGTAATCCTGCTGTACGAGGTTGAAATACAAACGGCCGGGCAGATAGAAAAAAAGATGACGGCACGCATTCTTATGCAGAATATCAATATTCTGGCCATAGATCAGATACTTGACAAAAACGGCTCGGGAGAAAACGGCGCCATGTACACAAATGTGACGCTGGAGGTCACGCCTAAGCAGGCTGTCGAGCTCAGTTTGGCGCAGAATGTTGGCCAGCTCTCATTCGCACTCCGTTCTCCCATCGACGAAAAGCTAGTGGACGCAGGCGTCATTTCAACGGATATCCTGGATAACGGACAGTAGGGCTGCACTAAGGGGAGTTGAAGGATGAAAATCAACATAATGCTCATCAGCAAAATGGAACGGACGCTGGAAACCCTGCGCCATATGATCCAGGACGAGGAGCTCTCAGTGATAGGGGAGTCCCCCGGAGGTACCGCGGCCATTGATAATATAGAAAACATCGAGCCGGACATGATCATCATGTCGATGGATTCCGGCGATTTTGACGTCCTCAATCTGGCGGAACGGGTGATACTTTACCGCCCCAGGACTTTTGTGGTGCTGGTTGCGGAGAACATGGACCTGAACACGCTGATGCAGGCCACCAATGTGGGCGTGCATAATGTGGTGGAGTTTCCGCAGGATCCCAAACGCTTTGCCGAGTACCTCAAAAAGGTCTACAACAACGAGACTACACGGCTTACCGCGGTGACCGATAACAAGAGCATGGCCTGGATGTCGAGGGTTATAACGGTCTTTGGCTCCAAGGGCGGGCTGGGAAAGACCACTATCGCCACAAACCTTGCCGTCAAGCTTGCCGAAAGCAAAAAAAAGGTGGCCCTGGTCGACTTGGACCTGCAGTTTGGAGACGTTCACATCTACATGGACATCGAGCCCAAGGACACCATCGCAGAACTGATTCAGGAGGTTTACATCCCCAACATCGATTCGGTGCGCAGCTATATGGTCGTCCATTCATCCGGCGTTCACGTCCTGTGCGCCCCCAAAAGCCCGGAGTACGCAGACGTCGTTTCCTCCGATAGGATACAGAGTCTCCTTCGCCTTCTGCGCTCTTACTATGATTATGTCATCATTGATACCCC
>CAZVLO010000170.1:2805-3472 GCA_964628265.1 uncultured Papillibacter sp.
GTTGTCAACAGGGCCGTGGAAATCAACACGGTGACGATAAACGATGTGCAAAACGTATTGGGATGCCCCATATGGGCCCGCATCCCCAGCTATTACAATGTGGCCGTTTCCGCCCTTAACCGCGGGATACCGTTTGTTATCGGGGAGCCCAAGTCAAAGCTTAGCCTTGCGATCGACGATATTTCCAAGCTGCTGATTTCCGGCGCCGATGATTTTGACATTCAAAAGCTGCCGCCGAAAGAACGGAAAAAGTTCCTGAAAAAATATAAGCAGTCGCAAAGACGCTCGAATATATAATGAGCCGCCTTTGAAGGAGGTGCTTGCCGGTGACCTTGATGGAACGGCTGGAAAAACAAAAGGTTGCAACACATACCGAAGCCCGAAGCGGGATACCGACTCCCGTCATAGCCGAGGTGGAGACGGTCGACGAGTATGCGGCGGTCAAGGAAATGCTTCACAATGAGCTGATTGATTACCTCAACCGAAATACCGGCGACAGGGAGCTGGCCGGAAGCGAACTTGAGGAGTTTTACAAAAGCGCCATTGACGGGCTAATCACGGCGAAGGGGCTTAATATATCGCGTGCCGACCGTCAGAAGATCGTAAAGGCGGTCTATGACGATGTGATTGGCCTGGGCCCTCTGGAGGTGCTTCTGGAGGACAAGGA
>CAZVLO010000171.1:0-3399 GCA_964628265.1 uncultured Papillibacter sp.
TATTCTACGGCTGGGGCTTTTATTCAATGTCCGTTAATGCTGGTGCGGTACATTTATGCCCGGGGGCTTATATCATACTTCCGGCCTGCTTCATGTATTGATGCCGGCACGGCGCGCCTGGGCGTGCTGGTATTTACGTTCGATGGTATACAGCCTGCCGTTCTTCCTGAAATAGCGCCCCGTTTGCTTGAAAGTAAACGGCACGCCTGCCTCAACGCATTGACGCCGGAGGTCTAAGATCCAGTCGTAATCGCAGACGCGGGCATGCTCGCCCGATTCTCCGCCGGCCACGAGGCCTTCGATTGACGGTCCCAGGTACCGGGACAAGTCGATACGCTCCAGCAGCGGCTCGCAGGCAATCCCTTTATGCCGAATCGGCGCTTCCAGAAGGAGCGGAAGCCGGAAATCGGCCATGGTCTGATTCTCAACCGTGGAAAGTATTGTGACGTTCTCGTACCCGGCACCCCAGTCAGCCGGCAGCTCAACGGAGAAACGGTGAATCCTCTTGGTAATAATCAGAAAATCAAGGTCAGGCCTCATCCTGATCATCGCCCAGGCTTCCCCGCGCCATCCGTCCGCCTCATCCAGGAAAAAATCTGACGTGAAGCAGGTGTAAACCGTTTCGCCGGACGCGATTTTCGCCCCGCCCTGCTTGTTTTTCCGGATCGGCAGGTCAAAGCCCTGGGTTTTCGCCACAACACTGCTGTCCCTGCCGTACCGTTCATCACCGCGGTAGACGTAGCAGTTCCGGCAGCCGGGTGATATTTTTCTGCAGCCGTGCCATAAATTCCACTGCGCCATGGCGTTCCCCTCCGTCCAGTCCATCGGCTTCAGCATATACCCTCCCGGTTTATTATTCAATAATCTTCATTAAAAACGCATGATGACCTTTTACAATTTGTTCACCATTGTCTGTAAACGCGTATTATGATAAAATTGTAAATGATTCTTATGGCCTGCATCGTCATATATATCCATTTAAACGGGGGGATCCACATGCCAAAGAAGGCTCTTGTCATCGAGGACGATATAAATATTGCGGAACTGCTGCGGCTTTACCTTGAAAAGGATGGTTTTGAAGTTTTTATTGCCGATAACGGCGGTAAGGGCGTGTCGGAATTCGAGCGGCTGCAGCCCGACCTTGTGCTTTTGGATATCATGCTGCCTGTCCTTGACGGCTGGGCTGTCTGCCGCGAAATCAGAAGCGTATCGAAAGTCCCGATCATCATGCTTACCGCCAAGGGCGAAACGTTTGACAAGGTCTCGGGCCTGGAAATGGGCGCTGACGATTATCTCGTCAAACCTTTTGAGATCAAGGAACTCCTGGCCCGTGTCCACGCCGTCATGCGGCGCGCCGCGTCTGACGAAGAAAAGGAATCGAAAAAGCTTACCTTTGACAGACTGGTCATCGATATGGATTCCTTTGAGCTGATTGTCGACGGGAAAAAGACTGATGCGCCGCCGAAGGAAATGGAGCTTCTGTACCACCTGGCTTCAACGCCCAACAGGGTATATACACGCAACCAGCTTCTGGACGAGGTCTGGGGTTTCGACTATTTCGGCGACTCCCGCACCGTTGACGTCCATATCAAAAGGCTGCGGGAAAAGCTCGAAAATGTGAGCGATAAATGGTCCCTGAAGACAGTTTGGGGCGTCGGATACAAATTTGAGTTGAACGAAACATGAAAAAAAGCATCTATATCAGAAACTTTTACATGACGGCCTCCATCGTATTCCTGAGCTTCCTGATTTTGTGCAGCATCTATTTTGCCTGGAGCTACCGGCTTATCATGGGCGAAAAACAGAAGGCAATGTCTATGACAGCCAAAGATGTGGTTTCGTTCATTAATTACTCCAGCATGGGTTATGACATTACCAGTACAGACTTCCGCGTGGCGCTCTCCACTATCTCGCACGCGACAGGCTTCGATATTCTGATTACCGCCGCGGACGGTAACATCATCTCCTGCTCCGACAGTCAGTTTGTCTGCCAGCATATCGGCAAAACCGTCCCCTCGGACGTTTTATTACAGGTATACAGCGGAAACGGCTTCACTAAAAACACGAACCTGCGCGGCGTATACAGCGAGGTTCGCTATGTGATGGGCCTTTCCATCATCAGAATCTCCGACAGCAGGCTGATCGGCTATATGTTTCTGTCCAGCACATCCAACGACATGGCCCAGCTCTGGCGCCAGTTTGCCGGCGTCTTTCTGATGATTTCGGCCGCTGTGCTGTTCCTGACATTTGTCATATCATTCATCACCACAAAAAAACAGGCTGAACCGCTCAATGAAATGGCACACGCCGCCAGGCGGTTTGCCCGAGGCGATTTCGCGGTCAGGGTTGAAGATACCGGGCGCGTGGATGAAATCGGCCAGCTGACCGAGGCATTCAATTCCATGGCCGAATCACTGGAGCGCTCCGAAAGGCTCCGGCGTGACTTCATCGCCAACATCTCCCACGAGCTTAAGACGCCGATGACCGTTATATCAGGTTTTTCCGACGGCATCCTGGACGGGACGATTCCTCAGGAAACAGAGCGCAAATACCTTGAGGTAATCTCCTCCGAAACAAAGCGGCTGTCCCGGCTTGTCCGAAACATGCTGGACATGTCACGCATCCAGTCCTCCTCACCGGAGGTGCTGAACCAAGGCAGTTTTGATATCTCCGAGGTCATCCGCCTTTCCCTTTTAAGCCTCGGCGGGAAAATTGAAGCCAAGGGCCTCGATGTAGAAGCCGAGCTGCCGGAAGAGGCTATTCACACCCGCGGCGATAAGGACGCATATACACAGGTTGCCTATAATCTCATTGACAACGCCATTAAATTTGCCGAAGAGGGCTCGGCAATCAAACTGTCCCTCTGGAAGCAGGGACCAAAGGCCTTCGTCTCCGTCGAAAACAGGGGCGAAACGATACCGGTGGCGGAAATGCCGCTCATATTCGACAGATTCCATAAAACCGACCGGTCCAGAAGCGAAAACCCCGACGGCGTGGGTCTCGGGCTTTACATTGTAAAGACGATATTAGACAACCTTAATGAAGATATTTTCGTGACAAGCAGCAGCGGAATTACGAAATTCACCTTCACGCTCACTTTGGCCGCCCATGAAAAAGGCGACGGGAAAGCCGCCAAGTAATTCACAATTTATTAAAATTCTATTCACACATCAGATGTATTTATGGATTATGATGACAGTGTTGAAACGGTTATTCTCCGACAAGCGGTGACCCACTCGCTTTCCTATCCCTGACACTTTTACCGCTCCTTCCCCCTCGGCTATAACACACCGATTCAACTTATCCCGAATAACTCCCTCTCTTTTCGAAACCCCCCCGACGACTTGTACTGCACCACAAAAAACGGACATTGAAAGAAATCCCCCAATCGTAGGATAA
>CAZVLO010000172.1:0-2922 GCA_964628265.1 uncultured Papillibacter sp.
GCAACTCCACAGCGACCAAGGGTTTCAATATACCTCACAAGCATATTTTTCCCTTACTCAACAGTATGGCATAACACCGTCTATGTCAAGACGCGGTAATTGTTATGATAATGCTTTGGCAGAAAATTTCTTCTCCATTCTTAAAACAGAATGCATCTATCGACACAAACCTAAAACGTTCTGTGATGCCAGGCAACTCATAGACGAGTATATCTGGTTTTACAATAACGAGCGCATCCAGCTTAAAACAATGCTGACGCCGCTCGAAAAACGGCGCCAGCTTGCGTAATTCTTTGTAATTCTGCGATAGGGCTTTTTATTCAATGTCCATTATTGCTGGTGCGGTACACTGCAGTCCCGGGCTTTTTGTTTCTTATTCGAGTCCTTCACTTGATAAGTAATATGCGTAATTCGAATTTTGCACGTATTTCTTCTGATTAGCATCCTTGTATTCGATTTTTAATCCTGAAGCAGATGCGACATCCTCCTGCGAGTCTACGACAATAATCAGATTAAACCCGTCTCCAGGTTCTATAATCGCGCCTTCGGCATCCAACCATTCATCAGCAGCAGAATAATCTGCCATCGGATAATGCTCATTAATATCAAGCGGCCAGCGCGCTACTCCGATAAGGCCATTCGTAGCCTCTCGCAGCAAAGCTTCTTTCATGGTCATATTTGTCTCATCGGTCAGTGCCACATGTGTGATCGTTATCGGTGTTTTTCCGATGTTTTTTATGAACAGTATCCCGAAAACCCACGAGTCGCCGGCCTTATTCAGTTGATTTCCAACTTCTCCGCTGCCTCCGTCATCTACGGATAATGGGTAATTTTTTGCATTGCTCG
Organism: uncultured Papillibacter sp.; assembly: GCA_964628265.1. GTDB lineage: Bacteria > Bacillota > Clostridia > Oscillospirales > Oscillospiraceae > Sporobacter. The sequence continues at coordinate 847 of CAZVLO010000172.1, forward strand.
CCGCGCAAGAACTTGATGTGAAAAGTACAATGATATAGAGAATCAGAAATAGTTTAGTCGTCTTTATTATCAAACGCCGCCTCCGCCATTTGCCCATATTAAACCGCAAGCATTTCCTATTTTGTTTTCCTTTGATGGTTTGTTATTCGTATCTTAGCGAGATTGGTTTTAGAACACACCCCTACAAAATTTTACGTTTTACAATAACCAGTGCGGTATGGTGGCAGCAAGAGCAGAATCCTTACCTTACAGCGTGCCGTTTTTAAGTTCTTCGACCGCTCTTTTCAGCTCCTCCAGCCAGGCGCAAGCCGAGGCGTCGCTGGGCATATGCCAGTCACCTCGGGGGGACAGGGATACAGAGCCGACCTTGACGCCGTCGGGGAGGCAGGAGCGCTTGAACTGCTGTGAAAAGAATCGCTTATAGAAGGTTTCAAGCCATTTGCAGATGATTTGGGGCTGATACACACCGTCGAAGGCGAGCGTGGCGAGCTTCAGAATCTTGGCCGGGGCAAAACCGTTGCGCAGGAAATGGAACAGGAAGAAGTCGTGCAGCTCGTAGGGGCCGACGGTGTCCTCCGTCTTCTGGGCGATGTTGCCCTCCTGATCGGCCGGCAGCAGCTCGGGGCTGATGGGCGTATCGAGAATGTCCTGCAGCGCGGCGGAGACGTTTTTGTTCTCTGCTGTTTCGGCATACCAGGAAACAACATGCCGGATAAGAGTCTTCGGAACGCCGCCGTTGACGCCGTAATGGCTCATGTGGTCGCCATTATAGGTGCACCATCCCAAAGCCAGCTCCGACAGGTCTCCTGTACCGACGACGAGACCGCCCTCCTGATTGGCCACATCCATCAGAACCTGCGTCCGCTCTCTGGCCTGGACATTTTCAAAGGTGACATCATAGACATCCGGCGGATGCCCGATATCATTGAAATGCTGCAGGCAGGCTTCTTTGATGGATATTTCCTTTTTTGTCACGCCCAGTTCCCGCATCAGCGTCAAAGCATTCCTGTATGTGCGGTCCGTTGTGCCGAAACCCGGCATTGTAATGCCGATAATGGACGTCTCCGGCAGCCGCAGCGCCTTCACGGCTTCAGCAGTAACCAATAAAGCCAGCGTGGAGTCAAGGCCGCCGGAAAGGCCGATAATAGCTTTTTTTATTCCGGTTTTCATCATCCGTTCAGCGAGCCCTGTGGACTGCAGCTTGAAAATTTCTTTGCAGCGACTGGATTTCTCCGCGTTATCACTCGGAATAAACGGATGCGGATCGACGGTAAAGCGCTCTTTGACGTCCCGGCCGGCCTGCATAGTAAACGCCACAACCCGATAATCGCCCGGTTCGGCCGTACCTGTAAAATTGCTGAGTTTCCGCCGGTCATGCATGAGCTTTTCAATATCGACATCAGTACAGATATAGGATGATTCCTCCGTCCAGGAAGACTCCGCAGCCATGACGCCGCCGGCGGCGATCATGGCGTGACCGCTGAAGACGGCATCGGTGGTTGACTCCCCCTGCCCCGCCGAAGAAAAAACGTAACCGGTGAGGCACCTAGCCGACTGGTGCCCCACAAGCTCTCGGCGATAGTCGGACTTCGTTACCGTCTCATTGCCGGCAGATAGATTCAATATCAGATTCGCGCCGGAAAGCGCGTGGCGCGAGCTAGGCGGGATCATCATCCGGAGATCCTCTCCGATCTCCACCCCGACGGTAAGCCGGGTCGCCGTATTCTGAAACAGGATATTTTTACTGAAGGGTGCCTCTTCGCCGCAAAGCCTCACGGTGTCGCCGTGCCTTTCCGAGACGGATGCGAAATATCTTTTTTCGTAAAAGCCGTTATTATCCGATACAAACGTCTTCGGTATCACGGCAAGAATCCGGCCGGAATGGAAAACGACAGCGCAGTCAAAAAGCCGGTTGTCCGCTTCCACCGGCATGCCGACGGCGGTCAGCACATCACAGCTGCGGGTGGCGTCAAGCAGTTCACGCAGAGCGTTTTCCGCGCCGGTAAGCAGGCTCCTCTGAAGGAAAAGATCGCTGCAGGTATAACCGGTTACCGACAGCTCCGGAAAAACCATAAC